>JAHECW010000087.1 GCA_024641545.1 Acidobacteriota bacterium
TTGGATTCGACCGAACCGAACTGGACCTGGGTGGGGGTCACGTGGATGAGCGCACGAATCACGCCGTAGACCTTGACCGGGACCGTGGGCGCTTCTTTCAGATCG
Organism: Acidobacteriota bacterium; assembly: GCA_024641545.1. Classification (GTDB taxonomy): domain Bacteria; phylum Acidobacteriota; class Thermoanaerobaculia; order Thermoanaerobaculales; family Sulfomarinibacteraceae; genus JAHECW01. Next base: position 106 of record JAHECW010000087.1, read on the forward strand.
GTGTTCACCGACAGGACCGCGTTGACCGGGCCCACCGGGGTGTCGTCCGTCAGCGCGAGGGTGACTTCGTACTGGGACTTCGATTTGCCCTTGACGAGCTCGTCCTCGCCGAGCTGTCGCACCGAGGTCGTGATGAAGGGAACGCTGCTTTCGACGCTCTTGAGTTTTATGGTCTGGTTGGGATCCGCACCGACCACGATGAAGGTCTGGTTCATGGGCTCGTGCAGGACGGCATTGAACCGAATCAGCGGCCGCGGCAGGATCTCGATGAACGGCCGGATATCCGCCTTGATGACCAGGGTCACCGTCGGGTTCTGGGGATCGTCGGTCATGACCAGGATCGATTTGGAGATCGGTCCGGAAAAATCCTTGGTGTCGAGCTTGGCCTTGATCTTGCCGGTCGCGCCGGGTGCGATCTCGGGGTCGAAGTCGGCCACGGTGCAGCCGCAGGTCGGCCGGACCGCCTTGATGACGAGCTTTGCATCACCCTCGTTGACGAGGTCGAAAACGGCGTCAACCGTCACACCCTGGGACACCGTCCCGATATCGACGATCTTCGTGGGCACCACGAGCGCCGGACTGCCGGCGGTCTGGGCGAAGGTGGTCGTGGCGCCGATCACCATTGCCGCAAGTGCGAGATATGTCAGTTTTCGTTTGAGCATCGGACTGCCTCCTTGTGGTCTTCCATCCAACAAGGGACAATCGTAGAAACCGGGCCGTCGACCCGCAACCCGGGAGGGCGAAGAGTTGCAAGACCTTTACCGAAAAGCCGAGCGGTTGTACTTCCTGCCCATCGGAGGAACCGCCATGGCGCCGCTCGCCGGCCTGCTCCAGGCCGCCGGTCACCATGTCGAGGGCGTCGACAGCGGCCTCTACCCCCCGATGAGCACGCTGCTCGACGAGCTCGGCATCGTCGCCAGGATCGGCTGGGACCCGGAGAAGATTCCGACGGACCTGGATCGGGTCATCATCGGCAATGCGGTACCGCGCGACAATCCCGAGGTCGCGGCGGTTCTCGAACGCGGCATCCCATTCATCTCGCAGGCCGAAGCGGTCGCGCATTATGTCCTCGCTCGGGGTCCGAGAAGTCTGGTCGTGGCGGGCACCCACGGCAAGACCACCACCTCGTCCCTCCTCGCCTGGATCCTCGAAGCCTGTGACACCGATCCGAGCTATCTCGTGGGCGGTCTTCCGAAGTGGAACCGACACGGATTCCGACTCGGCGACGGCCCGTTGATGGTCATCGAAGGCGACGAGTACAACACCGCGTTCTTCGATCGCGGACCCAAGTTCCTCCACTACCGGCCCCACCTCTTCATCCTCGGACCGGTGGAGTACGACCACGCCGATCTCTACCCGAGCCTGGATGCCGTGCTGACGGCCTTTCGCGCCGGGGCGGCCCAGGTCCCGAAAACCGGGGCGGTGGTGGTGAATGCGTGGTCCGATCACGCCCTGGCCGCCACCCGCGACGCCACCGCGCCGGTGCTGAAGGTGGGTTCGGAGGCCGGCTGCGACCTCGTGCTCAGCGCATGGGAACCGAGCCCCGAGGGCGGCAGAGCGGCGCTGAGGTGGCGGGGGGAGCCCCTCGAGCTGTCGCTGCCCCTCGCCGGCTATCACAACGCCCAGAACGCCGCGCTCGCGTTGGCCGCCGCCCTCACGGTCGGGCTTGACCCGGATCAGGCGCTGGCCGCCCTGGCCCGGTTTCCCGGTGTCGCCCGGCGCATGGAGACCCGGGGCGAGGCTGCCGGTGTCACGGTGGTCGACGACTTCGCCCACCACCCCACCGCGGTCGGCGTCACCATCGCCGCGGCGCGCCAACGCTGGCCCGGAAGACGGATCGTGGTCGCCTTCGAACCCCGCTCGCTCACCGCCGCCAGGCGCGATTTCGGCGCCGCCTATCTCGCGGCGCTGGCGGGCGCGGATCTCGCGTTCGTCGCCGCCCCCTTCCACAGCGGTCGCCTCGCCGAGGGTGAGATCCTCGACCGGGAAGCCCTTGCCCGCGAACTCGAGGCCGGGGGTGTCCGGTCATTGATGCCCGGACCCGGCGCCGATGCGGTCGAAGTGCTGTTGCCCCACCTGCGTTCCGGCGATGTCGTCCTCGGTTGCTCTTCGGGCAGCTTCGACGGTTTTCACCAGAGGCTTCTCGACGCACTCGAGGCCCGGTAGCGTGTGTGACTGACCACAGGGGCACAGAGGCGCACAGAGACGGTCCGTCGCCGCAACCACGAAGACACCAAGAAACTGAGGGATCATGAAGGAATGAAGCTGGTCGCTGGCTTCTGACCCTGCCGCCGCCGCCGAGCTCTGACGCTGCCGCGGTCGTCAGGCACGGGCACGGACGCGGGGGGTGTGCCACAATGCGCGCCCATGAGCAGACTCACCGACGATCTCAACGACCCGCAACGCGAAGCGGTCTCCTACGGCACCGGACCGCTGTTGGTTCTCGCCGGCGCGGGCTCGGGCAAGACCCGGGTCCTGACCTACCGGGTCGCCTACCTCCTGGCCAACGACCGGGCCCGAGACACCGAGATCACCGCCGTGACCTTCACCAACAAGGCCGCCCTCGAGATGCGCGAGCGCGTCGAGACCCTCCTCGGCGAGCCCTTGCGCGGCGGTTTTGTCGGCACCTTCCACCGCTGGGCCCTGGAGATCCTGCGGCGCGACCCGCAGGCCGCCGGTCTGCCCCGGCGGTTCGTCATCGCCGATAGCGACGAGCAGCGCCAGATGATCAAGCGCGAGCTCAAGAAGCTCGGTCTCGATCCCAAGGAGCACCCGCCCCGCACCCTCCTCGGCAGGATCTCCGGTCTCGTCAACCGCGGCACCGGCCAGGCGGCCTTCGCCGCCCGCGCGGCGGACTCCCAGTCGGAGCTCCTCGCCCGTGTCTGGGAGGGCTACGAGGCGAGAAAGAGGGCCGCCGGCGCGGTCGACTTCGACGACATGCTGGTGCTCGCCCGCGATGTTCTCAGGGACCACGCCGAGATCCGCAGCCGGGTTCAGACCCGGGCCCGCTGGCTCCTGGTGGACGAGTTCCAGGACACCAACGCGCTTCAGATGGACCTTCTCGAAATCGTGCTCTCGGGCGACCGCAACCTCACCGCCGTCGGCGACGAGGACCAGTCGATCTATCGTTGGCGCGGCGCCGAGATGGACAACATCCTCGCTTTCGAACGCCACTTCCCGGGCGCGGCGGTGGTCAAGCTCGAGGAGAACTACCGCTCCACCGCGCCCATCCTGGCGACTGCCGGCGCCCTCATCGCCGCCAACCAACGACGGCGCGGCAAGACCCTCTTCACCAACCGCGAGGGCGGCGACGATGTGCGGCTCTATGTCGGCTCGGATGAGCGGGCCGAGGCGCGTTGGGTCGCCGACCGATTCCAGGAACTGCAGCGCCGGACCCCGCTCGGCGGGATGGCCGTGCTGGTGAGAACCAACGCCCAGACGCGCTCCTTCGAGGAGGAGTTCACCTCCCGCCACATCGCCCACCGGGTCATCGGCGGGCTCCGGTTCTGGCAAAGGGCCGAGGTCAAGGACGCCCTCGCCTACCTTCGCCTCGTCGTTCGATCCGACGACACCATCGCCTTCGAGCGGGTGGTCAACGTGCCCACCCGCGGGATCGGCGCCGCCACCATCGATATTCTCCGCGCGTGCGCCGATCGTGACGGCACCACCATGGTCGAGGCCGCGCGGAAGCTCCCCGATGAACTCAGTCCTCGGGCGCGGATCTCCCTCGAACGTTTCTTTCAGATCCTCGACGAGGCCCGCGAGCAACGGACCGAGCTCGATCCCGGGGATCTCGTGGGCTGGCTGCTCGAGGCCGCCGGGTTGCTCGCGATGTACGACGGCGACGATGAGGAGAAGACCGCGCGGCGCGAAAATCTCCAACAGCTGGCGGCCGCCGTCGCCGAGGCCGCCGGCCGGGGCCAGGATCTCGAGGCCTTCCTCGACGCCATCTCCCTCCTCGAAGAGCACGACGAGGACTCCAGCCCCGACGCCGTCAGTCTGATGACCCTGCACGCCGCCAAGGGGCTCGAGTTCGATGTCGTGGTCCTCGCCGGCTTCGAGGACGGTCTCCTGCCCCACTCCAACTCCCGCGACGAGCCCGAATCGCTGGAGGAAGAGCGGCGGCTCGCCTATGTCGGGATGACCCGATCCCGCCGTTGGCTCGCCATGACCTTGGCTCGGACACGGTTTCTTTTCGGAACCCGGCTGCCCACCCGACCGTCGCGTTTCCTCGAGGAGCTGCCCGCGGACTGTTACACCGATGTTTCGGACAGCCCCTTGACCGGGTCGCCGGCGGTCTTTGGCCCCGGTGCTCCGGCGGCCGCGGATCGAGCGCCGCGCCCCCGCCCCGCCGGCCGCCCGGCGAAGAAGGTCGCGGCCACGGCGATCGACGAGTCGGGTCAGGGGTGGCGCCCCGGCGACCGGGTCCGGCACGGCAGGTTCGGGACCGGAGTGGTTCTCGCCTGTCAGGGCTCCGGCCCCCGCCTCAAGCTGGTGGTCTTCTTCGATCGAGCCGGGCGCAAGACCCTGGTGCCGACGATCGCCAAGCTCGATCGGTTGTAGGAGCTCGTTCGCAACGAGCAACCGGCAACGAGTGACCGCGTACAATGCAGCGCTGGAGGTTCATATGTCCAAGTGGCACCACACGACGGTGGTGGCGGTTCGCCGCGAGGGGACCGTCGCCCTCGGTTCCGATGGTCAGGTGACCCTCGGGAACACGGTCATCAAGCATGGCGCCGCCAAGGTCCGGACCCTGGCCGGGGGCAAGGTCCTGGCCGGTTTCGCCGGTTCGGTGGCCGATGCCCTCGCCCTCTTCACCCGGTTTGAAGCGAAGCTCGAAGCCTACGGCCACAACCTCGAACGGGCGGCGGTCGAGCTCGCGCGCGACTGGCGCACCGACAAGGCGCTGCGCCACCTCGAGGCGATGCTCATCACCGCCGACCGGAAGGCGACGCTGCTGGTCTCGGGCACCGGCGAGGTCCTGTCGCCGGATGACGACGTCGTGGCGGTCGGTTCGGGTGGTTCCTACGCGCTGGCGGCGGCGCGGGTTCTGCTCAAGCACACCGAAATGCCGGCGGCGGAGATCGTCCGCGAGGCGCTCACGGTCGCCGCATCCATCGACATCTACACCAACGACCACATCACCATCGAGGAGCTGAGCTCGTGAGACTGGACAGCCTGACCCCGCGCGAAATCGTCGCCGAACTCGACCGCTTCATCGTCGGCCAGAAGGCCGCCAAGAAGGCCGTCGCCGTGGCGCTGCGCAACCGCTGGCGGCGGCAACAGCTGGACCCCGCGCTGCGCGAGGAGGTGGCGCCGAAGAACATCATCATGATCGGACCCACCGGTGTCGGCAAGACCGAGATCGCCCGCCGGCTGTCCAAGCTCACGGGTTCGCCGCTGCTCAAGGTCGAGGCGTCCAAATTCACCGAGGTCGGCTATGTCGGGCGCGATGTCGAGTCCATCATCCGCGATCTCACCGACGCCGCGATCCACATGGTGCGCGACGAGCGCGCCCGCGAGGTCAAGGTGCGGGCCGAGCGCGCCGCCGAGGATCGCCTCCTCGACCTTCTGGTGGTGAGCTCGTCATCCGCCGCCGAAGCGGCGCTCGATGAGAAGCGGCGTGCGCTCAAGAAGCCCCTCCGCGACGGCCTGCTCGAAGGGCACGAGGTCGAGCTCGAGATCTCGGAACAGCGGGTCCCGACCCTGGAGATGTTCGGGCCCCAGGGCATGGAATCCATGGGCATCAACTTCAAGGACATGTTCGGCGGCATGTTCGGCGGCAAGAAGACCCGCAAGCGGATGAAGGTCGGAGAAGCCCGCCGGATCCTCATCACGGAAGAGGAAGAAAAGCTCATCGACCATTCGCAGGTCGAGGCGGACGCCCTCAAGCGGGTCGAGGAGGCCGGAATCGTCTTTCTCGACGAGATCGACAAGATCGCGTCCCGCGAAGAGGCCGGCGGTCACGGCGGCCCGGATGTGTCCCGCGAGGGCGTGCAGCGCGATCTCCTGCCCATCGTCGAGGGCACCAACGTGACGACAAAGCACGGGGTCGTCCGCACCGATCACATCCTCTTCATCGCTGCCGGCGCCTTCCACGTGTCGCGGCCCTCCGATCTGATCCCCGAGCTCCAGGGCCGGTTTCCGATCCGGGTCGAGCTTGCCGCCCTCGACGCCGACGACTTCGTCCGTATTCTCACCGAACCCGAGAACTCGCTCGTCCGCCAGTACACTGCGCTCCTCGCCACCGAGGGGATCACCCTGCAATTCGACGACGCGGCGGTGAAGACCATCGCCGCGATGGCGGCCGAGATCAACTCGGAGGCCGAGAACATCGGCGCCCGGCGGCTGCACACCGTGCTCGAACGGCTGCTCGAGGAGCTCAGCTTCGAAGCCCCCGAACGGACCGGAGAGACCATCGTGGTGACCTCTGAAATGGTCCAGGAGCGGCTCGGTGAACTGCTCGGGGACAGCGACCTCGCCCGCTATATCTTGTAAGCTGGGTGCGGTGTTTTCTAACCCGGCCAGACCAGCCCGTGGATGGGGCGCGATCGTGTTCGCCGCGGCGGCGCCGTTGCTCGCCGCCGGTTGCGGCATCAAGAGCCCGCCGCTGCCGCCGGTGATCCGGATCGCCGATGCGACCCGGGATCTGACCGTCTTCCAGGAGGATCGCCAGGCCATCCTCGGTTGGAGCTATCCGTCGAGCACCACCTCCGGGGAGTCCCTGCACGATCTCGAATCGGTCGAGGTGTGGCGGCTCACCCTGCTCGAGGTGGAGGCGCCCGCGCCGGGCGAGAGCGCCCGCGATCGGGACCTGAACCGCCAGCTGCTGCTCTCCAACGGCGAACGCGTCACGGTCCTCGACCGCGCGGGGCTCGATGGCGCCACCCGGGGGTCGAAGCTCGAGTGGGTCGACAACCTCGAGGCGTGGCGCCGCGACTATCCATCCGAGGAAGCGCAGATGATCTGGTATGCGGTGCGCACCGTCTGCTGTCGCGGCCGAGAATCCGGGTTGTCGAACATCGTCCGCATCGTTCCGACGGTCCCGCCCGCACCGCCCACCGAACTCGTCCTGGAGGCCCGGGCCGAGGGAATTCGGCTGTCCTGGGTTCCCGAAGATGAGGTTCCGGTGCTCGTCGAGCGATCATCCGACGGCGAGCTCTGGAGCGCCGTTATCGGCACGCCCGTGACCACCGGCGAGTGGCTCGACCGCAGCGCCGGCCAGGGCCAGGCCTGGAACTACCGTCTGCGGTCGGTGCGTCGACGTGACGACGGCCCACGGGTCATCGGTGAGCCGGGCGCCCCGATCGGTCTCTTCTATCCGGACATCTATCCACCTGCGGCGCCGACCGATCTGGTCTGCCTGCCGGAGGGTGAGAGGGTGCGCCTGCGCTGGGGGGCGGTGACCGAGGCGGACAGCTATCGGGTCTCCCGCGGCGCCGAGGGTTCGCCGGCGGTCCTCCTCGCCGACGACATCAAGGCGGTCGGGTTCGAGGACGACGCGCCGCCTCCGGGGACATCGGTCTACAGCGTCACCGCCGTCGACAGCGCCGGCAACGAGAGCGCGGCCTCGAGTTGCGTCGCGGCGCGAGGATCGAGTCCGTGAAGCCCCGTCTCGTCAAGGTCGAGGGCGCGGGCAACGACTTCCTGCTCGGCACCGGCACCTGGGCGGCACGGCTTTCCGACGAGGCCGACCTGGTGAGGAAGCTCTGCGATCGCCGCCGGGGGGTCGGCGCGGACGGCACCCTCGCGGTTTTCGTTGGCGGCAACGACACGATTCGTCTCGTCTACCGCAACGCCGATGGTTCGCCGTCGGCGTTCTGCGCCAACGGCACCCGATGTGCCGCTCGTGCTGCGGTCGAGCTGCTCGGTCTGCCCCGGAAGCTGACGGTCGCCACCGGCTGGGTCGAGATTCCGGCCTCTGTCCGGGGCGCCGAGGTGTCCCTCGAGCTTCCGCCGCCGACGGCGCCGACCGACCGCACCCTCGCGACCGAGCACGGCACCTGGCGCGGCCGGCAGCTCGACCTCGGTGTGCCCCACATCGTGTTTCCGGTCGATGACCTCGACAGCCTGCCGATCGAACGGGTGGCGCCGCCGCTGCGCCGCCATCACGACCTCGGCCCCGACGGCGCCAATGTCCACTTCGTGATGTCGGAGTCGGGCCGTCTTCGGATCCGCTCGTACGAACGGGGCGTCGAGGCCGAAACCCTGTGCTGCGGCTCGGGAGTCGTGGTCGCCGCGCTGCTCAGCCTCGAATCCACCGGCGCAGGATCCCTCGAGATCGAGCCCCGGTCGGGCGACCGGCTGACCGTGGAGGCCCTCGGCGAACCGCCGACGGCGCCGAGCCGCCTCACCGGGCCGGCCAGGCTGGTGGCCTTCATCGACCTCCTCGACTGATCAGATCAGGTACAGGGCGAGCGCGAGCAGGATGGCGGCATAGCAGGCGGCCGCGACATCGTCGGCCATGATGCCGACGCCGCCGTGGAGCCCCTCGAAGCGGTTCACCGGCCACGGCTTGGCGATGTCGAAGAGCCGGAAGAGAAAGAAACCGGCAACCGCCGACAGCCCGAGGTTCAGCGGGGTCTGGGGTTCGAGCAGCAGCACGGCCGGCGCCACCGTCAACCACTGGCCGACCACCTCGTCGATGACGACCGGGCCGGGATCGCCGGTGCCGCGGCGGGCGCTCTCGGTCTGAGATGCCCAGATGCCAACCCCGAAAACCACGAACGCGCCGACGAGGGTGGCCGCGAGGCGGGCGGACGGCGTCGGAAGAACAAGCATGGCCATCCACCAGCCGACGACGGCCGGCAGCGAGCCCGCGGTGGTTCCGGGGGCCGGGAGCCGGTCGCCGAGACCGAGCACGGTGGCGATGTGGTAGGCGATGCGTTCTCTTGCCGAATTCACCGCTCGATCGTAGCAGACGGGCAAGGATCCATCGCGAAGACGCGCCGAGACAGCGGTGCTGAAAATGTGCGGGGCGTGGTCTTTGGGGTGTCGGACTTCGTGGTGGCGGAAGCACGACCGCTGCCCCGGTCGCTGTCGCTGCCCCGGCCGCAGACGCGGGAATCTGCGCTACTCGACCGTGACCGATTTGGCGAGGTTCCTCGGCTGGTCGACATCGAGACCGAGCTCGACGGCGACGTTGTAGGCGAGGAGCTGAAGCGGCACCACCGCGACCACGGGTTGGAGCAGGCGGTGCACCGCGGGCACCGGCAGGACGAGCGCGGCGATCTGCCGGACACCGTCGGCGTCGGCCTCGGCGACCGCCAGGACCGCCGCCCCGCGCGCCTTGACCTCCATGAGATTGCCGAGCAGCTTCTCCCGGGTCGCGGTCGCCGTCGCGACCGCCACCACCGGAAATCCCTCGGTCACCAGCGCGATCGGGCCGTGCTTCATCTCCCCCGCCGGGTAGCCTTCGGCGTGGCGATAGGAGATCTCTTTGAGCTTGAGCGCGCCCTCGAGGGCGATCGGGTAGAGGATGCCTCGGCCCAGGTAGAGCGAATCGGTCGCCTCCGCCAGCATCTCGGTGCCGAGCCGATAGAGCGCACGATCGGTATGGAGGATCTCCTCGACCGCCAGGGGCAGCCGTTGGAGCTCGGTGAGCAGCGTCCGGTCGAGCCCGTCGGACAGCCCGCGCGAGGACCGCAGTGCGAGCGCCAGGACGATGAGGGCGACGAGCTGGGTGGTAAAGGCCTTGGTCGAGGCCACGCCGATTTCGGGACCGGCCTGGGTGAGCATTCGAGCGCCGGCCAAACGCCAGGATGACGAACCGCGGACATTGCACACCGTGGCGAGCAGGGCGCCGCCCTCACGGGCCATCTCCATGGCCGCGAGGGTGTCGGCGGTCTCGCCCGACTGGGTGACGCCGATGACCAGAAGGTCATCACCGAGGAGCGGCTCGCGGTAGCGGTACTCGGAGGCGTAGTCGACATCGGTGGGCAGACCGGTGAGCTCTTCGAGGATGAACTTCGCCACCAGGCAGGCGTGCCACGAGGTGCCGCAGGCGACCAGGTGGATCCGCCGCAGCCGGGCGAGCTGCTCGCCCGAAAAGCCGAGCCCGTCGAGGTTGACCCCGCTCCGGCTGCTGTCGAGATAGGCCCGCACCGTGTTGCGGATGGCATCGGGCTGCTCGAAGATCTCCTTGAGCATGAAGTGGCGGTAGCCGCCCTTCTCGACCCGCCCCGCATCCCAGTCGAGGGTTTCCGGCGAACGCTCGACGAGGGCGCCGCTGCGGTCGCGAAGCTCGACGCCATCGGCTCGCACCACGGCGACCTCACCGTTTTCCAGATAGATCACCCGGCGGGTCCGGTGCAAGATGGCGGTGACATCGGAAGCCACCATGTTCTCAGCCGTGCCGACCCCGACAACCAGCGGCGGGCCCTGTCTGAAGGCCACGACGGTGCCGGGCTCCCGGCGGCTCACGGCGACCACCGCGTACTGACCGACGAGCCTCGGCAGCACCTTGAGAACCCGTTCTCCAAGAGGACCGGTCTCTCGCCCGAGGAGCTGGGCGATGAGCTCGGTGTCGGTGTCGGAACTGAGCTCCACCCCGTCCTCCAGGAGTTCCCGCCGGAGCGGGGCGTAGTTCTCCAGGATTCCGTTGTGGACCACCGCGATCCCACCGGAGGCATCCACCTGCGGGTGGGCGTTGGCTTGGGTGGGTGCGCCGTGGGTCGCCCACCGGGTATGGCCGACGCCCGTGGTGCCGTGGAGCGGTCGCTGATAGGCGAGCTGCTCCAGGTTTCTCAGCTTGCCTTCGGCGCGCAGGATCTGGATGGAATCGGCGCCGAGCACCGCCATCCCGGCGGAGTCATAGCCGCGGTATTCGAGCCTTCTCAGGCCATCGAGGATGACCGGGACCACCTCGTCGGAGCCGACATAACCGATGATTCCACACATCGCTCGCCTCCCGGATCGCTCCCTCGTTCAGCGCCGCCGATCATTGCCCGCCATCATGGCGAAGCGATGGCGGAATCTGAGCATTCTGTCCCGTTCGATCAACTCCGCGCGGTCCGTTTGCTCTCGAGCGCCGCCATGAGCTCGTCGAACGCATCGGAGAACGAGGCCACTCCATCGACCTGGAGCCGGGCCGTCAGCGCGTCGAGGTCGATCCCGAGCCTGCCGATCTGCGCCAGCAGCGCTTCGTCGTCGGCAAAGTTCTCGGCGACCCTGGACCGGGGCCGGCCGTGGTCGCGGTAGGCCTCGAGGGTGGCCGTGGGCAGGGTGTTGACCGTTTCCGGCCCGACCAGCTCCTCGACGTAGAGGACGTCGGGGTAGTCGGGGTTCTTGGTGCTCGTCGAGGCCCACAGCGGCCGTTGGACCTGGGCGCCGCGTGCCGCCGTCTCGGTGAAGCTCCGACTGTGGAAGAGCTCGAGGAATCGACGGTAGGCGAGCCTCGAGTTCGCGATCGCGGCGCGGCCGCACAGCTCGAGCGCCTCGTCGGTTCCGATCGCCCGGAGGGCCGCATCGACCTTGGAGTCGACCCGGCTGACAAAGAACGACGCCACCGATGCCACCCCGGACGGGTCGTCCCGCCGTTCGAGGCCGCGCAGATACGCGGTGGCCACCGCCTCGTAGTCGGCAAGGGAGAACATCAGCGTGGCGTTGACGTTGATCCCGGCGGCGATGAGGTTCTCGATGGCCGGGATTCCGGCCGCCGTGGCCGGTACCTTGATCATCAGGTTCGGCCGGTCGACGGCCTGCCACAGACGGCGGGCCTCGGCCTCGGTGCCGACGGTGTCGTGGGCGAGACGGGGCGAGACCTCGAGGCTGACGAACCCGTCGGTGCCCGCCGACGCCTTGAAGACCGGGGCGAGAATGTCGGCCGCCATCTGGATGTCGGTGATGGCGAGGGCCTCGTAGAGCGACTCGGTGGACGCGTCGGGGTGCGCTTCGAGGAAGGCGTCGATGTCGGCGTCATAGGAACCGGAGCCGGTGATCGCCGCCTTGAAGATCGACGGGTTCGAGGTCACGCCGCGAACCCCGTCTTCGGCGACGAGCTTCTCGAGTCCGCCGCCGGTGAGCAGGTCGCGCTCGATGTAGTCGAGCCACGCCGCCTGTCCGTGTTCCTCCCACAGTGCCTTGAGCGGGTTCATTCCTCTTGCCTCCAGATCTGGGTTTCACGCCGCCGGTCGGGCGGCGCGGTCAGGGTATCACCACCCGCGCCCGTTCCCGTTTCCGACCCTCTCCCTCTCCCGATGCCGGGCGACGCTGGGACGCCGGAGGCGGACCAAAAGGCCGGAGCCGAAGGAAGCGCCTTCCGGGGCAGCGGCAGGGACAGCGACAGCGACAGCGGCAGAGGCAGCGTCAGCGGCCGCGACCACGACCCGGTGCACCTCTCCCGGCCGCGAGAGGCCGCCGCTCCGACCGCCTATTCCCCGGTCAGATAGGTCAACGATGGAACGACCTCGCCCGTGCCCACGGCGGCATCCTCGAGGACGCAGTTGGCGCCGATCGACGCGCCGTCACCGATGTGACAGAACCCGCGCACCACCACCCCCGGCTCGATCACGACCTCGCGGCCGACCACCGCGCGGGGATCGATCCAGGTGGTGGACGGATCTCGAACGCTCACCCCCGCCTCCATGAGCCCTTCGACGACCCGGCGGTTGAGCACCCGGCCGGCGCGGGCGAGATCGGCACGGGTGTTGACCCCCTGCATCTCCTCGGGATCGTCGAGTCGGACCGCCGCCACGGGCAGGCCGCGCGCCCGCAGGGCCGCGGCGACATCGGTCAAGTAGTACTCGTTCTGGGCATTGTCGGTCCCGAGTCCGGCCAGGGCGGCGGACAGCGGGCCGCGGTCGAAGGCATAGACCCCGGCGTTGACCTCGCGGATGGCGAGCTGATCGGCATCGGCGTCGCGCGCCTCCACCACCGCACCCACCATCCCGCCGGCATCGCGCACGACCCGGCCGTAGGTTCCGGGGTCGTCGAGCTCGGCGGAGAGCAGGGCGGCTGCGGCGCCGTCGGCCACGGCCGAAGTCAGCAACTCGAGAGTTTCCCGCCGCAGCAGGGGAACATCGCCCGAGAGCACGAGCACTCGATCGGTCGGCCGGTCCTTCAGACCCTCGAGGGCGACTCGGAGTGCGTCACCGGTGCCGAGCTGGGGTTGCTGGAGAACCTCGCCGACCCCGCGCTCACGCGCCACGTTGCTCACCGCCTCGGCCCGGTGACCGATCACGACCACGATGTCGTGCGGGCGCGCGATTCCGAGGGCGAGATCGATGACGTGGTCGAGCAGCGGCCGGCCGGCGAGGTGGTGCAGGACCTTGGGCAGATCGGAATGCATTCGGGTGCCCTGACCGGCGGCAAGGATCGCAACGGCCCAGCGGGGTTCAATCGTGCTCATCGCCGCCGATTATGTCCAACTCGACCGAAAAAGGCGAGGCCGGGAACGACACTGGGCTGAACGACCCGGTCTTCGAGCTTCGATGGGGGCAAGCGGCCGCTTTCAGGTTGTCCACGATGGACTCGAGGGACGCCATGCCTGCGCACCGCGATCGATTCCCACCGCCGAGCGTCGGTTTCACAGGCTTGCTGTCTTGGTGCGGGAGGCTATCGCCGGCGGAGGTCGTAGAGGACCTGCTTGGCGACCGCCTTGAGGGTCTCGAAGACTCCCATGCCCTGGACCGCGACGGCCTCGAAGGTGGGTTCACCCTTGAAGTTGAGGGCGCGGTACATCTTGTCCACCGGGACCGCGGTGGGCAGGTCGCGCTTGTTGAACTGGAGGACGTAGGGGATGCTCTTGAGATCGAAACCGTTCTCGCTGAGATTGTCCTCGAGGTTCCTCATCGACTCGATATTGGCGTCCATCCGCGCTTCCTGCGAATCGGAGACAAAGACCACGCCGTCGACACCCTTGAGGATCAACTTGCGGCTCGCGTCGTAGAAGACCTGACCGGGTACGGTGTAGAGGTGGAATCGGGTCTTGAAGCCGCGCACCGACCCGAGATCGAGCGGGAGGAAGTCAAAAAAGAGCGTCCGGTCGGTCTCGGTGGCGAGCGAGATCAACTTCCCCTTCTGTTGCGGGTTCGACTTCTCGTAGATGTACTGCAGATTGGTGGTCTTGCCACCGAGGCCAGGACCGTAGAACACGATCTTGACGTTGATCTCACGAGCGGCGTAATTGATGAAGCTCATTCGGAAAAGAGGGCGTCGATGTCTTCGTCGGTGATTTCAGCAAACGGCGACTCCGCGTCGTCAAAACCCACCTCCTGCGACTTGAGCTCGATATCGCCGAGTACCCGCTCGATATCGGAGGAAGCCTTGCGGACCCTCAGCCGCACCAGGCCGAGGGAGGAACGCTCATCGAAGATCACCACGAGGATGAGCCGTTGGCCAACGATGGAAATATGGATGTTGTCCTTGCGGCCTTCGTGGAAGAGGATCGAGAATTCCTTCTCTCCGATCAGCTTCGCCAGCCCGTCGGTGGCAGCGACATTCCCGGCGGTGAGCGACGCCAGCGATGTGGTGTCCACCTGGTCGATCTCACCCGCCCCGGCGATCTGCTGCCCGTTTTTGTCGACGAGAAAGACAATCTTCGCACTGGCGTCGATGCGAAGACGGTTGAGGAGTTGGGAGATCCGCTCGAACTCCTCCTCATACATGACCAAACTGGGAGACACGTTCACACACTCCTCATAACATCATATCTAACACAGACATTAAAGCCAGGCAAGGACGGGCACAACACCTTGTCGCGGATGGCGACGGACAATCTCAGAGCTTCCGCCGCGACTGCAACGCCTTGGCGAGGGTCAACTGGTCGGCCGCGGCGATCTCGCCGCCGACCGGGATCCCCGACGCCGGTCGGCTGATTTCAACTCCCAGGTTCTCGAGCCGGCGGGCGATGTACAGAGCCGTGGTTTCTCCCTCCACGGTCGGATCGGTGGCGAGAATCACCTCGGTGATCTCATCGCCCCGGCATCGTTCCACGAGGCGATCGATGGTCAGGTCCTCAGGTCCGACCCCATGCAACGGTGACAGATGGCCGAGCAACGCGTGGTACAGGCCGTGGTACTGACGGGTGTCCTCCACCGACCAGACGGTGGTCGGCTTTTCGACCACCAGGATCGTGCCGTGGTCCCTCTCCGGATCAACGCAGATCGGGCACGGATCGCCCTCGGTGAGCGACGAGCACACCGAACACAGGCGCACGCGTCCGTGGAGCCGGTTCAAGGCCTCCGCCAGTCCCGCGACCTCGGCGGGATCCGCGATCAGGAGGTGTTCGGCGAGAGAACGGGCGGTCCGCGGCCCAACCCCGGGGAGACGCTCGAGATGCTCGAGCAACACCCGGACGGCGGCGGGTCGAAGATCCATCAGCGACCGTTGTCGGGCCGCACGCCGACGATTTCGCCACCGATGATCGAGCGCACGAGCGCGACCCCCGGGTCATTCTCGGCCTCCGCCGTCAGGGCGTTCTCGTTTGCTCCGGGCGGTTCCTGTCCGGTTTCGATCTCGACGAGGACCTTGACCGCTCCGGGGAAGACGACCGAGCACGCGGATTCGAGAGCGGGGCGAACCGCTTCGGAACCCGCATATTTCGCCAACGCCTGGGCATCGGCCGCGAACGAGACGGTCACGGTCGCTTCGTCCCTCGTCACCTGCGCCGCCTCGACGGCCCCGGCCAGACGCGGATGACTCACCCACAAGGCCTCAGCAACCGTTGCCGGGCGAGCACTCACCGGGGGCGGTCCACCGCCCCGGGTCTCGGAGGTCGTCGGCGTCGGCGGGCTCCCGCCGGCCGGCGGCCCCTCGCCGCCGGCGAGCCACTGCTCGACCCGCTTGATCGAAGGCCAGCGGGCGAGCCGGAGCGCGGCCACCTCGAGGGCGAGCTCACGGTTTGCGGCGTCACGAAGCATGGGCTCCTGTTCGAGCCAGAGACCGAGCATCCGGGTCAGAGCCTCGGCGCCGAGCTCCGCGGCCAGCGGTTCGATCTTCGACCGGAGATCGTCGGTCAGAGCCGGGTTGAGCGCCGGATCGACCGCCAAATGGAGCATGGCGCGCAGCATCCGGCCGGTTTCCTGATAGAGGATGGCTGCGTCGTGACCGGCGGCGAGCTCGCCACGGATGGTCTGAAGCGCCTCGGCGACACGGCCTTCGACGAGGGCATCCACCAGACCCGCTGTCACGTCGAACGAGGGCACGCCGAGCACCGCCGCCACCGCCTCGTCGTCGATGGAGTCGGCGGCGAAGGCGCGGAGCTGGTCGACCAGCGACAGGGCGTCGCGAACACTGCCCTGGGCGGCGGAGGCGATGGTTCCGGCGGCGCCCGGGCTGAGCTGGAATCCCTCGCGATCGGCAATCGCCTCGAGGTGCGATCGGATGGCCTCATTGCTCAACGGCCGGAACTCGAGCTGCTGGCAGCGCGAGAGGATGGTCGCGGGAACCTTGTGACGTTCGGTGGTGGCGAAGATCCAGAGTACATACGGGGGGGGCTCTTCAATGCTCTTGAGCAGGGCGTTGAAAGCCGACTTGGAGAGCATGTGGACCTCGTCCACGACCACCACCCGGTAGCGGTCGCGGGTCGGCCGGAACCGAAGCAGATCCTGGAGTTCGCGCACCTGGTCGACCCCGGTGTGGGTTGCGGCGTCGATCTCCACGACATCGATGCTGGCGCCGTTGGTGACTTCGCGGCACGAGTCGCAGACGCCGCAGGGTTCGGCGGTGGGACCCTCGGCGCAGTTCACCGCCTTGGCCAGCAGCCGCGCCGCGGTGGTCTTGCCGACGCCGCGCAGCCCGGAGAACAGATAGGCGTGGCCGAGGGCGTCCGACGACAGGGCGTTCTGGAGGGTCTGGACAACGGCGTCCTGACCGAGGAGATCGGCAAAACGCTGCGGCCGCCACGAACGGGCGAGAACCTGATAACTCACCGCGACATGGTAGCAGGAGGAGTGGATGTCAGGCACCTGTCGGCCGGACGATAGAGTGAGCCCGGCGCCGCCGCGCGGCACCCGGACTCGGAAGGCCAACCATTTCGGGTCTTTGACGTACAATCAGGTGTTGTCACCAACACGGATCACATCCCGCTTCGACCCCGTCGGTGTTATTGTGTTGGCTGAAAATTTGACGAACGGACCCAAGGAGGCTTCGATGCGCCGTCTGATCATTGCCGTTGTCGCACTCGCCCTGGTGGCGACCGCAGCGCCCGTTTTCGCCCTCAATTCCGGTACCGATATCATCGTCCCGGCCGCCGGTCGAGGCACGCCGTGGGTCACCGACCTCTATGTCGCGAACCCCGGCGGCACCACAGTTACCGGCTCGATCTACTGGCTGGTGCGGGGAGCCGCGAACCCCAATCCGGCGCAGATCCCGTTCACCCTCGCGCCCGGCGAAACCGGCGTCTATGCCGATATCATCCAGGCCGACTTCGGTCTCGCCTCGGCCGGCGGCGCGTTCCGCGTCACCGCCAGCGGAACGGTCATCGTCAACTCCAGGATCTATGCCACCGACGGCTCGGCGACCTTCGGCCAGGGCTTCGAGGGCGTGCCGGTCTGGGCTGCGACCCAGATGGGAGGCACGGCAACCGTGGTGGGTCTGAGCTACAACAGCGCATTCCGGACAAACGTGTACGCGACCGGCGGCTCGGAGGGCGCAGCGGTGTCCCTCACCCTTCTCGATCCGTCGGGCTCGGTCCTTTCTTCGGCATCCCTCCAACTCGGAGCCTGGGAACCCTACCTCAAGCGGGTGGACCAGACCTTTGCCGGTGTCGCCAACTTCGACGACGCCACCCTCGTGGCGGAGGTCGCGTCCGGCTCGATGGTGATCGGCGCCTCCAAAGTCGACAACGCATCGACCGACCCGACAACGCTCGAGTCCGACGCCACCGCCGGCGGCTCGGGGTCCGTCGACGGCACCTACCAGATTTCGATCTACGACTCGGCGTTCTTTGCCGCCGGCGGCAATATCGTCATCGACTCAGGCATCGTCACCCAGATCAACGGCACCTACTTCAACTGGGACAAGCTCGATGGCGGCGAGGCGGCCTGCACCCTCCAGTTCCTCTGGGGTCTCGGCATGAGCCCGACCCCGCTCGCCGACTTCGCCTCGGGGGTCACCTTCTCCGACAGCTACACCTCGACCGGCAGCGGCGTCATGGAGTGGACCGTGAGCTTCACCGTCGAGGGCAACATGGTCATCGACGGCACCGTTTCAGCCGTCGGCTCGGATTTCACCATCGCCGAAGAACTCGGCTGCAACGGCACCTTCCCGGCCCTCGTCCTCAAGGGCGGCAAGATGGAGTAGCCGTCAACCGACGGATACGACAACGACGCAAAGGGCCGCCCGCTTGGGCGGCCCTTTTTTCGTGTCTACGTATCCTCAACGCGCTTCTGAACCCGATGCTCTCAGCGCGGTTGGCCGAGGGAGCCACCTTTAGCATTGTTCGGGACTAACGTTGCGCTGAACATCCGCGGTTCGCAACCCGAACAATGACAAAAGATGGCACCCCGTTCGAGGTTGTTCTTTCGTTCTCCCAAAGCCCTCGATCGCGATCCGGAACGGCAAGAGAACGCGTGCGGCGGCGGTGCCTGGCTCTCTTTTCGCCGCGAAAAGGTGCCTGGCATCCGCACGGGAAGGGCGTCAATAGAACCTCGTTCGGGACTGCGCTCCGGGAACCGCGCCGACAAAATCATTTGAGACGGCACGTCCGTTCGAGGCCAACCACGCAAACCCTCGACAGAACGCGGGGGGGTTGCCTGGCATCCCCTCCCATGGCGATGCCGGAGCGAGCAATGGTTCCGGCTACCTCGGTGGTGGGTCCTTCGTGCCTTTGGGCGTCCACGGACCACACCGCAGGAGCCGTTTCGCCGTCAACCAGCCGCCTCGAACCGCGCCGTGCTCGCGGATGACGACGTCGGCGTAGCTGCTGCAGGTCGGGTTGAAACGGCACTGGCCGGGTGGAAACAGCCGATGCCCGAAGACCTGGTAGGCGCGGATGCCCGCCACCAGCAGGCGCGCGCTCAGCTGTCTTTCAGGCGCCCGCCTGAGGTCCGTCGCCAGGATGACGAAAAAAACAACGGCGACGACGAGCACCGCTCGCCGTCGCCAGCCGGATTTCGCGGTTTCGCGCTCGCTAGAACTTGTCGGCAAACTCGCTCACGCCTGGAATGAGCAGACGGTCTCCCTTGATGCCCTTCATGATGCACATCACGTGCAGCACGAGGATCGCCAGCATGACCACCGGCCAGGCCAGCCCGAGGATGCAGCCCAAACCGGCGCTCATGGCGCCGATCACCATCCCGACGATGGAAAGACCGATAAAGACGGCGAACTCGATGGCGGTCAGAACCAAACCGTGCTTGGCGTGCCACTGGACCTCGGAGTCGTCCTTCTCGACGAGCAGGGGAATGAGGGCGAGCAGACCGAGGTACGAGAGAACGATCCAGAGATTCCGATTGTCGGAAACGACGCCTTTCGCGCCTGGGGTCGGGGCCTCGACGGGTGGCGGCGGTGCGGTCGGGGGAGGGGGAGGCGGTGCGCCGTCTCCGGGTTTCTGGGGGGGGGCTCCATCCATCATCGTGCACTCCTTTCGAGTGGTTGCGTTCGGCGACTGAGTTGACGGTGGAATCTTACCTGAATGGGGCGCAAATACGAATCCCCGTCTCAGAAAAATCGATCATCATGAC
>JAHECW010000259.1 GCA_024641545.1 Acidobacteriota bacterium
CGCCGACGCGGCCGACTCGGGCCAGTATCGATTGGGAGCGCTGGATCGGGGTCCGCGGCGCGGCCGCCGCCGGCGGGGTGGTGCTCGCGCTCGCCTCGCTGCTGTTTTTCCAGTACTCGATCGAGCACGGTTTGATCTCGCCGACCATGCGCGTGGTCTTCGGCGTGAGCGTCGGCATCGCCTGCCTGGTCGGATCCCAGTGGCTGGTCAGGCGGGACCAGGAGGCGGTCGCCAACGCTCTCGCCGGCGCCGGGGTGGTCGTCCTGTACGGCGCCACCTGGGCGGCCGAGAATCTCTACGGCCTCATCGGCGGCCTGCCCGCGGGTGTGCTCATGGTGCTCATCACCGTTGTCTGCGTCACCCTGGCGGTGAGCCGCGAGGCGCGCTTCATCGCCGCCCTCGGTCTGCTCGGCGGTTTCGCGACGCCGCTGCTGGTGACAACCGGCATCGACAGCCCGGCGGCGCTGTTCGGCTACGTTCTGCTTCTCGACCTGGGTGTGCTGTGGCTCGCTCGGGCCCGCGGCTGGCCGTTGTTGTCGCTGCTCTGCCTGGTCGGTACCGCGCTTCACCAGGCGCTGTGGATCTTGGCCGATCTGGACGCCGAACGCGCCGGGCTCGGGCTTGTCATTCTCGCCGTCTTCGGGGTGGTCTTTCTGCTCTCCACCGGCTTCGATCGCGAGCCGTCGCTGCTGTCGCGGGCGACCCGCGCCGGCGGGGTGGCGATCCCCTTTGCCTTTGCCCTCCACTTCGCGGCGGGCACCGGTCTCGCCGAGAACCCGGTGCCGCTCGGTGTGCTGTTGTTGATTCTGAGCGCCGGCGCGTGCTGGCTCGAGAGTCGGGAGACGCGGGGCGCGGCGGCGACCGCCGCCGGCGCATCGCTCGGCATCATGACCCTGTGGTTCGTCGAGCACCGGCTGTCGACCGGACTCGCCTGGCAGGCGGTGGCGATGTGCACCGCGCTGGCGGCGGTCTTCGCCGCCGCCGCCGAGATGGCGTCGAGGCGATCGGACGACCGCCGGCTCGGCCTCGCAGCGCTGGTTTCGAGCCTCGGGATGGTGACGCTGCTCGCCCTCGCCTCGGTCGAAGGCCAGGTTGTCCGACCGTGGCCGTGGGTCGCCGGGTGGGTCGTTCTCGGGGGCTTTCTTGTGCTCCACTCGCGGTGGCCAGGGCGAGCCTGGGTCCAGATCGCGGCCGGACTCGCACCGGCGCTCGGACTCTTTCTCGCCGCCGAGCGTCATGGGGGGGCCTCGGACGGTCTCGAAACGTGGGCCTGGCTCGGGTTGATGGTGGCCGTCGCAGTGGTGTTCCAGGTTGTAGCCGGACTGACCGGGGACGATTCATCTCGCGGCTGGGCCGAGCGCACGGCCGCCGCCACCGCGCTGGCGCTGATGCCGGCGGTGGCGGCGCTGATGTCGGTCCAGCGCGCCGAAGGGGTGCTCGGCCTGGCGGCGATCCCGGTCCTCGGGTTGTTGGCGGCCCTGGCGGCCACCCGTCTGCGCTCGGGCGGTTGGTTGCTGGCGGTGACGGCGGCGACGGCGTTCTGGCACAGCGTGGTCTTCTCGGACACCCTGCGCGAGCTGGAGGCCGCGTCGGCGACCGGGTTGGCGTTCTGGCTGTTAGCGGCGGCGGCGGTGGCGTTCACGGTGTGGCCGGCCGTGACCGCCGGTGCATTTCGCGGCAGTCGGGCGGGCTGGTGGGGCGCCGCCCTCGCCGGCCCGTTCTGGTTCGTCGCCCTCAAAGCCGCCTTCGTCGACCGCTTCGGCGACGGCGCCGTGGGTGTGCTGCCGGTTGCATTGGGCGCGGTCGCATTCGCCACCGTGTTGTGGGTGAAGCCGCGACTCGAGGACGAGCCCGGAACCCTGCGGACCGCCCTGGTCTGGTACCTCGCGGTCGCGCTGAGCATGGTGTCGGTGGCGATTCCGCTGCAGCTCGAAAACGAGTGGGTCACCATCGGCTGGGCGCTCAACGGGCTCGCGATTCTCGCCCTCTGGCTCCGTTTCGATCACCCGGGGCTCAAGGCCTTCGGGCTCGCCCTGCTCGGCGCGGCCACGCTGCGGCTGATCGCCAACCCGGAGGTGCTCCGCTATCACGTCCGCGCGGCGACGCCGGTGCTCGGTTGGCTCAGCTACACCTACCTGGTGCCGGCGGCGGCCCTGGTCCTGTCGCACCGGATCCTGCGGCCACGGGAGGTCGAACGGCTGCGCCCCCGGGAGGAGAGGTTCTACCCCGGGAATCGCCCCTTCGGAGCGGCGGCGTGCGGTCTTGCGGCAGTGGCCGTGGTCTTCGCCTGGATCAACCTGGCGATTGCCGATGTCTTTGCCACCGGGGCCAACCTGGAGCTGACCTTCCGGCGGTTGCCGGCCCGCGACGCCGCCACCTCGGTCGCGTGGGCCGTCTACGCCCTGATCCTGCTCGCCATCGGCGTCCGGTCGAAAAGCAGCTCGCTGCGCTGGCTGAGCCTCGGAGTGATCATGCTCACCCTCGGCAAGGTCTTTCTCCACGATCTCGGCGAGCTCGAAGACCTCTACCGGGTGGGGTCGCTGGTCGGGCTCGCGCTGTCGCTCATCATCGTGTCGCTGATCTACCAGCGCTTCGTCTTCAGGACCGGTTCGCGGGAGGGTGGATGAGGAGGTTCCAGAGATGATCGGTTGTCGTTGCACTTGTCGTCTGTCGCGGGTATCTTCTTTCTAGGCTGACATGAATATCGGAGTCTTGCTCATCATCGCCTTGGCGGTCGGACTCGTGGTCCTGATCGTGCTTCCGCGGGTCCGCGGCTTCAGCCGCGCGGAAAGGACGACCAGCGAGCGCCGGAAGAACGGCGACCGAAGGCTGCGCCAGATCCGGGTTCCCATCAATCGGCGGCGGCGCGACCGGCGGGCCCAGGATGCAGCACAGGCCTTTATCGAAGGTCTGTCGAACTGAATCGTCTCCGACTCGGCTCCCGACCCGGCCGGCCGGCGATTTCGGTTCTTGCAGCTGGTTCCGGTGGCGCTCGAAGAGCGCTCGGGTTCGGTCGAGGTGGACATGTCGGTATCGGTCCGGTTTCGCGTACACTCCTCCCATGGCGCCGGCTGACCGCCCTGTGACCGTCGATGGCATGACCTTCTCGCTTCGGGTGACTCGCAAGAGGGTCAAGAACATCAATGTTCGGTTGGTGGGGAACGAGCTGCGCGTGAGCGCGCCGCCGTGGGTTTCCCGCGGCGAGCTGGATCAGACGATCGGGGTTCTCGCGCGGCGCCTGGTGCGGCGCGAGCGGGCGCGGAAGGTCAACGGCGTCGAGAGTGCTCTCGAACTGGCCCGGAAGGTGGCCCGGCGGTTTCCCAACCGTCCGGAGGTCGCCGAGGCGCGATTCTCCACCCAGCAGATGGCCCGGTGGGGGAGTTACAGCACCCGCACCCGGACGATCCGGCTCAACGCCGCCCTGCGCCAGATGCCGTCGTGGGTGCTCGAGGCGGTGGTGGCGCACGAGTTGGCCCACATCGATCACCCCGATCACTCGCCGGCTTTCTGGGCCCTGCTGCGCCGGGTCTGCCCGGCGACCGACCGGGCGCGGGCCTTTCTCGCCGGGGTGAGCTGGCTCGGCAGCAGCTGGAATGATCTGCCGCCGGTCGAGCGGTCGCTGCTCGCCGGGGTCGGCGGGGGCGAGTGATGGACAACCTGGTGGTCGTGACCCACGCCGGGGACTGGCCGGCGGACCTGCCGGGCGCCCGGCTGGTGACCGCCGCCGCCTACCTCACCGACCCCGAGTTCGGCAGCCTCAAGCATGTCCGGGTGTTCAACCTCTGTCGCCACTATCGTTACCAGGCGCTCGGCTACTACGTGTCGCTCCTGGCCGAGGCCCGCGGCCATCGCCCGGTGCCGACGGTGCTCACCATGCAGGACCTGCGGACACCGGCGGTCACCCGCGTCGCATCGGGTGAGCTCGAGGAGCGGATGAAACGGAGCCTCAAGGATGTCTCCGACGGTCGCTTCAGCCTGCCGATCTATTTCGGGCGGACCCCGGACAGCGTTCACGAGCGGCTCGCCGCCGATGTGTTTCAGATCTTTCCGGTGCCGATGCTGCGTGCGGTCTTCGCCAGAATCGAGGGCGAATGGGAGCTGCAGCGGGTCACCGCGGTGGCGACGAGCGGGGTGCGTGAGGACGATCGCGGCTTCGCATTCGAGGCGGCGCGGGCCTTTTTTGCACGCCGCTTCCGGCCGGCTCGGGTCGCCAAGCCGTCCCGATTCGAGCTCGCGATCCTGGTCGATCCGGCGGACCCGACGGCGCCCTCGGATCCCAAGGCGATCGAGAAGTTCATCAACGCCGCCGATCGGCTCGACATCGCCGCCGAGGTTCTCGAAAAGGACGACGCCGCGGGCCGGCTGCTCGAGTTCGATGCCGCCTTTCTGCGCTGCACCACCTCGGTCAACCACTGGACCTACCGGACCGCCCGGCGCGCGGCGGCCGAGGGTCTGGTGGTGATCGACGACCCGGTGTCGATCCTGCGCTGCACCAACAAGGTCTATCTTGCAGAGATCCTCGCCCGGCACGACGTGCCGGTTCCGCGTACGGTGATCGTCGCCAAGGACGGCCGGGACAGGGTGGTTCCGGCGGTCGGTCTGCCGTGCATCGTGAAGCAGCCGGACAGCTCGTCGTCGCTGGGGGTGTTCAAGGCCGACGACGCGCCCGAGCTCGAGGCCTTGCTCGATCGCCTGCTCTCGGGCTCCGACCTGGTGATCGCCCAGGAGTTCGTGCCCACCGACTACGACTGGCGGATCGGCGTCCTCGACCGCCGCCCGCTGTTCGCGGCGAAGTACTTCATGGCGCCCAAACACTGGCAGATCATCCACCACGACTCGGCGAGCGAACGCGGCCGATACGGCAAGTGGCAGGTGGTGCCGGTGGACGAGGTGCCGCAGGCCGGCCTCGATCTCGCGATCAAGGCCGCCAACCTCATCGGCGACGGGCTCTACGGCGTCGACCTCAAGCTCGCCAACGGCCGTTGGGTCGTCATCGAGGTCAACGACAACCCGAATATCGAGGCCGGGGTCGAGGATCTCGTCCTCAGGGACGAGCTCTACCGCAGGGTCATGGCGTCCTTCCTGCGCCGCCTCGAGGCGGTG
>JAHECW010000088.1 GCA_024641545.1 Acidobacteriota bacterium
CGGGATCTCGGTTTCCTACCCGTTGCCGGGGACGCCGTTCTATGACGAAGTGGCCTCACAGCTGGTGGACAAGACCAACTGGACCGAGAGTGACGATCTCGATCTCATGTACCGCAGCACCTATCAGCCGGCGTTCTACAAGCGCCTCCACCGGTACGTCCACAAGATCTTCCAGCGCCAGCGCGGCTTCCGGAGCCTCAAGCGGCTGGCGCGAGCACCGTGGCGGGCCGATCGGAAGGAGCTGCGGACCGCGCTGGCGACCGTCTATTATCTGCCCATGTCCCTTGTCGACGGCATCCGCCTGCGGCGGCTGCAGCACCCATGACCGGCGGGAAACATCGGTGCCGGCACGCCGAACCATGCCGTTGCAGCGTGTTCTGACCCGGCCGTGGACACGACCCGCCACATCGCCCTGATCACACCGGGTTTTCCGCGGGACGAGGAGGACACCTCGTGCATCCCGCCGCTCCAGATCGCACTCCGGCGGCTCCGGCGCCGTCGTCCGGACATCCGCATCACCGTGCTGGCGCTCCACTATCCCGGCGCGCGGCGGTCCTATCGTTGGTGCGGCTTCGAGGTCGTGGCTGCGGGTGGCGCGAACCGCCCGCTGCCGCTGCGTCTTCCCACCCTGGCCCGGGCGTGGGTGGCGATTCGTCACCGCCATGACCGGGATCCGTTTGACGCCGTCCACGCCCTCTGGCTCTCGGACACGGCGATGGTCGGATGGTGGTCGGCCCGGCGGATGGGAGTGCCCTTGATCGCGACGGTCATGGGTCAGGATGCCCGGCCGAGCAATCGGTGGCTGAGGGTTCTGCCCCTCGGATCGGCGCGGCTCACCGCGGTCTCCGAGCGGGCGTCGGCCGAGCTCGACCGCAGCATCGGAAGGAAGGCCGACGTGGTCATCCCGTGGGGCCTCGATCCGGCGGTCGAGGATCTGCCAGAGTGGGACGATCGGCCCATCGATCTCCTCGGAGTGGGATCGCTGACCGAGAACAAGGACTTTGGCGTGCTGGTTCGCACCGCGGCCGAACTCTCGCGGTCGGGGCGGCGGTGCAGGACGGTTCTCATCGGTGAAGGACCGCAACGTCCGGCCCTCGAAGCCTTGGTTTCCCAGCTCGGTCTGAAGGACTGTGTTCACCTCGAAGGTCAACTGCCGCGGGAAGAGGTGCTCGGGAGAATGCGTCGGGCGAAGATCCTGATCCACCCCGCTCGTTACGAGAGTTTCGGTTTTGTCTTCTCCGAGGCCCTGGCCAATGGGATGACCGTCGTGTCCCGGCCGGTGGGGACGGCCCTCCCCGGGGAGAGATGGCGGCTCTGCAATAGTGTGCAGGGCTTTGCGGCGGCCTCTGGGGAGACGCTGGATCATCCCCCGGACACCCGACCACTGACTGTGTTTTCGGAAGATGAGACGGCGGATGCCCTGGCGGTGCTGTATGAGAACCCCGGGGCATCGCGATGACCGAGCATCCGCCTGTCAGCGATGGTTTCGAGGCGGCCGGGGAACGCGTCTCCGAGGCGCTGACCACCCGCGCCAGGGTATGGATCATCGCCGGCAACGGCGCCCGCCAGCTCATCGTCCCGATCGCCAACTTCGTCGTCTCGTATCTCGTCATCTCCATGGCCTCGGCCGAGCTCTGGGGTGAGTTCGTCGTCAGGTTGGTGGTGGTCATGCTCGCCGTCCATGTTCTCTCCTGGGGCAACCACGAGTATCTCCTGCGCGCCTTCAGCCGCGATCCCGAGGCGCTCGGCCCGCTGTGGCGGCGGTCCCTCGTGACCCGCGGGGTCTTCCTTCTCGTCGCCGCGGCCGGGTGTGTGGCGCTCGGTCTGCGCGGCGGCGAGCTCGGCTGGACCCTTCTCTGGCTCGCCGCGGCCTTCGGTTACCAGTCGCTCGCCGTCGTGGTCCTCTTCACCCGCCGCTTCGGGGTGGCCCTGCTCGCCGAGACGGCCGGTCTGGCGGTGACCGCGGCGGTGTTGCTGAGTCTGGGATCCACCATCGACGTGGCCGCCGTCGTCCAGGCGGTGGCCCTCGGGTTCAGCACCCGGCTGGCGGTGGGACTTGCGGCCTTCTCCGGCGAGCTTCTCGGGCGTGGACCGACGGCCTTCGACGTCCGCCAGCTCATCGAAGCAGCGCCGTTCTTTTTCACCGGGCTGAGCGGCCTGCTCGCATCCAAAGCGGATCTGCTGGTGGTCTCGGCGATGCTCAACCACGCCGAGGTCGGTGCGTACCAGGTCATGGTCAGCCTCATTACCGGCCTCCAGGGACTCGCCGCCATCGCCTTCACCCCATTTGCACGGGACTTCTACGGATCAGAGGGTTCCTTCGGCCGCGACGCGACGCGCCGTCTCTTCGCCGCAGGGTTGATCTGCGCTTCTGGATCCGTCCCCGTGGGCTGGGTGATCGTCAACACCATCTATGGACTGGGTCTGCCGTGGCCGGTCTTCGTCATCGGCGCCTGCTCGGTGCTCCCGGTCTACGGCACCCTGCCGTTGGTCTACGAGCTCTACAAGAACGGCCGCGAGGCCCGGGTGGTGGTCGTCAGCTTCGTCGGGGCGGCGGTCAACACCGCGCTGGCGGTGGGACTTCTACCGCATTACGGCATCGCCGGAGGGCTTGCCGCCGGGGCGGTGGCGCAATGGGCCGTCTTCGTCTGGTATCTCGCGACGACCGGCCGGAGAGTGGGCCCGGGCTAGTTCCCGTCCAGAAACGGCGCTCTTCGGCAATCTCGGCGTCAGATTTCGGATTTCCTTGTGCGGCGTACAGGAGTACGCCTCCGCGTAAATCCTCATCTTCCTTAACCTTGCACGAAAACCCCTCGTTTCTGCATCGGGAACGACGCCGTCCCCACCAGAGTTCCTGGATGGGAACGGGCTAGAACGTGTCGAGATCGCCAAGGGTGCAGCGCAACGCCTCGATGGGGAATCGGGGATCAAAGCTCTTTCCGCCGAGCAACCACGAGTCGAACCCGGCGAAGTGGCGCGAAAAGATCCTCTCGAGGTAGGTGCCCGGGCTCGCTTGAAAGGTGATTCCGGCGATTCCGAGCGATCGCGCGATTCGTCTGAGCTCGCCCACCGCGACGAGAATCTCGACTTCGGGCCGCCGCTCGATGTCGCCGATCAGCAGCCCTCCCCCGAGCTTGACCCACATCTTCACTCCGGCGACCTCGATGATGAAGCTGTTGCCGGCGATCTTGTAGGCGTAGAACTCGCGGTTGCGATGGCTGCCCACGATACCGTCCTCGAGGACCGAGTTGGCGAGGAAGTGGTCGGCCCGGATGCGGGCGGCGAGCTTCGTGGTCACCCACGCCCGGTAGGCCGGACCGGCCGAGATCTTCCGGCTGAGCGAGTCGAGCGGAATCGTGAGCACGGGGACGGTGAATCTGCGCATCCGGTGAATCCCTGTCCAGCCGAGCTTGCCCAGGGCGGCGGGCTCCGAGTTCTGGTTGAGAAACGCAAAGACCGACCTTATGCCGAAATCCCGCAGCCGGGTTTCGGTCAACCGGCCGAGCTGAGTGAAGAGACCTCTTCCGGCGAACTCCTCGATGGTCACGGCGTCGCAGCACTGCGCAGCGAGCTCGATCTGCCCGTCTTTCTCAAGGAGGGTCGGGATCGCACCGAAGAACGCGACAGGTCGACCGTCGGAGGTGTGGGCGAAATAGCCGAAGCTCGGCAGCCCGAGGTGGCCGGTTTTGTACTTCGCCTCGAGGTGGGCGCGATCGGTGACCTTGCCGAGGACGCGGTGGATCAGCGGAATCAGATCGACAAGGTTTTCCCGGTCCAACGCGGTGGTAACGAAGTCCACTTCAGTACCCTCCCTCGAGGATCGCCCGCAGTTGGTTGTTCCACGAGATGAACGGGTTGCTGCCGAGTCGTTCGCGGAGGCGGCTGTCGTCGACGTCCTCACGGTAGAGGTAGTCGAGTACGCACTGTTGATCGAAACCGATCTCCGCCGCGCTCGCAACCACCTCTCGGGTGTAGGACCCGTCGGGGTAGGCCAGCGCCGTGACCTCGGCGTCGATGCTGTTCTCGAGGTAGGCCTTGGACCGGCGGAGCTCGTCGCAGGCCGACTCGTGGTCGATGGCGCCGAGACAGGTGTGGTGGGCGCCGTGCGACCCGATGGCGATCAGCTCCGACTCGGCCAGACGCCGGATTTCACGGTGGTTCAGGTGGCGCCAGTAGTCGGCGAGCCGTGGTGTATCCCGGGATTCGAAGAACGGCCGCAGCACGATCATCATCTCGTCGATGAACTCCCGCGAGCTCCGTTTGCAACGCAGCTTGAGAGACTCGCCCGTCGTGTCAGAGACGAGCTCGCCGCGCCGGCCGCGCCGCCAAACCTCGCCGCCGATCTCGATCCGCTGCTCGACAACTGGGGTTGCGAGATCGAGGAGATCGGGCCACAGGATCTCCCCGTCGGTCTCGGCGCAGCCGGTGACAAAGACGGTGACGGGCACTCCCGTTGCCTCGATGACGGGCAGCGCCCGCCCGAGAGTGTTGGAATAACCGTCGTCGAAGGTGATGGAGACGGTGAGCCGGTCGGGAGCTCTCCGACCGGCGAAGTAGTCGGCGAGGGTCACCACCTCGAGGTGATCGCGGAAGTGGCGGAGGTGCCGCTCGAGGGTACCGGAGGAAATAAAGCGCGTGTTGTGCTCG
This sequence comes from Acidobacteriota bacterium, assembly GCA_024641545.1. Classification (GTDB taxonomy): domain Bacteria; phylum Acidobacteriota; class Thermoanaerobaculia; order Thermoanaerobaculales; family Sulfomarinibacteraceae; genus JAHECW01. Next base: position 4,648 of record JAHECW010000088.1, read on the forward strand.
AGGCTGCCGACCGCGTCGACCCCGTGGTAAACGATGATCCGACCGCCGGGCCGGTCGCGGTGAAGGCGTTTGCCGAGACCCGCCGCGAAGATCGCATCGGAGGCGCGCCACTTGATCGCCTGCCTGAGCTTGCTCGCGAGCCGCCGAAGCCGGCTCACGGGCGGCCCGGTTTGCGCGCCCAGAAGACGAGGAAGGTCGCCGGTTCGGGCCGACGGCGGACGGCCGACCATAGGGGCCGCAGCGCCCACCGGAGGCCGAAGAAGGGGCGGTGGCACAGCCACTCGAGACCGAGGACCCGGCCGAGCTCCTCGATCTCGGAAAAGGTGAGGAACCCGCGGCTCTCGATGGAGTCCGACGCGAAGCCGAAACGCCGCCGAAAGGCTGCTTGACGTTCCGCCACCATCTCGCGGCCGGCGTCGGCCGACCGGTAGACCGGGGTGTCGAGGACGGCCACGGTGCCGCCGGGCCGGACGACCCGGAGGGCTTCGCGCACGGTCGCGGCGGGGTCCGTCGAGTAGTGGACAGCGCCGTTGAAGACCGCGAGGTCGCAGGCGCCGTCGGGGATCGGCAGACGGTCGAACTCGGCCTGGACGGCATCGAAGTCGAACTCGGAGAAGACCCGCGCGCCGAGCCCGTCGGCGGGATCGGTGTGGAGATCCACGGCGACCACGCGGTGACCCGCGAGCGCCAGCCGGCGGGACATCCAGGTGTTGCCGGCGCCGAGATCGGCGATGGTCAGCGCTTCAGCCGCCGCCTCGGCCATGGGCGCCACCACCAGCCGCATGAGAGCGTCGAAGGACGCGGCGCGGATCCGCCACTCGGTGCGGTGGCGGCCCTCGAGGTCGGCGAAGGGCAGCGCGCGGTAGCTCGCGGCCGAGTCGACGCCGCGGCCCTCGTCGCGCCGCACCGTCCGGTACTCCTCGAGGAACCGGCTGAAGTGCCCGACGCGCTCGTCGGTGAGCAGGCTCAGGACGCCGTCGCGGCGAGAGAAGACGTGGCCTTCCGCAGGACATCTCAGACCGTTCGCGTCCACGGGCTCGAGTGGACCGCGGCACTCGGGGCATACCCAGGCGAACTCAACCCGCGGCACGGTCGGACCTCTCGAGCGACAGAAGGTAGTGATCGGCGATCCCCGCCGACCGGTGGGCCCAGCGCCGGTCGAGATCGTCGAGACGACCAAGCAGCGCAGGGCGATTGCGGATCACCGCGGCGGCATAGGTCGGTGGGACCACGGCTCCGATCCCCAGGGTCGCGCGGACGTTGAACCAGGGTCTGAGCTGATCTCGAAGCCGCGCCGGGCTCGGGTACCAGACCCGGAGGTTGTGATTCTCGCCGATTGCGACCTCGCGCCCGTCGCGCCACCGTCGCGTCGCGATCCTCGGCCGCAGGTGGAGCCCGTACCAGGCGATCTCCCACAGGCAGACCGGGCCCATGACCACGAAGATTGCGCGGCCGCCGGGACAAAGCCAGCGGTGGAGCACGGCGGCGAGCTCCGAGCAGTCCTCGATACAGTTGAGGGCGCCGAAGTTGGAGAAGACCGCGTCGAAGGGCGCCTCGGGCGGCTCGGGTTCGCCGGCGACGGCGGCCAGATCGACCCGGGCGAAACGCACCCGGTCGGCGACCCCGGCGGTCTCGATCTTGCGCGACGCCTGCTCGAGCATGGCGGGCGAGACGTCGGTGGCGAGCACCCGGTGGCCGCGGCCGGCGAGCCGGAGCGCGTCCTCGCCGGTGCCGCAGCCGAGCTCGAGGATCTTGGACCCGGGAGCGAGGACGGCGTCGAGATGGCGCCAAACCGACTCGCGCAGCACCCGGCCGATCTCGGTTTCGGTGAAGCGCCGGTCGTAGTCTCGGGCGGCGACGTCGAACGCGGCGGCGGGGGGCTCGCGGGTCACGCACCAAGACTAACCCACTCCCGATCGGACGCGGCGATCCGGCCGCCCTATAATGCGGCTCTGTGAATCGTCCTGATACCGACACTCAACGCGGCCCCGGCCGCGGCTGCGATCTCCTGCTCTCGCACGGCTACTGTCTGGCCTCCGACGAGCACGAGCGGGAGATCATGATGCCGTACCCGCCCTTGGGGCTGCTCTATCTCTCGTCGCACCTCAAGGCCGCAGGGTTCACAGTCGAGGTCCACGACAGCACCTTCGCCTCGCCGGCGGACTTCGACGATCACCTCGCGGCGGCGCGGCCGGCGGTGGTTGGGATCTATGCCACGCTGATGACCCGGGCGCGGGTGCTCGAGATGATCGCCCAGTGCCGGGAGCGCGGCCTCTGGGTGGTGCTGGGCGGGCCTGAACCGGCGCCGAACGCCGCCGAATACCTCGCCCGCGGCGCCCACGCGGTGGTGGTCGGGGAGGGCGAGGAGACCCTAGCCGAGCTCCTCCGGCACCTGCCCGAACGGGGTCTCGACGGGTTGGGCGGGATCCCCGGCCTGCGCTTCCTCGACGAGCATCAACGAGTGGTGGCGACACCGCCGCGGGCGCAGATCCGCGATCTCTCGGCGCAGCCCTGGCCCGACCGCGAGGCCATCGACCTCGAGCGCTATCTCCGGACCTGGAGGGATCACCACGGCGGCTCGTCGATCTCGCTGGTGACCTCGCGGGGCTGTCCCTACACCTGCCGCTGGTGCAGCCACGATGTCTACGGCCGGAGCCACCGACGGCGGCGGGTCGAGGAGGTGGCCGACGAGATCGCCCACCTCGCCGAGCGCTACCGGCCCGACCAGTTGTGGTACACCGATGACGTCTTCACCCTCAACCGGCCCTGGGTCGCGGCCCTGGCCGCGGAGCTCGGCCGGCGGGGTCTGCGGATCCCCTTCGAGTGCATCAGCCGGGCCGACCGGATCGACGAGGAGGTCGCCGACGCCCTCGCCGAGATGGGCTGCCGGAGATTGTGGATCGGTTCGGAAAGCGGCTCGCAGCGGATCCTCGACCGGATGGGCCGGCGGACCACCGTCGCCGATGTTCAGACCAAGACCGCCCTGCTGCGGTCGCGAGGAATCGAGGTCGGGATGTTCATCATGCTCGGCTACGAGGGCGAAACCGTCGACGATCTCCGGGCCACCATCGACCACCTCAAGCAAAGCGCGCCCGACATCTTCCTGACCACCGTCGCCTACCCGATCCGCGGCACCGACTACTACCGCGAGGTCGAGGGGCGGATCGTGGCCGGTGGACCGTGGTCCGAACGGACCGATCGCGATCTCCGTATCGAGGGCCGCCACTCGCGCCGCTACTACCGTCACGCCACCCGCTGGATGGTCAACGAGGTCGCGTCCCACCGTGCACGAATCGACGGCCGAACCCTGGCCGGGCTGCGATCGTGGCTCAAGGCGAGGGTGGGTCGGCTGGGAATGGCGGCCACGAGCCGACAGCGCGAAGAGGCCGCGGTCGCGGCGAGCGGTCGCGGCTGGGGAGAGATCGAGGAGCAGGCCCGGCAGGGGCGGTCATGACGGTCGCGAAGATCATCCTCTTCAACCCGCGCTCTTCGGCCGGCCGGACCCCGGTTCTGCCGATGTCGCTGCTCGCCGTCGGCGCCGTGCTCGAGGGGCGATTTCCCTATGTCATCGTCGACGGCAATCTCGTCGACGACGCGGCGGCCGCCATCGAGGACCACATCGGTGCGGAGGCCGCGTCGACGGTGCTCGCCGTCACCGTCATGCCGGGGCCCCAGCTCGAGCACGCCCTGCCGGTCTGTCGCGGGCTCAAGGAGCGCCACGGCGAGCTCACGGTGGTGTGGGCCGGGTACTTCCCGTCACAGCATTGGGACTCGTGTCTGAAATCACCGGTGGTCGATTATGTCGTCCGCGGCCACGGCGAGCTGGTTTTCTCGGAGCTTCTCGAGGCGCTCGACGGCGGCAGCTCCGTCGAGCAGATCGAGGGCCTCGCTCGGCGCGACGAGACCGGCGCGCCCGTGACCAGCAAGCAGGCGCCGATCCCCCACCCGGCCGGGCTGCCCGAGTGGAACTTCGATCGGGTGCCCATGGAACGCTACCTCCGCGACACCTTCCTCGGCCGCCGCACGGTCGGCTACGCCTCGAGCTACGGCTGCCCGTACTTCTGCAACTTCTGCGCGGTGGTCAACATGGTCGGCGGCAGGTGGCGCGCCCAGAGCGCCGAGCGCGTCGCCAGGGTCTTCGAGGCCTATCGCCGGCGGTGGGGCGTCGATGCGGTGGAGCTCGTCGACAACAATTTCTTTGTCGATGAGCAGCGGGTCGCCGAGTTTTCCGACCGGATCAAGGGTCTCGGGATGGCGTGGTGGGGCGAGGGCCGGGTGGACACCCTGCTGAAGTACGATGACGCGAGCTGGCGGGCGATGCGCGACGCCGGTCTCAAGATGATTTTTCTCGGCGCCGAGTCGGGCTCGGCCGAGACCCTGCAGAGGATGGACAAGGGCGGCCGGCTGGCGCCCGAGATGACCCTCGAGCTGGTGGCGAAGCTCGGCGGGCTCGGGATCGTCCCCGAGCTCAGCTTTGTCCTCGGCAACCCGCCCGACCCCGAGGCCGACGCCGTCGGGACGATGGAGTTCATCCGGCGGGTGAAAAAGCTCAACCCGCTCACCGAGATCATCCTCTACATGTACACCCCGGTGCCGCTGGCCGGCGATCTCTACAACGAGGCGAAGGCAAAGGGTTTCGCCTTCCCCGAGACCCTCGACGAGTGGGTGGGACCCGACTGGCTCGATTTCGTCCAGCGGCGCAGCGACGCCATGCCGTGGGTCGGCCGCAGTCTCAAGAGCCGGATCCGCCACTTCGAGCGGGTCCTCAACGCCTACTACCCGACCTCGACCATGACCCGGCTGACCCCGGCGCGGCGGGCGCTGCTCCGCGCCGCCTCGGCCTGGCGGTACCGCACTCGCGCCTACGCCTGGCCATTGGAGCTCGATTTTCTCCACCGCGTGATGCGGTATCAACGACCCGAGACCAGCGGGTTCTAGCCTGCCCTGAGCTCGTAGAGGGTGACGATCTCGGAGACCAGGTTGCAGCTGCGCAGCACCTCGACCCTCAGACCGGCCCCGGCAAAGGCGGCGAGGAAGCCTGCTTCGTCACCGATGCTCGAGAGGATGACGAGCGCGCGGCCGTCGTCCGCGAGGTGCTCAGCGAGACCGCCGGCGAAGCGCCGGGCGAAGTCGCCGGCTCGGAAAGCGGATTCCAGCGCTGTCGAGGGCCGGCCCGCGAAGTAGGGCGGGTTGCACAGGATGAGATCGAAGCGTTCCCCGGCCACCGGAGCGAAGAGATCGCCGAGTCGGGCCTCCACGCGATCCGCCACCGAGTTGGTCCCGGCGTTGATCCGGGCGCACTCGACGGCGGTCTGGTTGCTGTCCACTGCGACCACCCGAGCCGCCGATGAGGCGGCGGCGATCGCGAGCACACCGGTGCCGGTGCCGAGATCGAGGACCTTCGAGCCCGTGGGGACGAGTCCTTCGCCGAGCCACTCGAGGAAGACCGGGGTCACCCGGAAGAGGGCCGGGTTGAAGACCCCGGGCCGAACCAGGATGGAGAGATTGCCGATTTCCTCGACGACCTCGCGGTTGTGGCGGTGGCGTTGCAGAAGCACGAACTTCAGACGCAGACCGAGACGCCAGAGCCAGGCCGAGAGACGCGAACTCGGCCGGACGACTGCGTCGCGTTGTTGCGACGTCAGGGCGTGGGCTTCTCGGTGGTCGTGGGTGTCGGCCAAAGCCGGGCCATTGTACCGGCGGGACGGGAAAAGGGTAGAGTTGTGCCACATCGGGAGGTGTGATGGCGGAACTCGTGGCGTGGATTCGAGAACACCAGGTCCTCTTCGAAACCCTCGGGCTGGCCTCGCTCGCCCTTTTCGTGACTTCGCTCGTGGTCTTTCCCCTCGTCGTCGTCAATCTCCCCGGTGACTACTTCGTCCGCGACAAGCGGGACCCCGCCCACCAGCAGCGCCGGCACCCGGCGGTGTGGGCGGTGCTGTCGGTGGCGAAGAACATCTTCGGATTCGTGCTCATCCTCGCGGGGGTGGCGATGCTGGTGCTTCCCGGCCAGGGCATCCTCACAATCCTGGTCGGCGTTGCGCTGGCCAACTTTCCCGGCAAGTTCAAGCTCGAACGACGCTTGGTCCGGCAGGCCTCGGTGGGCACGGCGCTCAACCGGATCCGTGAGCTCGCGGGAAAAGACCCGCTCGAGCTTCCCGGTCACGCCGATTGAACTGCGGTAGCCCGGAGGACGTTGGTCTTTCCGGGTGCTCGGAGCGCTGACACTGTCCCTGCCGCTGGCTTCCCCTGACGATTCTGAGGCGGGCCCTGAAGGACCCGCCTACGGTTTCATTTGGGCCCTGCCTTCCGGGCTGCCTCCGGCGACCACGCCCGCTCGCACGCTCGGATGGTCCGACGTAGGGTGGGCCTGGGCCCACCTTCAGAGGCATCGATGCCGCCGAAGCGTTGCACGCGAGTCCACGGGAGGAGTCGTCGTTGATGTGGCTGCTGCCGCGGCCCCTGCCGCTGCCCCTGCCCCGGTCGCTGCCGCGGCCCCGGACGCCGCCGCTGCCGCTGAACGTCTCATCGGGATCGGGAGAGGGAACGAAAAGGCCCCGGTTGCGCGGGCGCAACCGGGGCCGGGTGGGTTGATGGGGGTGGGTGCGGTCGTCAGTTCGCGCCCGGTGTCTTCACCGGATCCGGCGGTCGTGTCGGTAGGCCCCTGGGCTCGGCCGCCATGGCCTTGAGCACCTCGGCGACGCCGCGCTCGAGCTGCTTGTCCTCACCGGCGATGACCGACGCCGGGTCGTTGCTGACCTCGATGTCGGGCGGGACGCCGATGCCTTCGATGATGTACTTGCCGTTACGGTCGTTGGTCGCCGAGCGCGGCACGAAGACCGCGCCGCCGTCGATGAGACCGATGTTGCCGCCGCCGACGACCCCGCCCCAGGTCCGCTTGCCGATGAGGGGACCGAGACCGGCCTCACGGAAGTAGTGCGGGAAGATGTCGCCGTCCGAGGCCGAGGTCTCCGAGATCAGGCACGCCATGTGCGCGTTGAAGGCCTGCTGCGGGTAGGTTCCCGGCACATCCGAGGTCCGGCCGAAGCGGGTGCCCAGGAGCTCGCGGCCGAGGCGCTCGATGATCATCGCCGAGACGTTGCCGCCGCCGTTGCCGCGGACATCGACGATGAGACCCTCCTTGCGGATCTGCGGGTAGAACCACTTGATGAACTCGGCGATGCCGTCGGGCCCCATGTCGGGGATGTGGAGGTAGCCCACCTTGCCGCCGGTCATCTCGTCGACCCGGTCCATGTTGCCGAGCACCCAGTCGAGATAGAGGAGAGAGGTCTCCGAACCGACGGGGACGAAGCTGACCTCGCGGGCGCCCTCGAGGCTCGGCTTCGAGTTGACGGTGAGCATGACCGAGTCCTCGAGGTGCTGGAGCAGGCGGTACGGGTTATCGGCGCCTGAGAGCTCGCGGCCGTCGATGGCGAGAACGTAGTCTCCGACCCTGACGTCGACCCCGACCTCGGTCAGGGGCGAGCGGTATTTCGGCTCCTCGTTCTGGCCGCGGAAGATGGCTGCGATGCGGTACCGGCCGGCGGCCTCGTCGAGCTCGAAGCGGGCGCCCGGCAGCGCCACCTTCGGGCGGTCGGGGATCTCGAAGTCGCCTCCCGAAATATAGGTGTGGCCGGCGTTGAGCTCGGAGACCATCTCGGAGAGGACGTAGTTGAGGTCGGAGCGGTGGGCGACGTGGGGCAGGAGCGAGGCGTACTGCGCCTTGAGCGCCGGCCAGTCATAACCGTGCATGTTGGGGACGTAGAAGTAGTCGCGGAAGATCCGCCAGGTCTCGTCGAAGACCTCGCGCCACTCGGCGACCGGGTCGAGATCCATCTCGAGACCGGAGGTCGGCACCGGTTCTCCGCTGGCGCCCTTCTTGACGTCGTAGAGCTTGAAGCCGCCGCCGGAGCGGACCAGGAGTTTCTTGCCGTCGGCGGACAGCGCGGCGCCGCCGACATCGCTGACCAGTTCCGAGCTCTCGCGATCCTCGAGGGAGTAGAGGTGGATGGTTCTCTGGCGGTCGAAACCGCCGCCGTAGAAGAAGGGGTCGGCGCTGGCGTAGAGGAGCTGGCCCTCGACCGCCGCCAGACCGCCGTAGTTGTCGGCCTCGACCGGCACCCGCATGGCGCGCTGTCCGAGCCCGTCGAAGTCGATGACGATGGGCTTGGAGTCCTTCTTGTCCTTCTCGCCCTTCTCCTCATCCTTGGCCTTGTCGTTTTTCTTGTCGGCCTTCTTTTCGCCGGCGCCCTCGTCGTCCGTTGTGTCCTCGTCGTCGGTGGTGACCTCGTCGTCGAGGGGCGGGAAGAGCGGTTTGACGTCCTTCCTGAGGGCGACGGCGAAGATGCCGTCCCGCCGGTTGCCGGCGTAGTTCCACTCGAGGTCGGAGATCTGCGGCGCGTACGACCTTTCGGAGACGTAGAAGAGGTAGTTCCCGTCGGGATCCCAGGCCGGATTCCCGGCATTGAAGTGGTCGGAGGTCACCTGGTGGAGCTCGCCGCTCGCCGCGCTCCAGATGAAGATTCGTAAGATGCCCGCCGCGTTGTTCAGGCTGAAACCGAGGTGGCCGCCGTCGGGCGACCACGCGAAATCGCCGATGGCGCCGAGGATGTCGTCCGCCACGAGGGTCTCGGCGCCGTCCGCCACCTGAACCACCGACAAGCGGCCGAGATAGTCGGTGAAGGCGATGCGTTCGCCGTCGGGCGACCAGGCGAGACCGAAGAACCGCGACGAGTGGCCGTCGGTGAGCTGGCGCGCGGGCGTGCTGCCGTTCTGGTCGACGAGCCAGATCTCATCCTCGCCGTCGGCGTCGGAGATATAGGCGATCCGAGCGCCATCGGGCGACCACGCCGCGACCCGGTCGTCGGCGCCGGAGGAGCGGGTCAGATTGCGGGTGCGGCCCTTTTCGACGGGCGCCGAGAAGACCTCGCCGCGAGCGACGAAGAGGGCCCGCTCGCCCTTGGGAGACAGACCGAAGTCGCCGACGTCCCCCGCCACCGAGATTCTCCGCGGGCGTTTCCAGAGCCCGTCGTCGGGGACCTGGATGGAGATGGCGGTGTCGGTGCCGGTGGCGATATCGAAGATCCGAAGTTGACCGTCGAGTTCGTAGACGATGCGGCTCGTGTTGTCGGTGGCCGGCCAGCGGAGATCCCACGGATCGTGCGAGGTGAGCTGGGTCACCGCGCCGGTCGTCGGGTCGGCCTTGTAGAGATTGAGCCGGTCGTCACGGTCGGAGACGAAATAGATCGTGTCGCCGATCCACATCGGGTCGCGCTCGGTGCGCTCGGAGTGGGCGATGGGGGTGACCTCGGAGGTCTTCAGATCGAAGATGTAGAGATCCTGGGCCCAGCCGCCCTGGTAGCGCTTCCAGTGCCGGAAGTCGCGGAACATGGGCGAGTACACCATCCGGGCGCCGTCGGGCGAGAAATCGCCGGCGCCCGAGGTCGGCATGGGCAGGGCCTCGGGCAGGCCGCCGCTCAGGGGAACGGTGTAGAGCTTGCCGTCGGAGCCGCCGCCGGCGTCGCGGAGCGAGCGGAAGAGGACGGCGGAACCGTCGGGCGTCCAGCCGTAGACCTGGTGGTCGTAGCCCCAGCGCGGCGGCAGGGGGCCCTCGGCGGGGTACCAGGTGAGCCGCTTGGGCTCGCCGCCGGTCGCCGGGATCACATAGACCTGCTCGTCGCCGTCGTACTGACCGGTGAAGGCGATCCAGCGGCCGTCGGGGGAGAAGCGGGGGAAGACCTCCTGGCCGGGGTGGGCGGTGAGTCTGGTCGCCGTGCCGCCGGTGGTGGACGCGGTCCAGAGATCGCCGCCGTAGCAGAAAACCACCGCGTCGCCGTGGATGTCGGGGAAGCGCAGCAGGCGCGTCCCGTCGTCCGCCGCCATCGCCGCGAGCGGGAAAATTGATAGAACCGCAATCGTCACCCAGGCTTTTCGTGTCATGAAACCCTCTCCTTCATCGATGATGCAAACCCCGGCCCGGATGAGTTGTTCCCGGGCGACGGGTTGGAACCCGGTGATTGTACCGGGCTGAGACTGTCTACGGTATTTGATGGCATCGGGTTGCCATTGGTTTGGAGCGGGTTATGCTCCGGTGATCTCGGATGGGGGGTCCTGATGATCAGAACGGGTGCCCGGAAGCGATCGATCTTGTTGGCCGCCGCCATGCTGTCGGCCGCCGCAACCACGCTTGCGGCGGGCGACAAACCGCTGACGTTTGTCGATCTCATGCGATTTTCTCAGATCGAAGATGCGGTGATGTCGGCGGATGGAACCTGGATCGCCTACACCCTGGTTCCCGATCGCGGGGACGGCGAGGTCGTCGCTCGCTCGACAGTCGACGGGACCGAGGTTCGGATCGAGCGCGGTTCCGCTCCCGAGATCTCGCGTGACGGACGGTGGGTCGCGGCGGCAATCACGCCGACGCTTCAAGCGCGCGAGAAGGCCGAGTCGGACAAGAAAAAGAAGGCAAAGGGCAGCGACGAAGACACACCGAAAACGGGGCTCTCCATCGTCAGGCTCGCCGATGGCGATCAGACCCGGATCGACGAGGTCGAGTCGTTTGCGTTCTCCGACGACGGCCGCTGGCTCGCCTACAAGATGTATGAGGCGAAGGGTGACGAGGCGGAGGATGACGCGGCCGATGAAGCGAAGCAACCGCCGGCCGCGGGGGAAGGCGTCGAACCCGAAGAGGAAGCTGAGGAGAAGGACGAGAAGCTCGGCACCGTCCTCAGGCTCAGGGAACTCGCCGGCGGGAGCGAGATCGCCATCGAGTACGTGGCCGAGTACGCCTTTGCCGAGAAGGCCGCGATCCTGGCGGTGAGCGTCTCGGCGCCGGATGGCGAGGGTAATGGGGTCCGTCTCTACGATCGGCGGGGAGAGGTGCCGTCGGAGCAGGATCTCCACACCGCACTCCGCGGCCGTTACCGCGAGCTGAGCTGGGCGGAGGAGGTCGTTGCGCTGGCTTTTGTCGCCGCGATCGATGACGAGGATGGCGAGCCGGGCGATGCCGAGGTCTTTGTCTGGACGGGGGAGGGTGAAGCGCGCCGGGTGGCGTCCAAGGCCGATGCCCCGGAGGGGTTCACCGTCCCGTCGGCCAACGAGCTCACGTGGAGCCGGGACGGGCGGAGGCTCTTCTTCGGCTTCAAACCGGTTTCGGACACGGACGCGGACGCGGACGCGGACGCGGAGACGGAGAAGGGAGAAGGAGAAGGAAAGGGAGAGGGAGAGGAGGCGCCGTTCGATCCCTACGACGTGGCGGCGATCCTCGAGGGTCGCGGGGTGGATGTGTGGCACTGGAAGGACCCGCGGATCATCCCCAACCAGAAGGAGCGCTGGGAGGAGTTCGAGAAGGACCGGGTCTACCGGGCGGTGGTGCACCTCGACGACGGCCGGGTGGTGGCGCTCGCCGATCTCGCGATGCCCGAGGTCGAGCCCACCGACAACCCTCGCTTCGCGCTCGGCCGATCCGATCTTCCGTACCTCAGGGAGGCCACCTGGAACGGGCAGTTTGCCGATCTCTACGCCGTCGATCTCGGCACCGGCGAACGCCGGCTGGCGGCCCGTCGTCTCGCGGGCGGCTGGGACGCGCCGACCGGATCGCTGTCGCCCGACGGCCGCTGGGTTCTCACCTATTCGGACGGCGATTGGCATCTCTTCGACAGCGCTGCCGGCACCGCCCGGAATCTGACCGCCGATCTCCCGGTGTCCTTCGCCGACGAGGACTGGGACTACCCCGCCGACCCGCCGGGGTACGGCCACTCGGAGTGGCTGGCCGACGGCAGCGCGGTGATGATCTACGACAAGTACGATCTCTGGAAGGCGCCGGCGTCGGGCGGCGCTCCGGTCTGCCTCACCGCCGGGCGCGGACGCGACGCACAGGTCGTCTTCCGGATCATCGATCTCGACCAGGAGAACGACACCATCGATCCGTCCGCGCCGCTCCTGCTGTCGGGCTACGACGACCGGAGGAAGCACGACGCGTTCTACTCGCTCCCCCCCGGCGGCGAGCTCGTCAAGCTCATCGGCGACGGCGGTCACAGGATGCAGGTGCTGGCCAAGGCCGAGGCGGCCGACCGGCTGCTGTTCACCCGCGAGCGCTATGACGAGTTTCCCGATCTGTGGACAACCGGTCTCGGGTTCGAGGCGCCGGTAAGACTCAGCGACGCCAACCCGCAGATCGCCGACTTCGCCTGGGGTTCCGCCGAGCTCGTCGAGTGGACCACCGCCGACGGCACCCCGCTCCAGGGCGTGCTCATCAAGCCGGGCAACTACCAGCCCGGCACGCGCTATCCGGTGCTGGTCTACTACTACCGCTTCTTCTCCGACCGTCTCAACCTCTTCAACGAACCGGTGGTCAACCACCGGCCGAGCTTCCCGGTCTACGCCTCCAGCGGGTACGCGGTGTTCCTGCCGGACATCAGGTTCGAGGTCGGCCGGCCGGGCCCCTCCGCGGTGAAGTGCCTGACCTCGGGGGTCGCGCGTTTGGTCGAGCTCGGCATCGCCGACCCCGACGCCGTCGGGCTCCACGGCCACAGCTGGAGCGGCTACCAGACCGCCTTTGTCGTCACCCAGACCGACATCTTCGCCGCGGCGGCGGCCGGGGCGCCGGTCTCCAACATGACCTCGGCCTACTCGGGGATCCGCTGGGGCACCGGGCTCGCCCGCCAGTTCCAGTACGAGAAGTCGCAGAGCCGGATCGGCGGCAGCCTGTGGGAGACGCCCGAGCTCTACATCGAGAACTCGCCGGTCTTCTTCGCCGATCGCATCACCACCCCGCTGCTCATCGAGTTCGGCGACGAGGACGAGGCGGTGCCCTGGACCCAGGGCATCGAGCTCTACCTCGCCTGCCGGCGGCTCGACAAGAACTGCATCATGCTGCAGTACCGCGGCGAGCCGCACCACCTCAAGGACTACGCCAACAAGCTCGACTACTCGATCAAGATGAAGGAGTTCTTCGACCATTACCTCAAGGGCGAGCCGGCGCCCGGGTGGATGACCGACGGCGTGCCGTACCAGGGGAAGTGAACCGCGAGGACGCAAGGAACGCGAGGCGCGTGGACATCGCAACATCGCAACGCCGCAAACACGAAGACGCGAAGACACGAAGCGGTCGCCAAACCATCGCATCGCGGGTCGAACGCGAGGAGTGCCGAATTCACCGTAGGCAGGTCCTTTCAGGGGCTGTCTCAGAGACAGTCACCCTGAGCTGTCCAAGGCCCGCGCGGGGTCGACAGAACGAGGCGTGACGTTGCCAACGGTGACGGCTCTGAAGGGCAAGCTGGAAGCTCGCCCCTACAATGGGCCGAGCGCTGTTGTAGCGGCAAGCTTCCAGCTTGCCGTTTTCCCGTTCCGGGTGATGTTGTCATATGGAGCGGACGAGTCTGACGGGTGAGTCGAAGGGTTCCTCATGTTGTTTGCGTCACTCGCCCTGGCGGCGGCCGCTGCCGCCGCCGCCCCGACCGTGATCCCGCCCCACGCCCAACAGCTCGCCGAAGGCGTCACCGCGCCGGCCATCGAGGCCACGACCCGGTTTCTGTCCAACGACCTGCTCGAGGGCCGCGCTCCCGGCACGCGCGGCGATGTGCTCGCCCGCGAACACCTCGCGAGCAGCCTCGAACTGCTCGGGCTCTCACCCGGCGCCGCCGACGGCAGCTGGCACCAGCGCTTCGACGTCGTCGGGTTGACGACGCACGCACCGCCGACCTGGACCTTCGCCGCCGCCGCCGGCGACGTCAGCCTGAAGTTCTGGGACGAGTTCATCGCCGCCAGCGGCGTGCAGGCACCGAGCGCCGGCATCGACGGCGCCGATCTGGTCTTCGTCGGCTACGGGATCGTCGCTCCGGAGTTCGGTTGGGACGACTACAAGGGCGTCGATCTCACCGGCAAGGTGCTGGTGATGCTCAACACCGACCCGGACTGGGACGACGCGCTATTCGCCGGCGACACGCGCCTGTACTACGGGCGCTGGACCTACAAGTACGAGGAGGCCGCGCGCCACGGCGCCGCGGGGGCGATCATCATCCACACCACCCCGTCGGCGGGCTACGGTTGGAAGGTCGTCCAGAACTCCTGGACCGGCGAGCAGTACGAGCTTCCGGCAGCCGGCGGGCCGACCATCCAGGTGAAGGGGTGGACGACCGAGGACGCGACGCGGCGCCTCCTGGCCGCCGCCGGGTTCGATCTCGACGAGCTCACGGCCGAGGCGCGCTCCCGCGATTTCAGCCCGGTCCCGCTGGGGATCACGACCTCGATCCGGCTCGCCAACGACCTCGGCCGAGCCGAGACCGGCAACGTGATCGGGCTGCTCCCCGGGAGCGACCCTGAGCTGGCGTCGCAGGTCGTGGTGTACACCACCCACGAGGACCATCTCGGCGTCGGTGAGCCCGACGAGACCGGCGACCGGATCTACAACGGCGCCCGCGACAACGCGTCCGGGGTCGGGATGGTGCTCGCGATCGCCCGCGCGTTCGCGCAGATGCCGACGCCGCCCCGGCGCTCGATGATGTTCGTGTTCGTCACCGGCGAGGAGTCGGGACTCCTGGGGTCGGGCTACTTCGCCGCCCACCCGCCGGTCCCGGTGGCGTCGATCGTGGCCGACATCAACGTCGACTCGGGCAACATTTTCGGGCGCACCCGGGATGTCTCCGAGGTCGGGCGCGGCAAGTCGAGCCTGGATGAGGTTCTCGTCGCGGCGGCCGCCCTGCAGGGACGCGTGGTGACCGACGAGGCCTACCCGGACCGCGGCGCCTTCTACCGCTCCGACCAGTTCTCGCTCGCCAAGGTCGGCATCCCCGCGCTCTACTTCTCGTCGGGCACCGAGTTCATCGGCCGGCCGAAGGAGTGGGGCCGCGAGGTCGGAGACGCCTGGCTGGCCGCACACTACCACCAGCCGAGCGATGAGATGGCGCCGGACTGGAACTGGGACGGCATGGTCGAGGACGCGCGCCTCGGGTTCATGGTCGGGCTCGCGGTCGCCGA
>JAHECW010000089.1 GCA_024641545.1 Acidobacteriota bacterium
GACGCCGGGTTCATCCTCGGTTTGGTGAACGAGCCTTCGTTTCTGGCCAACATCGGCGACAAGGGCGTCAGGACGCTCGACGACGCCGGGAAGTTCATCCTCGACGGTCCGTGGAGACGCAACCAGAAACCCGGCTACGGTCAGTTCATGGTCGAGCTCAAGCTGGACGGAACCCCCATCGGCGTCTGCGGATTGCTCTACCGAGAGCGGATCGATGTCACCGATGTCGGGTGCGCATTCCTGCCCGCGTACTGGCGGCGGGGCATCGCCTTTGAAGCAACCTCAGCCGTGATGGAATACGGCCGTACGACCCTCGGGGTGGAAAAGATCGTCGGGTTGACCTCCGAGAAGAACCTCGCCTCGATCGGTCTGCTCGGGAAGCTCGGGATGACCTTCCAGGGTATCGTCAAGATGACCGACGAAGACCCGGGGACGGCTCTCTACTCCTGAGCCGCGGGTGTGGTACAACCCACCGATGCAAGTCCATCTGCTCATCGACATCGTCGGCTGGGTCGGCGCCGTCGCCCTGCTGCTGGCCTATGGCGCGGTCTCTCGCGGAATGACCCAGGGAACATCATTCAAGTACCAGCTGGTGAATGCCGTCGGCAGCGTGTGTCTACTGATCAACGCCGCCTACTACCGAGCGTTTCCATCGTCATTCGTCAACCTGGTTTGGATCGGGATCGCCATCGCCACCATCCACCACCATCGCAGGGCGCAGGTCTCGGAGCCAGGCGTGAGCAACTCCGACGCCTGAGCTGAACTGACTGAGTCTCAAAGAAACTGGCCGAATCCGACACGGATCGACGCGAATCGACCTTTCTGCTACAATGCTGCGCGTCCCGGGTTCGCTGCCCGCTCTGATACTCACCAGCTGCCCTCACATTGACCCCGAGCGCCCGCGGCCGAACCCCACTGGAATCACACCGATGCATGAAATCGTCTTCGCCCAGGTCCCTGCGGGCCTCGGCACCGTCCTCGCCGATCGCGGCTTCACCGAGCTCACCCCCATCCAGACCGCCGTCCTGAACCCGGACATCGCCGGCCGCGATCTGCGGATCTCGTCGCAGACCGGCTCCGGCAAGACCGTCGCGCTCGGACTCGTCGTCGCCGACGAGGTGGCCGAAGCCGTGAATCTGGTCAATCGCGGCCCGGTGCGGGCGCGGCCTTCCGTACTTCTGGTCGCACCCACCCGCGAGCTGGCGGTCCAGCTCACCGAGGAACTGTCGTGGTTGTACAAGCCACTCGGCGCCACCGTGGTGTCGCTGACCGGCGGCACCTCGCTCGGGATCGACTTTCGCGAGCTCAAGCGCGATCCGCAGGTGCTCGTCGGCACCCCGGGCCGGGTCCGCGACCATCTCGAGCGGGGCAGCCTGCTGCTCGACCGGGTGCGCGTCGTCGCCCTCGACGAGGCCGACGAAATGCTCGCCATGGGGTTCGAGGAAGAAGTCACGGCGATCCTCGACGCCACTCCGGACGACCGTCGCACCCATCTCGTCTCGGCGACATTCCCGCCGCGGGTGAGATCGGTCGCCGCACGCCATCAGCGGGATTCGCTGATGATCGCGGGCACCACGCCCGGTGAGTCGAACTCCGATATCGACTACCGCACCATGGTGGTCGCCGCGAACCAGCGGCTGTCGGCACTGGTCAACGTGCTCCTCATGGAGCCCGATGCCAAGACCCTGATTTTTGTCCGCACCAGGATCGACACCACCGGGCTGTCCGACGCGCTGGCCGATCTCGGTTTTGCCGCGCGCCCGCTCTCCGGCGATCTCAACCAGCGTGAGCGGACCTCCACCTTGAACGCCTTCCGCCGCGGCCAGACACCGATCCTCGTCGCCACCGACGTCGCCGCACGCGGTCTCGATGTCCAGGACATCGCCCAGGTCATCCATGTCGACCTTCCCGAGAACTCCGAAATGCTGACCCACCGCAGCGGCCGAACCGGCCGCGCCGGGCGCAAGGGGCGCAGCCTCATCTTCGTCCCGCCCCGGGCGGTCCGCAGGGTGGATTTCATGCTTCGGGAAGCCGGGATCAGCGCGACGAGAACCGACATCCCCAACCGCGACGACATCTACCGCTCCGCCGACCAACGGCTCATTCAGAGATTCTCCGAGATCGACACCACCGACCGCAACGACGTGGTCCGCCTGCAGAAGGTGGCCGCCGAGCTGCTCGAGGACCGCGACCCCGTGTCCGTGGTCGCCACCCTCCTCGCCGAGGCCGACCACGGCGGTCCCTGCGTGCCGCGCGACATCGTGGCGGCCCCGGTCCAGGACAGCCGTGACTTTCAACCCCGCAGCGCGAGGAAACAGCGGCGTCCGTCGTGCACCAACTGGGCCCGGTTCCAGGTCAGCTGGGGTTCGCAGCACGGCGCCGAACCCGGTCGCCTCCTGGCCATCGCCTGCCGCCGCGGCGACATCACGAGCTCCGATGTCGGCGCCATCACCATCGGCGACCGGTCGTCGATGATCGAGGTCAACCCGAAGATCGCCCGGGCCTTCAGCCGCTCGGCGGCGCGCCCCGACCCTCGCGACCCCAGGATCAAGTTCCGCGAGTGGCAGGATTCCAAGCCTCACGGAAGCCGGCGGTAATCCGGAGCCGTAGCGGGCCTTTCGCTACGGGTCATACCTGTCATCCGGAGCGAGCGAAGAGAGCCGTGGTGGCGCTCGGAGTGACGGTTTGATGAGTCTTAGGAGCGCTGGCCGATGAACACCGTGTGCTTGTGGCCCTTGCCGACGTTTCGGGCAAACACGGTTTCCGAATGAGCCTTGAACCCGGCTGAGCTCAGCGCTTTGACGAAGCGCGGGTCATCCTCCACGCACCACACGCCGAGCACGCCTTTCGGCCGCAGACTGCGGCGGATCGCCGCCAGGCCCGCCGCGGTGTAGAGCTGCTCGTTGTGTTCCAGCGAACACCCGCCGGGGCCGTTGTCGACATCGTTGAGGATGACATCGAACCCTCCCGGGCTCTCCGCGATGACCTCCCGGAGGTCGCGTTCGACGATGGTCACCCTCGGGTCGTCCATGGGCCTGCCGGCGAGACCGCCGAGATGATCCCGGTTCCACCGCACGACCGCCGGCAGGAGCTCGGCGACCACGACTTCGGACGGTCTCGGCGACGAGTCGAGCACCGCCCGCGTCGTGTAGCCCATCCCGAGGCCACCCACGAGCACCCGCGGCCGGCACCTGCGGTCGACCAGCTTCATCGCCATCCACGCCAGCTCTTCTTCCGACAGGTGCGCCCGGCTCGTCATCAACTCGATGCCGCCGATGCGCAGGGTGAACACGCCGTCGCGCTCGTAGAGGAGGAGGTCGTCTCCACCCGGAGTCGGGGTGCTGTCGATGAGTCGTTCAGGTTTCATGGCCCGGTCCTTCCTGCTGGCACCTGGCTCCTAGGTCGCTTTGTCCTCGAGCTCGGCCCAGCGGCGATAGAGTCCGGCCACCCTTTCGCGCGCCGCTTCGTGGGTGACGAAGGCCTCGTGCGCCGCATCGGCATCGGACGCCACCTGCGGATCGGCGAGCCTCCCCGCGGCGGTCTCGAGCTCGGCTTCGGCTTCGAGGATGGTCTCCTCCATGGTTTCGTACTCGCGTTTCTCCAGATAGCTGAGCCCAGCCCGCTTGGGACGCACGCTCCTGCGATCGGGTCGTGCCCGCCGCGGCGCCTTGACCTCGGGTTTGCGGTGAGAAAGCCACTGGTCGACATCGGCAAACGGGGTCGCCGCGCCTTCGCCGTCGAGACCGAGAAGAACGGTGCTCACCCGCTCGAGAAGGTACCGGTCGTGCGAGACCAGCACCAGCGCACCCGGAAAATCGAGCAGGCTCTCCTCGAGCACCTCCAGCGTCGGGATGTCGAGATCGTTGGTGGGCTCGTCGAGCAGGAGGAGATCCGCCGGCTGCACCATGAGCCGGGCGATGTGGACCCTCGCCTGCTCACCGCCGGAGAGCTCGCTCACCGGTTGATCGAGCTGCTCGTCGCGAAACTGAAAACGCCGCGCCCAGGTCACGACGTGGACCTCGCGACCCCGGTAGAGCACCGCGTCGCCGTCGGGCGCGAACGCCCGCCTCAGAGCGAGGCTCTGGTCGAGCTGCGCACGGGCCTGATCGAAATGGACCACCTGCAGATGTTCGGCCCGGCGGATGACGCCGCCGTCGGGTTCGAGCTCACCGGTCATCAGCTTGAGCAGCGTGCTCTTGCCGCTGCCGTTGGCGCCCACCACACCGAGGCGCTGCCCCGGTTGCAGAACCAAATCGAGGTTGCGAAGCAGCGTCCTGCCGCCCATCGCCTTGTCGACGCCCGAAGCCACCAGTAACCGCTTGGTCCGGCGACCCGAGGCGGTCATGTCGATGCCCACCGATGAGGTCGCCAGTTCGGCCCGGACCTGGGCGAGATCGGCTTTCAAACGTTCGGCCTCGTCGATCCGAGCCTGGGCCTTGGTGGTCCGCGCCTTGGGCCCGCGATTGAGCCACTCGATCTCCCGTCTGACCCGGTTGGCGAGGCTGTCGCGATATTGAGCGCGGCCCTCGAGGTACTCCTCGCGCTTTGCCAGGAATGTCGTATAGCTTCCGGCGCTGCTGAACGAGCCGCCGGGATAGTGGGGCGCCACTTCGACCACTCGATTGGCCACCCGGTCGAGGAAGGCGCGATCGTGGCTGATGACGATGAAGGCGAGCAGCCGGCTCGAGAGCAGCATCTTCTCGAGCCAGAGGATGCCGTCGAGATCGAGGTGGTTGGTCGGCTCGTCGAGGAGCAGGACCTCGGGATCGGCGGCCAGGGCGGCTGCGATGGCCAGCCGTTTCCGCCACCCGCCGGACAGCTCCCCGACCCGGGTTTCGGGCGACCGGAAGCCGACCTGATCGAGGGCGATGGCGACCCGGACCTGGAGCTCGGTCTCGTTCTCGGGCTTCGTCGGGTCGCCGACCGCACCGCGCGTTGCCACCTCGATGACGGTGGCCCCGGGGTCGAAATCGTCGTCCTGCGCGACCGTGGCGACCCGCAGCTGCCGACGGCGGTGGACCTCGCCCGCCTCGGGCTCGAGGTCGCCGGAGAGGATCCGGAACAGGGTCGTCTTCCCGGCGCCGTTGGGGCCGACGACACCGATTCGGTCACCCTCGGCGATGGTCAGGCTCAGCCCATCGAAAAGGACCCTGGGTCCGAACGACTGGCTGAGCTCGCGCGCGGTGATGAGTGGCGCCATACCGCCGAGAGTATACGCAGATCTCAAACACGGAGCGCGCGGATCGCGTCCAGGAAGACCTCGTTGTCCCGGCTGGTGCCCACCGAGATCCGCATGAATGTCGGCATGCCCCATTTGGCGCCCGGCTGGACGAAGATCTGCCGGTCCTGCAGGCTGCGGACCAACGGGTTCGTGGCGACGCCGAAATCGGCCATGAAGAACGGCGCTCGATGGGGCAGCGGCGTGATCCCGAGCTCTCTCAGCCCGGAGCGCAACTGCTCGAGGCCTTTGTCGATGAGCGCGACATAGCGCCGGACGTGGGCTTGATCCGCGAGCGCCGCCGGACCGGCGATCAACGCCGCGGTATTGATGCCGAAGTCTCCCCACCACACCGTCCGCACCTTCTCGAGCACCGACTCGCCGGCGACGGCGTAGCCGAGGCGGAGCCCGGCGATTCCGTAGGCCTTCGAAAAGGTCCTCAGCACGAGCACCGGCGCATCCTGCCGCACCAACTCGAGAGAACCGTCGCCGTCGGGAAGAAAATCGTGGTAGGCCTCATCGACGATGAGAACCGCTCCACCGGGGAGCGCCCGGATCAACGAGACGATCTCGTCGCGTGAGATCGGCGCGCCGGTCGGGTTGTTCGGATTGGCCAGGTACACCATCCGGGTGTCGGACCGGATGGCCTTCTTCATGGCCGCGGTGTCGATGACGCCCCCCTCGCCCAACGGAACCCGAATCGCCTGCCTGCCCATGGCCTCCGCCACCCCCGCCGACCAGCCATAGCTCGGTGTCGGCAGCACGATGCTTCCGCCGTCCCCGAGAAAGGCCCACGGCGTGAACTGGAGAAACTCGGTGGACCCGCAGCCCACAAGGACGTTGTGCTCCGGGATCGCGTGATGGCGGGCGATGGCCTCGACCAGGGGGTCGATATAGTTGTAACGGTTGGACTCGTCGAGTCCGTTTTCGAGCACCGCGTCGATCACCTTCTTGGACGGTCCCAGTGGGTTCTCGTTGAAGTTCATCCGGGTCGAACCGTCGGGAAAACCACCCGGCGGAAAACCGGGGATCGGCTCATCGGCCTTCCGGCCCTGGGCGGCCGTGGAAATGGCGGGCGCCGAGGCGCCTGCCGCAGCCGCAGCCGCCCCGAGGGTTCTGAGGAAGGCCCTCCGGGTCGGCATCAGGCCATCCGGGTAGCAGCTCGAGGCGCGATCACTCAACGGATTCATGGCTGCTCCCCGTCGGCACGAAAGTCATCTGAGAACACTGCCCACCCCTTTCAACCGGGCCAGGTTACCAGCGAATCGGCACGAGATGACCCCCGACCACCGAGGATTCCGGGCGCCTCGTTCGGCTTCCCGAGGCCGGCTCTCCGGCGAACGCACCCTGCCGGTCTCCCAAAACCCATGGACGACCGGTGCGGGCAACGGTCCTGGTGTCCCAAAGTGGATCAGCCGATCACGACTAACTGTACATTTTCTGGCATCACATTTGCTTGATTGTCGAACAGATGCACTTTCAGACCTTGAATCCAGCCCGGAAAACAGGGGCATTCCACGAAGCGGCGGTCGCACCCGATGCATCGCCCGCCGCGCCGCCGACCGTCCTGCGGCTGATTCTCGACCCGTGGCTGGCGGCGGTCGTCGCGCTGACGGTGGTGTTGCTGGCTGTCCCGGGCGGTCAGTGGCTGACCTCAACCACGCGCTCGTTGATCGCCGACTACTTCTCCACAATGGTCCTCCTCGTCGTCGCGGTCGGCGCCGCGCTCCACGGTGTCAGAAGCCTCGAGTCGGCCCGTGAACGCTATTTCTGGCGCCTGCTCGGGCTCTCGCTGTCGGCGTGGTTGGCCGGCGAAGCACTGTCATTCCTCTTTCTCGACCAGGAAAACGTCAGCGTGGGAACCGGCGTCGATGCGCTCTATCTCATCTTGTACCTCGGTCTCGTGCTCGCCCTCGATCTCCACCCCGAGTCGGCGGACGGACGACTGAGAATCCGCCCTTTGCGGGTCCTGGCCAGCGCCGGAAGAGTGCTCTTCGTCGGCGGTCTCTTCACCTATTTCGTTCTTCTGCCCCGCACGGTGGGAATCACCGAGTACATGACGTGGATACCCTCTTACAGTTTCTACGTGGTTCTCGATCTCTACCTGATCGGGCGCCTCGTCTACTGCGCGTTCCATGCCCGGACGTCTCGTTGGCGCGTGACCTACGTGCTTTTCACCCTGGCCTGGACATTTGTGCTGGCTGCCGATTCCATCGACTTTTTGTGGCTCATGAGCTGGCTGCCCGAGAGCTTTCCAGGGGCCGCCGATATCTTCTGGTACCTGCCGATGGTTCTCATCGTCGCCGCGAGCCGTATCAGGAACACCGGCGGCGGCACCATTCTGCACCGCGAAGCCGATGTCGCGGACGACCGCATCCGAGGGGTTTCGCTTCTCGTCTTCTCATTGGGTTTCGCTCTCATTCACCTGGGTCTCAGTGTCTTCCAACACGACCATGGGATCCTGCAGAACGCCCGCGTCGGCCTGGTGATGTCGTGCCTGGTCGTGTTCGGGATCTTGAATCTCGTTCAGACCTCGATCATCGAGCGCGAGAGCCGCGATCAGAGTCTTCGCCGCAGAGACGCCGAGGACCACATCCGCTCCCTTTCGCTGGAAGACCCGCTGACCCGGCTGCTCAATCGTCGGGCGTTCGACGCGGAATTCGCCAGGGCGGTAGCCAGGGCCGGTCGCAGCGGTCTTGTTCTCGGTTTGATGTTCATCGATCTGGACGACTTCAAAGAGGTCAACGACACCTATGGTCACACCGCAGGCGACAGCGTCCTCCGCGAGGCAGCCGCCCGTATCAAGGCCTTCACGCGCGAAGTCGACACCCTGGCCCGTTATGGCGGAGACGAATTCGTCGTGGTGCTCGAAGGCCTTGAAAACCCGGCCGACGCCGAGATCGTGGCGGGCAGGATCCTCGACGGTTTCAAGGTCGGATTCCAGTTCGAGAGCGGACGGATCGAGCTTTCGGCCAGCATCGGTATCGCCATCTACCCCGGACACGGCCAAACACCGTCGCAGCTCTTCGAGGCCGCCGATCGGGCCATGTACGGCGTCAAGGACTCGGGAGGATTCGGGTTCCAACTCGCCTGATGCTCGGGTCCGCCCGGTGCAACGGAGCCGATGGACCCGACCCGGGCCGCCGCATTCCTCGGCGAGGGCGGATTCTCCGGGTGCTCCCTGAAGGCGTCGGGGCGCCATCGCCGGGTAGGTGCTACCCTGGCACAACGGTCGCGTTTGGCCACGCTGCCGAGCGCCGACAGGAGACGCGGCCGGCGAGGTGGAAATGACGGCGACGAGCGACGAGAACAACGAAAACCAGGCGGACGGTTTCTTCAGACGGCTGGCCGAGCGCCAACCGGACGACGGACCTATTCACAGCCGCGCCGCCCGCTGGATCCGACGACGGTTCGCCGTCGGTTTCTTGGTCGTCTTCCCCCTCGTTATCACCCTCTTTTTCGCCCGGTTCATATTCGGCCTGCTCGACCGCTGGTTCCTGCCGATCTCCGAACGGCTCTTCGGAGTCGAAATACCCGGCATCGGTTTCATCCTGTTCATCATTGCGCTCTTTGCCCTCGGCACCCTCGCCACCAACATCCTGGGTGGTCGCATGCTCGACTTCTTCGAGAAGAAGGTGGCCGGTATTCCCCTGCTGAGTCCGATCTACCAGGGCGCGCGTCAGATCACCGAGGCGATCCAGATCCGCGGCACCACCGATTTCCGCAAGGTCGTCCTGCTCGATTTCCCGCGTCAGGGCATGCGTTCCGTGGGGTTCGTCACCCGCGAGTTTTCCAGCCCGACCGTCTTCTCAGACCAGCCTTCGGCGCTGGTCTTCGTGCCCACCACTCCGAACCCGACCACGGGTTTTCTCGTCGCGCTGCCGCAGAGCGAGCTCGAGGCCCTCGACATCACCGTCGAGCAGGGCGTCAAGCTCCTGATCTCCGGTGGCCTCCTGACCCCGGCTCAGCTCCTCCACGGACGACCGCGCCCGACCTCGGCCGACGACGAGCTCGCCGATTGACGTCATCAGAAGTGCGCGACGCGCCGGCGCGGGTCATGGCTCGGTCGACGGAAGGTCGATCTCGGACGGATCCGTGACGCTGATCTCCGCGTCGACGGCCGCAAGAACCACCCGCGCCACCTCCTCGGCAAACTGCTGAGTCAGCGCCGCGCCGAGCCGGGTTCTCGCATCTCTGCGCTGGTCTTCGATCCGGCTCAGCCGTTGCAGCCTCGGGTCGGCCGGTGGGTTGCCGGGCCCCTGTCCCGGCCGCACCTGTTCCATTGCGATGCTTGACGTCGGGCTCTTCACCCACTGGGCGGTGGCTTCGCTTCTGACCACGACCGGGATCGCGGGGCTGGATCGTCCGGTCTGCTGATCGGTAATGGTGATCGAGCCGGTCATGGTGCCGGCGAAAATCTCTTCGTAAACCCGTATGACCACGACCGTCTTGGCGACGGTCTCCTCTTCCACGACGTGGTTGGTTCGGAACTCCCGGCTGACCGACGTCGCCGGCGACCGAATCATGGCCTGCGACTTCGCCGCGACGGCGACCCGGAACCGCCGAGCCGCCCCCGCCGCTGCGCCGTCGGCGACCGCATCGTCGCAGGCGCCTCGGCCCGCACCGCCGCGATCGAGGACCCTCAGGAATTCGGACCCGCCGCTCGCCAACTGTCCGCGGATGTCGGCTTTCATCCGATCCACCTGTGATGCATCCAGCCCGATTTCCGGCTCCGCGACAGCGGTGATCGTTACGCAGGTCGCCGCACAGGACTCGGCGGCCCGCAGCTCATTGCCGTCGACCACGTCGAACTCCAGCAAGGCGGCCGCGCGCAGGTCGGCGACCGCACTGCGGCACGCGCCCTTTTCGAGGGCGAAGGAGCCGAGTCGGGAGAGGATGGTCGCGGCCCGACGCGATTCCCGAACGCCGGAGTGGCCGGGGACCAGCGACGCCTCCTCGAACCGCTCGGCGGCGGCGCGAAGGCGACCCTCTCGGAGATCCCGCTCGCCCCACGCCGTCCAGACCTCGAGCAGCCTGGCCCGGACGTCTTCGTGGCCGGGGCGCAGCGACTCGATCTGGCGGAAGTTGGCAACGGCGGCGCTGAAGAGTTCTTCATCCTGGGCCTCCACCGCCTCGTCGTACAGGTTCTTGACCCAGCGATCGATCAGACCGTCGAGGGCGGCGGCCGCGTCGACGGCCCCACCGGTGGCGATTCCGGCCGCTCGGATCCTGTCGCGAAGGTCCACCGCCTTGGTCAGCTCCGCGGCGGCGTCGGCAAACCTCAGGGCGCCTTCGAGCTCCCTCGCCGCTGCGATCTTCGCCGACACCGCATGATCCGCAACCCGGCCGAGCCCCTTTTTCGCTTTCTGGTTGCCGGGTTCCAGCCGCAGCACCCTGGCGTAGGCCTCCGCCGAGTTGAAGTACTCTCCCGCCTGCTCGAGCCGGGCGGCGCTCTTGAGCGCGTCGTCGATGATCACATTCGCCCACACCGGGCAGACCGCCACGAAAACAACAAGGGCCGTCACGACACGAACGATCATTCTCATGGCATTTTTCTCCAGACCAACTTCAAACCCTGCACCCGGTCGGTTCGTTCCCGCGATCGGTGTCGGGCAACACCTTCAATCAGAATACAGCGGATCATCATCGCCGCAGGTTCGCCGGTTCCGGACGATTCACAACGGGCAAGTTCCCTCAACCCGCTCGATGGGCGTACCATTGAGGCTGAGAATTCCGAGACTCGGACGACTGCCGTCAAAGCGAGATTTCCGGCGGCGAGGAGTTGGTTTTGCGTGATCAGGTGATCGTCTACGAGGATGCGTTGGTCATCGTGATGGCGGGCGGCCAGGGTGAACGGCTGCTGCCGCTGACCCAGCACCGCAGCAAACCCGCGGTGCCTTTCGGCGGCATGTACCGGATCGTCGACTTCACCCTTTCGAACACCATCAACTCGGGCTTCCGCAAGATCTACGTGCTCACCCAGTACAAGTCGGTGTCGCTGGACCGCCACATCCAGCTCGGCTGGTCCCCCCTGCTGTCGGCGGAGCTCGAGCATTGGGTGCAGAGCGTGCCGCCGCAGCTCCGGGACGGCCAGCGTTGGTACGAGGGCACCGCCGACGCGGTGTTTCAGAACATCTACCTGATCAGAAAGGTCCGGCCCAAACGGGTGCTCATCCTCTCGGGCGACCACATCTACAAGATGGACTACGCGCAGATGGTCGGCTCGCACCGCGTCTCGGGGGCGACGGCGACGGTGGCGGCGATCGAGGTCCCGCGCGAGCAGGCGCGCGCGTTCGGCGTGCTCGAGGTCGACGAGAACCACCGCGTCGTCGCCTTCCACGAGAAACCGGCCGACCCGCGCCCGGTCCCCGGCAAACCGGACCGGGCGCTGGTCAACATGGGCGTCTACTGCTTCGAGACCGAGCCGCTCGTCGAGGCCCTGGTGCGCGACGCCGACAGCGCGGACACCCGACACGACTTCGGCCGCGACATCCTGCCCGCCCTCGCCGACCGCGGCGAGCTCATCGCGTACCCCTTCGAGGACCTCAACCGCAAGCCCGAACCCTACTGGCGCGACATCGGCACCCTCGACTCCTACTACGAAGCGAGCATGGAGCTGGTGTCGGTCGACCCGGTATTCAACCTCTATGATCTCGACTGGCCGCTGCGAACGCTGCCGCGGCAGTTGCCGCCGGCGAAGTTCGTCTTCGGCCAGGAAACGCCCGACGGCCGGTTGGGAATCGCTTTCGATTCGATGGTGTGCAGCGGCGCCGTCGTCTCCGGCGGGCGGGTCGAGCGCTCCATCGTCGGGCCCGGCGCCAGAATCAACTCGAGAGCCAGGGTCGTCGATTCGGTGCTCATGGACGGCGTCAACGTCGGCCGCGACGCCCGGGTCTTCCGGACGATCATCGACAAGGGTGTGCAGGTCCCGGCCGGTTTCGTAGTCGGCGAAGACCCCGACGACGACGCCCGGCGCTTCCTGGTCTCCCCTGACGGCGTGGTGGTCATCGCGAAGGGCACGGAGCTCTGAGGGCGAGCGCTGAAATGATCGCCGTCCCGGTCCGCGATGAGCCCGCAACCCGCGGGGGCCCATTCGGGCGCCCGAACCGAGCTCGACCCCGCACTCGGCGTTTTCCCACGCCCCCGCTCTGATCGCTCAGCACACCCCGGAAGCAATCCGAGATTCAGTCGATCGGGTCATCGACGGCGATCGGGGATCGAATCGGGCATGACGGAGCCGTCGGACCCGACGATTCCACCCCGGACGGCACGGACCCGGGAGGTCCGGTTGAGGAGGACCGGCCGTCCCGGCACTCCGGAGTCGGCGCCGCATCACGAGGAGGCGGTGTTCAGGGTTGAAAGACCGGAACGAGTTCGGTCCTTCCGACGAGATTCGCCACCGCATCGCTCGCCCGCGTCGCGACCGAGTCGGCACCGTCCGCCGTGTGGTGAACCGCGCCGTCCCAACGATAGAACCCGTACTCGAAGTCATCCGCGAAGACGAGATCGGGATCCGAGCGGAGGCGGTGGATCCGACCGCGGAAGAGGTTCGGATAGTAGATCTCTCCACCCGGGCCGTCGATCAGCGCGACGGCGCCCAGGAGCCGGACCGGGAACGTGACGATCGCGGCCGGGTCGGGAGCGCCGCCACCGTCTCTCGGCATGGCCCACATGCAACCCGATCCCCCATCGGTGACGAAGAGCGACCCGGCCCACGGTGCGGGGTACGAATTTCCGGAAAAGACGATACCGGTCAAAAAGGAACCGCTTGCGTCACACCGCGAGGGTCCCGGCGGGGACGCATGACCGATGGCGAGGAACGGGTCGGTGAGGGTTCCGATGGGATCGCCCCCGGTGCCAACGACCTGGCACAGCGCGGTGCCGGCGTAGCCGGGTTGGGCCGCCGCTCCTTCGCGGCACGGCCAGCCGAAGTTCTCGATCAGCGAATCCGTCGCGTCGGCGACCCGGTCGACCTCCTCGAAGGTGTTCCATCCGACATCGGCGAGATAGATCGCTCCGGTGTCGGGATCGACGGCGAAACGGAACGGGTTTCGCAACCCATACGCGATGATGCGGTCGTCGTCGCTCGAACCGGCGCCGGTGAGAGGATTGTCGGGCAGGGCCGCCCCGGTGGCCGGGTCGATGCGCAGGAGGGCGCCGTTGAAGCCGGCGGGATCGGCCGGGCTGACCGGGTCCTGGGCGCGCAGGGCGCCGCCCTCGTCGGCCGGGTCGCCGCACGGGTTCCCCCCCCAGTAGGCGTGGCCGTACTGTCCGGTGTCGACGGAGTCGGCGCCGGCGCCGTCCCCCCCGGTGACGTAGAGGGCGCCGTCGCCGGCAAACACCAGATCGCCGACCGAGTGGGAGCGGAACTGCTGGCACCAGCCCGACAGCAGGGTCTCGGGAGGTCCCGCCGTGAGCTCAACCGGATCGATGAGCACCCGGGCGACCACACCGCCGGCCACGCACCCGGCGACCAGTGCACCGGGGGGATCGGGACAGGTGTCGTCGTCCTGCCCGGCTTCGCCCCACCACGGGGGAACTTCGCCCGGGGGAGCGTCCTCGGTGTAGAGCAAATAGAGCCAAGGCGTGTTCGGGTAGTCGGGATCGAGAGCGAGGCCGAGCAAACCGCGATCCCAGAAGTTGTGGACCTCGGTCCTCAGATCGAGCACGAGCGTCGGCGACGGATCGGCGAGGCTCTCGAAGAGCTGCACGGTGCCACGTTTCTCGATCACGAACACCTGGCCGTTGCTGCCGAAAGCCACATCGGTCGGCTGCACGAGGCCTCCCAGCACGACCTCGTCGCGGAACCCGCCGGCGCCGTTGACCCCACCATGCGCAATCGCGGCAGCGGCCGCCAGCACGATGAACACACAACCCGCACGGGCTCCCGATTTCATCGCATGTACCCCGGTAATGCAAACGTACCATGCGTCCGCGCGATTCCCGGACATCCCCGCACCGCAGCCGCATCGAGGGGTGCCGGCGGGTATCGACCTGGAGCTCGACGTTCCCCTGGTCGCATGAAGTCTCCGCCCCCCCGGTCCCGGCGAGAGCGGCGATCCGCGGACGAGGCCGGAGGCTCTTTGGGTCCATTGCTACAATGCCGGTGTGGAGACGCCGAAGAACATCGAGCGAGGTTGGGATCTCCATTCCTGGTCTCCGCCGTGCTGAGAGCCATCAATACTCTCGTCTCCGCTCTGTCACCCGTCGGTGTCCGCCTGTTCGTTTGTCTTCTCGTCGCGACCGTCGGCATCGCGGACTTCGCGACCGGCCGCGAAATCTCGTTTTCGATCTTCTACACGATTCCCGTCGCCATCGGCTCGTGGTATGCGGGAAGACGGTTCGGAATTTTCGTCTGCTCGCTTTCCGCTCTGACCTGGCTCGCGAGCGATGTCTCCTCCGGCTTCACATTCAGCCACCCCGCAGTGCCGTTCTGGAACGCCGGCGTCCGGCTGGGGTTCTTCGTGATCATTTCTCATCTTCTCGATCGCCTCCACGGCTCTCTCGATCTTCTGGCATCGCGGGCGCAACGCGACGACCTGACCGGCATGCTGAACGCGCGCGCCTTCAAACAGAGCATCCAGACGCTCTTCGACCTCGCTGGCCGGCATGGTCGCCCCTTGGCCCTCGGCTACCTCGACCTTGACGGTTTCAAGGATGTCAACGACCGCCTCGGCCACACCACCGGCGACGAGGTTCTCAAGGCGGTTGCCTCGGCGGTCGTCACGCGCTTGCGCGCCTCCGACCTGGGCGGCCGGCTCGGCGGCGACGAGTTCGCGATTCTGCTTCCCGAAACCGACCTCGCCGGCGCCCGAGCGTTCTTCACAAGGCTGCACGCCGGCCTTGTCGATCTCGCCGGAAGGAATCGTTGGCCGGTCGGTTTCAGCATCGGCGTGGCGGTGTTCCACCCCCCTGCCATGAGTCCCGATGATGCGATCCGGGTGGCCGACGGCCTGATGTACCAGGTCAAGAGCTCAGGCAAGAACGCCATTCTCTTCGAGGAACAAGGGCTGAAAGAGTAATCGCGCCGGAGTCACGGGAGAAGGCACCGGAAAGGCGCCAGGCAGCCGGCGATCGGCCACTCCGCGGTACCGTCGCGGTCGTGATCGCGGAGTGGACGAAGTGAACGGCCGCCCTCTCTTCCTCGGATAACTCCCTTGACCACCGCCTGCCCGGTTGTAGACACGGCAGATCCGACCTTCCTCGCAGCTCCGCCCTGCTCTTGCTGTCCGTTGCTCCACCTCAGGTGCAGCAAATATTCAAAGAGGCTCTGATCCTGATCTCTTTTCGTTTCGTTTGTGCGCGATTACTCCAACGGTGACGTACACGGTCTCGACCACTCCCCCGATGACGAGCCACATGGCGATCTTCGAGCCGCCGAAGCCGTAGGAGTGGAGCCCGGCGGCGAGAACGTAGTTGACGCCCAGGTAGGTCATCAGAATCGTGCCGAACGCCATGACGCTCGCCGCCGCGACACCGACCGCACCGAGCCAGCGGTCAATGCGTCCGTGGAGGATGGCCATGTAGGCCAGGAATGCGATGAGCGACCAGACCTCCTTCGGGTCCCAGCCCCAATACCTGCCCCATGATGATGCGGCCCAAATCGAGCCGGTGAGGATCCCGACGATGAGCAGGATCGATCCGAGCTGGACGTACCAGTAGTGCACCTCGTCAAGGAGGGCTGCGTTTCCCCGCATGCCGGAGCTGAAGATCTCCACCCCGAGACGCATGTGCGCGACAAAGGCGGCGAGCGCCAGGAGGGCGTAGGAGACCATGATGATCGGCACGTGGATGGCCAACCACGGTGTTCCAGCGAGCACCGGAGGCATCGGGTGAATGAAGGCATCCATAGGCAGGACGTCGGTGAGCAGAATGACCAGGGCCGACATGGCGGCGGCGTTGAAGACCGCCAGCCGGTTCTTGACCAGAAAGACCGCCAGGACGGCAAACAGGCCCACGCCCCAGGCGAGAAAGAGCATGGACTCATACATGTTCGACGCCGGGATTCGGCCGGCGGCCTGCCAGCGCAGCGCGATCCCCCAGGTCATGACGACAAACCCGACGACGAGTCCAACCGAGGCCGCCACCCCCATCCACCACTCTGATCGGCGCCACCAGAAAAAGGCGAGAACCGCGGCCGGGACGAGCAGAATCCACGACAGCCTCGTCGGTCGCAGCTCGTTGTACAGGACCTCGCGCTTCATCACCTGAACCGACGGGTAGGACTCGGGTGGCGACGACGCCAGTCGCCGCGCAGCGGCAACCAGGTCGGCCGCGCTTGCGAAGGGCGCCGGAACCACCCACTTCCCTACGGGATCCTCACCCGATGGCTCCGAGAGGATGGCCTGTCGGGTCAGAAATCCGTGCAGGACGTACAGTCGTCCCTCGAGCTCGAGGGCGTCCTCCTGGATCGGGCTCAGAGGGAGATCGCGACCTGATCGGGAGCGTGCGTCATCAACGATCGTGATGAAACCGGCGTTTCCGACGAGACCGTTGAACGAGGCGAATCGATTTCCCTCCATCCCGATCCCGGCCGCAAGCTCCCGCGATCCGATCTCGATGATGGGCGCCTGGGCAGCCACGACCGATTCAAAGGTCCACCCCAGAACCGTGTCGACCGGATCCTGACGCACCCACTTCCGCACGCCCGTCACCTTCCAGACGCTCTCTCGAGCCAGGGTGTCGAGCGGCATCACCCGGCCATCGTGCAGCACCGGGACCGCCCGGAGCTCATTCCGATCCACCGGGGCCTGGGCTGCGGCGATTCCGGCGGTGCTCCCCAGCACCGCCACGATCATGGCGATGATGCCACCGGCGCGGGGGGGCCCGAAAGCCGGGAACGGACGATCCGGAGCCTTCCGCCGCTGGGCTATTCTCGTGAACAGCACGATCAGCATTCCGGCCACAAGGAGGGTGTAACCGATGAAAACGATCGCCTGACCGGGATCCCGCGAGACCGAAAGCACCGACATCTCGCGCCCCTGTTCGATCCGATAACTCGACTGAAAAAAGGTGAACCCACCCCACGCGAGCTCCCGATTCATCTCGATGACCCGCTGCTCCTGCTCTCCGGTATCCGGATCGACCACCGTCACCCGGCTGCGAAACATGGCAGGCCGCCGGGTGCCCGGATAATGATCGATCTCAAACGCGTCCAGGCGGATGGTGAAACCGAGCGGCACGGGATCGAGCGTCTCACCATCACCCCGGACATAGATCGAATCCGAAGATTGGCCCTCCCACAGCCCGAGACTGCCGTCGATCTTGGCGATCTCGGTGGTCAGGGCCCCGGCGAAAATCACCAGAATCGACAGGTGGGTGACGAGAAATCCGATTCGCATCCTTCCCCAGGGCAAGCGGTCGGCAACAGAGGCGATCAGGTTGACGGCAACGACCGCAAGCAGTGCGAAGAACGCTCGCGATCCATAGACATTCGCCGCCGCCTCGCGGCCGTGCAACGACTCGATGATGGTGCCCACCGCGAGCACCACGAGCGTCACCAGCAGCAGGCCGACCGCGAGCTTGAGCGATCCGAGAATGTGTATGAGTTTTTTCAAGAGTGCGACTCCTTCGGCGCAGCGCTAAGGCTTTGAACAGGGCATGGGTCGTGCCGGATCGTTACTGTACACACCCCGCGGCAATCCCGCTCTCGAGGGGATCACTGCAAGAATTGCGCAAGCCCGCACATGATACCCGAGAGCCGGCATGGGTCGAGTATTGCTGTCGGGTAGACCCGGGACTTTTCCTTCAGCGGTGCCGGATGCGATGAAGAATCAACACGTGTGCAAATGTGTAGGTGATACCCACCCATCATCACCCATCCGTTGCACCCTGCACCCACCGGTGACCGGGGTCACGCCTCCGATCGCCGCTCGCCGCCGCGCATGAGCGCCCGCTCTTCGAGCATGACCCGGGTCACACCAGGGAGGAGAGATTTCGAGTATCTCATTTGGTATAGGAGGGTTGAGAAATGCATATTTGCGCAAAGGCTCTCGTGTTAATAGGCACCGCTCTGCTGGCCGTCTCGACGTCCGTGGCGGGCAGTCCGACCGAGATGGACGAGGCGCACCTCATCTTCATGCGGTCGGAGGAGAAGTTGGCCCGGGACGTCTACCTGACGATCGCCGAAATGTACCCCGGCCTGCCGATTTTTCGCGATATCGCGACACGATCGGAACAGACCCACACCGACACGATGCGGAAGATGCTGATCAAGTTCGGAATTCCGGATCCGGAGCCCGGCACGGCGCCCGGCGTCGTGCCCCCTGCCGACCAACTCGGCGTCTTCGAGAACCCTTACTTCGCCGGCTACTTCACGGAGAAGTACGACCTGCTGGTCGGCCTCGCCGGGATCGGTCTGGAAGAAGCTCTGTACGTCGGCGCGACGATCGAAGAGCTCGACATGCTCGACATCAACTACTGCAACTCGGAGGCGTTCGAGCAGTACTACCCCGGGCTGCCGGCGAGCCCGGAGTGCGGCGGGCTGGCCCTGACCACCGTCAAGGCGCTGCAGAACGCCCTGGGCAGTTTGATGGCCGGCTCCGAAAACCACCTGTGCGCCTTTGTCAGTCAGCTCGGGCCGATGATCGACGAGTGCTACGAGGCACAGGTGCTCACGCAGCAGCAGGTCCGGGACATCATCGAGGCAGACTGCTCCGAGTTCATCGGGTTCGTCTGCGAGCCGGAGACGCCGTAGGGCGGCAGCGGATAAACGTGCCGGGATTCGCACCTTTACACACTCAACCGACAGGTCGATCGAGTATGTAGGAACGTGAAACCCTCGGACGCGACGTGCCACAATCGAACCGTGGCGTGTGCAGGAATCGAGCGCAGTCGTGCGGAAGCCGGACACCGGGGGCTCGCGGTGACGGCGGGAAGCGCGCGCGCCGCGATGTCGAAGGGGCCTTCGGTCGCCGTCCTTCGCGGCGTGGTGATCGTTGCCGGCGCGGTGCTGGCCGGCTGCTCCAATCGGCCCGCTGAGCAACCTGCCGACCTGGTGCTGCGGGGCGGGACGGTCTACACGGCGGGTCCCGGCGCCGGTCGGGCGAGCGCCGTAGCGGTCCGCGGCGGGCGCATCGCCTATGTCGGCGACGACGCCGGAGCGGAACCTTTGGCGGGCCCCGACACCCGTGTAATCGAGCTCGCCGGGCGCACGGTCGCCCCGGGATTTCAAGACTCGCACATGCACCCGATGTCCGGCGGTCTAAGGTTGCTGCGATGTCGGCTCGATGGGCTCGAGTGGCCGGAGCAGGTGGCGAGCGCGATGCGCGAGTG
>JAHECW010000090.1 GCA_024641545.1 Acidobacteriota bacterium
CGCCGGTCTCGGCGGCTCGGATGGCGGCCGCGCCGCGGCGGCCGGCGCGGCTTCATCCTGCTTCGGCACCGCAACCGGCGGCGGGACGGAGGGCCGCGGACCCACTGCCGCCGGCGCCGCCGGAGGACGCTCCTCGGATCGGAATGCCGGTTGTGCCGGTGCCGCCGATGGCGCCGACTCGGGCTCCGGCCCGGGGGCGACCGGGACCGGTTCGACCGCCGGCCCGGGCTCGCTCGGCCTGTGCTCGAGCGCCGCCACCCGATTCTGGAGCTCGCGCAGCCGCTGCGCGATGGGATGGTTCCCACCGATGGCGGCCCGCCCATCGATCTCGTCGACCCGCAACCGGAGCGTCTTCAATCGAATCAGCGCGGCGATCGCCACCACCAGGCCGGCGAGGGCCAGGATCGGGAAGCTGACCACCACGAGGATGAGAACCGTCTCCATCAGCCGCCTGCCTTCCGGAAGGGCCGGCGGGCCGGCCCGTCATCGGTTGTCGCTGCACGATCGAGTCGCCCCACGATCATAGCCCGGCGCTCGGTCGACGCACGACCTTCTCGGCCCCTCGAACCCGCGAATCATCGGTAGAATGGGATCCGAGTCTGTGGACCTCGAGATCGTCACGGTTGCTCGGCAAGAGTCCACGTTGCATCACGGTTACCGCCCGACGCCGTCTGCTTCACGAAAACGAGAGGTGGTGAGAAGTGCGGATACTACGCCGGCTGCCGATCCCCGGCCTTCTTCTGATGCTGTCGGGGTGGGTTTCCCCCGCCGACGAGACCGAGTCGATCTCTCGGGCCAACGTGCTGCTGATCACCGTCGACACCCTGCGTCCCGATGCCCTCGGTTGGGTCGCCGGGCTCAACGAGACACCCGCCCTGGACCAACTTGCCGGCGAGGGCTTCAGGTTTCCGGCGGCGGTCTCGCCCGCGCCCTTGACCCTGCCGGCGCACGCGTCGATCCTTACCGGTCTCGAACCACGGCGCCACGGCGCCCGAGACAACGGGCAGCTTCTCGGCGGCGGCGTCATCACCCTCGCCGAAGTCCTTGCCGAGCACGGATACACCACGGCGGCGGTCGTCAGCGGTTTCCCTCTCGATGCGATGTTCGGGCTCGATCGTGGGTTTTCAAACTACGACGACGCACTACCGCTGGTTCGCGGAACGTGGGGCGACCGCCCGGCCCGGGCCGTGACCGAGGCGGCGCTCGATTGGCTCGGCGATCTCGGAACCGACACGCCGTTCTTTCTCTGGGTCCACTACTACGACCCGCACGACCCCTACGATCCTCCGGCGGAATTCCGCCGTTCCGGCCCGCGCGGCGCCTACCACGGCGAGGTCGCGGCGCTCGATGCCGCCGTGGCCGAACTCCGCCGGGGCCTCACCCGTCTCGGCCGCGCCCGCAATCTGCTGACCGTATTCTGCGCCGACCACGGCGAGGCTCTGGGAGAACACGATGAGGAGACACACGGGTTCTTCGTCTACGACTCGACGATCCTGGTCCCGTTGGTTTTTCACGGGCCGACCCTGATCAGACCGGGCCGGAGCATCCTCCCGGTCCGACTGATCGATGTCGCCCCGACCGTGGTCGAGCTGCTCGGGATTCCGCCGCTGGCCGGAATCGACGGCACCAGTCTGACACCGACGCTGCGCGGTCGACGCCAGAAGGTGCCGCCGGCGCTGGCTGAGACGCTCCAACCCTGGCTCGGCTACGGTTGGGCGCCGCTAGCCGCGGTCCGCACCGGTGGGTGGAAGCTGGTCGATGCGCCACGGCCGGAGCTTTTCGATCTCCGGCGCGACCCCGGTGAGGTCGAGAACCTCGCCGCCGGGCAGCCGGATCGCGTGTCCGAGCTGCGCCGCTCGCTCGATGGTCTGCGCGCCGGCGAAGCTGTCGCCGCCGGGCCCGAGATCGACCCCTCGACCCTGGATGCCCTGCGTGCGCTCGGATACGCCGTCTCCGCGGTCGGCGCAGCGCCGCCCCCCGACCTTGCCGACCCCAAGCACCGCCTCCCCACCAAGCATCGTCTCGACGCGGCCGAGCGGTCGCTCACGACCGGCGACGCAGGGACCGCCCTGATGGGTTTTCGCGCGGTCCTGGAGAGCGAGCCGGAAAACCGCTACGCCCTGCTCCGTTCGGCGGCCGCCTCGGACGCCCTCGGCCGCCCCGCCGACGGCATCCCGCCGCTCGAGCGGTTGGTGATGCTCGACCCGTCGCACGCGGAAGCCTGGTACCGGCTCGCCGAGGCCCGCAGCCGCACCGGCCGCACCGTCGCAGCGGTGGCTGCCTGGCGCGAGGTCGTGCGGCTGCAGCCGCGGCGCGCGGTCGCGTGGTCGAATCTCGGCGCCATGCTCATCGAGAGCGGTCGGCCGGACGCGGCGGTCGACGCCTTGAGCGAAGCAGTCCGTCTCGACCCGGCCGACCCGGAACTCGTCCGCAACCTGTGCGAGGTTCGTCTCGGCGCCGCCAGGGCCGCGTTCGCGGCGGACCGTGCCGAGGCCGCCCTGACGCTGGTCGCTGCCGCAGCGGCGGCCTGCCCCGACCTGCGGCCGCAGATCGCCGCCGACCCGCATCTCGGCAACCTCGTGCCCTGACAAGAAAAAGCCCCACGGCGCCGTGGGGCTTCGAGCTTCGGGTTAAACGTCAATCAGTCGACTTCGAACCCCTGGAGGGTCACCGGTACGAGGCTGCAGCCGGAGCCTGAGATCGTCAGAGTGTAGGCATCGGACGGTCCCGGCGGGGTACCGTTCGTCGAGTACCCGTCGATGACGACGAAGTAGTCGGTCCCGGCCACCGCGTCAAGGGAGACGGTTTCGGTCTGCCCACCGTATCCGGTGTCGGAAACGCACGCGCAGTCCGCCAGGGAACTCGAGCAGTTGGCCAGATAGGTGATGAGAGCGAGGTCCTGGGTTGCAGGGGTCATCGCAATGCTGAGGGTGCAGTTGGCATCGGTGCGGATCCTGAACGCACGATCGGGTCCGGTGCCGGTGCCGGTGTAGACCGCGCCGCGCGGCAGGGATCCGACAGGGCCGGTGCCGGTGCAGGTCACCGCCGCGGTGCAGGTCGGTGCAGCGGTATCAGGGGGAAGATCGTAGTTGTCGACGGCGCCGACGGTGGCGTCGGCGACCGGCCCGAAAGGCAGGGCCGAGATCTCGTAGGTCGCGGCGCTGCAGATGTCGCCCGGGGTTTCCGGGAGGTCGAGCTGCGATTGTTGCGGAAGGTTGGCGAAGTTGACTGCGAGCCGCTCCTTGTAGGCCTGGAGCTCTTCCGGCGTCATGGTATCGGCAATCGCCTTCTTGACCCGAATACCGCTCGTGTCAGTTTCCGCGACCGCGGCGTGAAAAAAGGTCCCCGCAAACAGAACTACTGCAGTACAGGCAAGCACTTTCGTTTTCATACGTTCTCCTCCTCCTTCGATTCTCGCACGCATTGATGCTCTCAGGAATCAGTTTGAATCGTCAAGGCTCAGGTTGACGTGACGGGTCGCAGAGCGACCCGAGCCGGGCCGCGGCGGTCCCCGCTGCACGGTAGGGATCGATCGCCCGCGCCTCCTCCCAGACCGCCTTCGCCTCGGCCGGCCGGCCGAGGCGAAGCAGCAGATCGCCGCGGGCGATCAACACGCCGCCGTGGCGCGGGTCGAGATCTGCGGCCTCGTCCAACAGCCCTGAGGCCTCGTCGGTACGACCATCGAGAATCAGAATCTGGGCCAGAAGGATCGACGCATCGGCCCTGGGGCGGAGGCCGCGCACGACCCGCAATGCCTGTTCGGCTTCAACCAGCCTCCCGAGACGGAGTAGGGCTTTGGCGCGAGCGTAGTGCACCGAGGGATCGGCGCCATCGATGCGGGCCGCGGCCTCGATTGCGGACAGCGCTCCCGCGGCGTCGCCGCCGGCAAGCCGGGCGTTGGCGGCAATGAGCGCTTCGGACACCACGACCATGTCCTTCGGGTCGTCGAGAGACCGACCAGCAGGTGGAGCGGCGCCGCCGCCGTCACCGACCAGATAGCCGAGGGCTTCGAGGCGTGCCCGCTCCTCACCGGTGACCGAAGCCGGCGCGGCGGCGCTCGGGTCCGGCCAGCGGGCGAGGCGCCCTGCGAGGTCGGTCGCCAGCTCGTTGCGCCGCCGAGCGAGCGTCGTTTCGGTCTCCGCCCAGAGGTTGTTCCTCTCGTCCTCATCGACATCGAGCCGGTAGTACTCGGGCCGCGGCGCACGGATCACCTTGTCGCCGAGCCGCCGCAGAGAAAAAAGCGGCGACCAGCCGAACTCGACAAAAGGCACCATGGTCTCCGCGTAGACCGCGCGGTCCGGCTCGGGCGGCACGCCCGCGAAGCTCCGTCCATCGAGCTGGATCGGCAGGTCGACACCGAGCAGATCGACCGTGGTGGGGAGCAGATCGACCAGCGACACCAGACGGTCGTCGACAACAACGGATTGCCGCTGTCCCGGCAACGAAACCAGGAGCGGAACCCGCACGGTGGAGTCGTACAGAAACAGACCGTGGGTCGATTCACGGTGCTCACCAAGGCTCTCGCCGTGGTCGCCGACCACCACGATCAGAGTGCTTTTCTCGCGCTTCAGCTCGTGGAGTCTGGCGAGCAGACGACCGATCTGGCTGTCGATGAAGGCGATCTCGCCGTCATACGGGCGCCCGGCAAAGCGAGTGTCGAAGGGAGCCGGTGGATGGTATGGCGCGTGGGCGTCGAAGTAGTGCACCCACAGGAAGAAGGGCTCACCCGACTCGAGACCTGAGACCCACTCGAGCGCGGCCTCGGTGGTCGCCCGAGCGTCGCGTTCGTTGGTTCCGGCGGCGAACGTCGGGCCGTCGGTCGAGTCGACCCTGTCGTCGTAGATCTCGAAGCCCTGCCCGAGCCCGTAGCGGGCGTCGAGGACAAAAGCAGACACGAACGCTGCGGTCCGCCACCCTCGTCGGCCGAGGATCTCGGCCAGGGTCAGGGCGGAGCCGTCAAGCCGGGTTTCGCCGTTGACCCGAGCGCCGTGCGACGGCGGGTACAGACCCGTCATCAGCGAGGCATGGGCGGGCAGGGTGGTCGGAGCCGGAGTCACCGCATGCGTGAAACGGAACGCTCGCGCGGCCAGCTCGTCGAGGTTCGGTGTCGCCGGGTCGACCGCGCCGTAACAGCCGAGCCGATCCGAGCGGGTCGTGTCGAGCGTGATCAGCAGCACGCTGGCGTCGCGGGCGGCGTCGACAACCAGACGAGGACCTTCGATCTCGTTGCAGGATACGGTTGCTGACCACCACAACGCTCCGCAGAGGCCGACTGCGAGAATGCGATGGTGCGTGCTCATGATCGCCGATTGGTACCCACCCCGTCATCCTACCAGCAGATGTTCGGCACGAGCGCGGGTTCTCGCCTGAAGGCAACGCCCGCCACCGGCCAGGGCTCTCTCCGTGCACGGCACTCGGAAGCCGCTTGGTCTCAACGCTGCCGGCCGTCGGGAAGGAGGGGCTGGAGCCAACGGTCGGGATTGAACCGACGACCTAGTGATTACGAATCACTTGCTCTACCGCTGAGCTACGTTGGCGCGGAGCGTACTCTAGCACCGGCGTTTTCGTGAGGCAAGGGGCGGAAGACCGGCTGTCGGCCCCCACCGCTCGCCGCAGACCGCTAATGCCCGGGTCAGGGCCTCGGGTGTGTTGCAGTTGGCGACGGCGCCGGGATCGGCGACCTCGACAGCGGCCGCGCCGACCTCACCGAGCACCTCGCGAAGGGTCGGTCCAGCCACCCGACCGCAGGCGATCATCTCGGCGGTCGCGCGATCAATCACCACCGGGTGGCCGCGTTTGCCGCTGACGATCGGGATGGCGGCCGACGCCTCGGTGCCGGCCAGCGCGGCGATGGTCTCGGGTTGAACCAGAGGGTGGTCGACGGGGAGCAGCGCGACCCGAGTCCATCCCACCTCCCGCACCAGTCGCTCGAGTCCGACCCGAAGCGACGCGAACATGTCGAGACCCGGCTCGGGAAGCGGGACCGCCACGAGGCCCTCGATCCGCGGATCGTCCGACCCCGGTGGGAGCGTGGCTTCCACCCTGCCGGCGCCCGCAGCGAAGAGCGAATCAGCGCAGGCTTCGAGGAAGGTCCGACCATCGGGCAGCGGGGCCCACGCCTTGGGTCCGCCGAAGCGGGCGCCTTCTCCTCCGGCAAGGATGAGTCCGGCTAATCCGGCCACAGGCAGACCCTTCTGACGCCGTTGATCTGGCTGGTCACGGCGCCCTGCTCGACGGCCCGCAGCACGGCGTCCGGATCGACGATGATGGTTCCGCAGAGCAGATCGACACCGTGGTCGAAGAGCCCCGGAGTCAGGGGGGTGCTCGGCCCGAGGAGCAGGACGAAGGCATCCGGACGGAGAAGATCGAAGATCCCCGGCAGCGTCTGATTGATGATGGCGGTGGAGGTGATGCCGACCACGTCGGCCTGGGGCAGGAGTTCCTCCATCATCTCGGCGCCGAGGTCGCCGTCACGCCTTCCCTCACCCCGCTCGAAGACCCAGAGATCGGCGCAGGAGGGTGCGAGTCGTTCGGAGAACGGAAAGTGTCCGATCATGGCCACCCGCCTACCGGCGCCGCGGGCGGCGAGGACCGATTCGGCGTTGTGCTCGGTCAAGCGGCCCTCCGGCGGCCCCAGCAGAGCATTGGCCGCCGCCAACCCGAGCGCCGCCTCCGGCGGCGAGGCCGACCGCAGCAACCCCGCCAGTTCGATGGGCCTGCGCCGGTGGAGGGACCCCGCATCGGCGATCGGCGCCGAGCCGTGGAGATGGACTTCGCTGCGCAGGGTCGAGGCCATCCCGGCGCCGGTGGTGGTCCGGACCACCGACCAGAAGTGGCCGACCCGGAGATCGACGAGCCTGGCGTCGGCGTTGACCGAGGCCGCATCGAGAATGCAGTCGTGGATGGCGTCGATGGTCCGCATGGAGGGATGTTACACCGGCGCGAGATTCTCAATTCTCTGATTTTGAGTTTCGCTGCTCCCGACCCATTTTCACGCCGGAAGCCCGGTGCGACGGCAATTCAGAATCGAGAATCGAGAATTCGGAGTCAACTCCGAACGGGTCGATTTGGAGGTCGAGGGGCGGGAAGCCGGCGTCGGCCGCCCCGGCGGCAAAGGACTCGGCACGTTCGGGGTCGTCGGTGAAGGCAATCCCGAGATCGCCGCCGCCGGCGCCGCTCGGCTTGTAACACACGCCCGCGCCTTCGGCGAGCCGGCGCAGCTCGAGGTGTTCGTCGGAGAGAATCGGGATCCCGGCCGCGCGGCCGAGCTCCTCCATCGCGGACCCGAAATCGCGTACCTTGCCGAGCAGCCCGGGAGTCCTGCCGGCGCGAAGATCGGCGATTCCGGCAGCCGAGATGCGACCGAGATCGTCCAGAAGCGCGGCGATCGCGCCCCCATCATCGGTCATTTCTTCATCGAGCCGTGCGAGGAAACCGCCGGTCGAGGCCGAACGACCGGTCCAGATGAAGATCAGGTGGAGATCCTTGGGCAGCGTCAACGGCGATACCGAGGGCTCCCGACCGGCGTCGGTCAAGCGATATTCGACCACGCCGCCCGTGACGCTCGCGGCGAGATCGACGCCGCTGCCGCGCCCGCCCTGGACCGACCGGTGGAGATCGAGGAGCCGGGCGAGATCGATGGCGGGCCGCGGGGCGCCGCCTGGAGGCCAGCGCCGGAGCGCCTCGGCCAGCGCCACCGTCA
Source organism: Acidobacteriota bacterium (assembly GCA_024641545.1). Taxonomy (GTDB): domain Bacteria; phylum Acidobacteriota; class Thermoanaerobaculia; order Thermoanaerobaculales; family Sulfomarinibacteraceae; genus JAHECW01. Next base: position 7,703 of record JAHECW010000090.1, read on the forward strand.
GTGCGGCGCTCGAGCCGAGGCCGAGCTTGGCCGCACCGCCCGCCGCCGGATGGAAGAACTCTCTCGTGTCGAGGGTGAGAGAAGCCGGGGCCGGAGCCTCGGGAGCAACATGACCCGAGGCCACCAGCGAGCCGACGACCTTCTCGACCAGGACCAGACGGGCGGCCGCCTCGGCCGCCGGTTCCCGCCACCGGAATCCGTTCGTTCGATCGAGCTCGAACCCGACCCTGGTCGGCTGGAAGCCGGGAGCGGCAACGGACCAACCCTCAGCTCCGGCAGGACCGAGGTCCACCCGTGCGCGACGGTTGACCGCCAGCACCACGGCCGGGTGGCCGAAGAGGACCGCGTACTCGCCGAGAAGCACCAGCTTTCCGGGCGCCGAACACGCGATGAAACTCAAGCCTCGACCACCATCGCGCCGTCGCCGAGGCCACAGCGGATGACCTCGACCACCCCGGGGATCTCGGCCAGAGCCGCGGCCACCCGATCCGTCGCGCCGGGTTCGCAGACCGCCTTGAGCTGCGGCCCGGCGTCGATGGTGAAGAAGACCGGGGTTCCCCCGCCGCGGAGCTCGCGCACCCGGTGGAGACCCTCGACGGTGGCGCCGTTCCAGTACACCAGACCCGGCCGCGCCGCCATGGCCGCCGCGTGCATGGCGAGGCAGCTTGCCTCCGCCACCGCGGCCAACGCCTCGAAGTCGCCGGCGGCGATCGCGGTCCTCGCCGCCTCGAGATCGCCCGGCGACCGCGTCACCCAGGCATGGTAGAAGGGCGATGTCGTCCGGGTCAGCTCCATCCCGTCGGTCGAGCCCACCGTTTTCGCCGCCTTCGAGGTGACGGCGATGACGACATCGAGGGGCCAGTCCCGGCGGTCGAGGATGGACCGAACGGTTGTCGAATCACCCACGAGGGCGAGCTCGACGAAACCACCGCAGAGCGAACGCGGTGACGAGCCCGAGCACCGGCGGGCAATTTCGACCAGGCGGTCCGCCCCGAGGGGAGACTCGAGCGCGGCGTTGACCGCGGTGACCAGGGCCGCGAAGCCCGACGCCGAGGACGCCAAACCCGCCGCGGTGGGGAACGAGTTTTCGCTCTCCACGACCGCCGCCGGCAGGTCGGGCCGGAACCGCCGGAAGAGGTCGAGACAGACGCGTACACGAGAGGTCCGCTCGGCGGAGGCCCGGTCGCCGTCGAGGAACAGTTGATCGCTGTCAGCACCGGAATCAAAATCGACCCGAGTCGTCGTAGCCAGGGTGTCGAGGGTGATGGAGATCGACCCCACCGCCGGCAGGTTTCGAGTCAGATCAACCTTGCCCCAGTACTTGACCAGGGCGATGTTCGGGTGGGCGATCGCGGTCGCGCGCATGGCCCGATCTTCTCACATATCGCGATCCGGGAGCGTGTCCATTCCGCACTTCCTCGCCGCGATGGTCATCCGATCGACGAGGTCGCACTGCGCATTATCCGAAAGCCGGCTCGGTGTGTACTCGGCGACGAGTCGGTCGACCTCGGCGGCGGCGCGGTCGGCCAGCGTCGAGGATCCCTCCTCGACCCAACGAGGCCGGCCGGCGCGGTCGATGACCGGGCCCGGAAAGTCGATCTCCTGCCGCAGATGACTGCGGGTGTGGTCGGCGATGAGCAGGTGACCCTCGGCGAGAAGCTCGCGAAACAGCTCCAACGGCGGAAAATCGTCCCGCGGTTCCATTCCCCGACGGAGTCGGGCCGCCATGGCGCAGATCTCATGATCGACAACCAGTTTTGCGGTGCTGTGGCAGTTGATGAAGTCGAGCATCCCCGGGCCGGAGACGTTGTCGAATGCCGAGAGCGCCGCGAGAGTGGTGCCCATGGAGGTCTCGAGCCCGGCCTGGGAATCGAGGGCCTTGGCGTCGCTCAGCCCGATGTAACCCTGGGTCGGCAGGCCGAGCCGCCGGCCGATTTCGGCCGTCCCGCACGCGATCATCATGGACTCGACCGCCCCCATGGGAGCCGATTCGTAGCGCAGATCGAAGATGGCCGGACAACCACCGAAGAGCATCGGCGTTCCCGGACGCACGAGCTGACCGAGAACCACGCCGCTGAGCACTTCAGCGGTGTGTTGGACCAGCGTTCCGACCATGGTCACCGGCGCCATGAAGCCGGACAGCGGCACCGGGACGATCTCGACCGGGATCGCCGCGCGCGCGCAGTCCATGAGATTCGCCGCGCCGTCGTGGGTCCACTTCAAGGGTGAGGTCGGACAGCACGTGAAGATCGCCAGCGGTTTTTCGATCAGTCCCTGCTCGCTTCCCCGGACCGCGAGGAGGAGGTCGCGCATGAGGGTGAAGCCCTCGGCGGAGAACAAGCCGGTGACCACGGGTTTCTCACAGATCGACAGGCTGAGGAAAAGCCGGTAGGCGTCCGAGATCTTCTGGTCGACATCGGCGGGGATGAAAGCGGTGCTCTGGGCGTGGATGCCCGGCAGGCCGGCGACGACCTTGGCGTAGGTCAGATAGTCGGCTGTGACCGGGGGCCGGGCCTTTCCGGTGACTCCGTCGAGGATCAGGATCGCCGAGGACGCCGGGGTGAAGTGGACATCGGCGCCCGAGAAGTCGTGGGTCCGCCGGCCCAGGACATCGAAGAGCTCGAAGGACGAGGGCGCGGTCTGGAGAGCGTGATCGACCATTTCCGGAGTGATCTTGACCCGCCCGTCAGCGCCACCGACCGAGGCGCCGTGATCGGCCAGCAGGGATCTGGCCTCGTCATCCTGGATCTCGACGCCGATCTCGGCGAGCACGGTGCGGGCCTCGTCGACAATCCGGTCGGCGAGCTCGACATCAAGAAACCGCAATTTCGGTTGCATGAACCCTGCCTCCCCGCTCCCCACGAGCGGATCGCACTATAGCCGGTATCGGCGGGTGTCGGTGGATTTTCCCCTGGCGTCACCCCGTCGGCCAGCCGACGGAGTAAAGTAAAACGCGGCGGGGACCGGCGTCGACGTCCGGCTCCGATCCAAATTCTGCTCGGGAGATGAATACAATGGCATCAGCGCGCACCGGTGGAATCGTGATCCTGGTCAGTCTCTTCGTCGCTGCCGCTTTCTCCGCTCACGCCGCGGACCACCTGCTCATCTCCGAGGTGGTGGTGACCCCCACCGCCGGCGAGTTCGTGGAGATCTTCAACCCCACCGACACCGCCATCGATCTCTCCGATGTCTATCTCACCGACGCGACGTTCGCCGGCGGCGGGACCTACTACTACAACATCGTGACCGGCGCCAACGCCGGCGGCGGCGGGTTCGGCGACTTCCACGCCCGCTTCCCCGAAGGCGCGGCCATCGCCTCGCACGAGTATCAGACCGTGGCCGTCGCGGGCTCGACCGGGTTCTTCGCCACCTACGGTGCCGACCCGACCTACGAGCTCTTCGAAGACGACCCTTCACCGGACGCGATCCCGGACATGCGGGAAGCCCTTCCTGGGACCATCAACAACCAGGGTGGTCTCACCAACGCCGGCGAGGTCGTCATCCTCTACCGCTGGGACGGCGCAACCGATCTCGTGCAGGATCTCGACTACGTGCTGTGGGGCGACAAGGAGGAGGCGGTGGACAAGACCGGCGTCGCCGTCGACGGTCCCGACCCCGACTCCACCCCGACGACCTACTTCAGCGACACCGCCATCGCGAGCCAGGATGTCACCTCCGCCGTAGCCCACCTCGCCGGCGACTCCTACACCCGAATCGACAAGGATGAGGGCGCCGAGACCGCGGGCGGCGGCAACGGGCTCACCGGGAATGACGAGACATCGGAGAACCTGTCAGCCACGTTTACCGAAGTCGCCGTGACTCCCAACGGTGGTTCTCTCCTCGGTGTCGGCGTCAGCGTCGACGATGTCGCGATCTCGGAGGGTGACGGCGGGACCACCACCTTCGTCTTCACGATCAGCTTGACCCAACCGGCACCCCCGGGCGGCGTCAGCTACGACATCGCCACCGCGGACGGCACCGCGACGGTGGCCGACCTCGACTACTCGGCGGCCTCCGACTCGCAGGTCATTCCGGAGGGCTCCTCAACCGAGATCTTCAACGTCGGGGTATTCGGCGATCTCAAGGGTGAAATCAACGAGGAGTTCCTGGTCGAGATCGGCAACGTCTCGGGCGCCAACGCCGAGATCCTGGACGGGACCGGCGTCGGGACGATCCTCAACGACGACCCGGTGCCGATCCACATCATCCAGGGCGACGGCTGGTCATCGCCGCTCGAGGGCAGCGTGGTCGCAACTCAACACGGCGTCGTCAGCGCCATCGGGCCCGAAGGCTTCTTCCTCCAGACTGCCGATGGCTTCGACGACGGCAACCCGGACACCTCAGAGGGTATCTACGTCTTCACCGCAACCCCGCCGCCGGCGCCGGTCTCCTGGGGCCAGGCGGTCGACGTCACCGGCACCGTCACCGAGTTCTACGGCTTCACCCAACTCGAGGACATCGTCGATATCAGCGGCGGCGGCCCGGCCGGCGTTCCGTGGCCGATCGTCTTCGACGCCGCCACTCCGTCGCCGGACCCGACGACACCGAGCTGCGCCCTCGAGTACGAGTGCTACGAGGGGATGATGGTCAGCGCTGCGGGGCTCGTGGTCGGGCCGACCCAGACCTTCGGGACCGATCCCACGGCCGAGTTTTTCGCCATCGCCAGCGCGGGTCCGCAACCCTTCCGCGAGATCGGCGCCGAGTACCCGGGCTTCCAGGGCATGCTCGCGCTGCCTCCCGGAGTGCCGGTATTCGACGGCAACCCCGAGATCTTCGAGGTCGACCCCGACAAGCTCGGTTTGCCCAACATGACGGCCAAGCCCGGCGACACCTACCTGGTGTCGGGCCCGCTCGGGTACGAGTTCGGCGGTTGGGAGATCTGGGCGTGGGATCAGCTCGCGATCACTCCCGGGGCGTCGGTCGTCGAGCCGGTGCGCCCTGCGGGACCCGGCGAAATGACCGTGGCGTCGCTCAACATGTACCGCCACTACGACGACGTCGACGACCCCCTGACCCAGGACGACATCGTCCCGACGGACGAGTTCCAAAGCCGGCAGACCAAGTTCCGCCGGTACATTCTCGACGTGCTTCGTGCGCCCGACATCCTCGGCGTCCAGGAGGTCGAGAATCTCGCCATTCTCTCCGCCCTCGCCTCCGACATCCAGACCGCCGACCCGAGCGTGATCTACAGCGCTCACCTGGTGCCGGGCAACAACGGATTCGGCATGAACGTCGGCTACCTCGTTCGCGACACCGTTCAGTCGGTCACCGTCACCCAGCTCGGCTTCGACGACATTCTCGTGGGCTGGGGCTACAAGCTCTTCGACCACCCGCCGCTGCTGGTGCAGGGCACCTGGGTCGGCGACGGCGGCCCGGGCTTCGACATCGCCGTGATGAACAACCACACCCGGTCGCTGAGCGGCGTCGACGACCCCTACGACGACTTCGCACGCGAAAAGCGATTTCAGCAGGCGCAGTCCATCGCGAGCAAGGTGCAGGATCTCCAAACCGTCGAACCGAACACCCCGCTGGTCCTCGTCGGCGACTACAACGCGTTCCAGTTCACCGACGGCTATGTCGACGTCATCGGACAGATCCGGGGCGAGGTGACCCCCGAGCACAACGTGCTTTCGGGACCGGTCATCACCCGCCCGACGTTGGCCGACGAGATCGAACGGATGCCGCCCGGCGAACGCTACTCCTATCTCTTCCAGGGCACCCACCAGGTCTTCGACCACGCGCTGACCAACCGGGCCGCGCAGCCGTACGTGACGGGCCAGCAGTTCGGCCGCGGCAACGCCGAGTCCCCCGGATTCCTGATCCTCGACGACAGCATTCCCGATCGATCGTCGGACCACGACGGACTCGTGCTCTTTCTCGAACCCGCCTCGCTGCTCTTTGCCGACGGCTTCGAGACCGGCGACACAACGAGATGGGCTTCGACGACTCCGTAACCCGTTCTTCCCGTTGCTGATGGCTTCAAGACGGACCGGGGCCGGCCCCCGCCCGTTTTCTTCGGGCGCGATGTAACTATTGCACCCACCCGGTCGTCTTCATTGTCGGATGGAGAGAAACCGGTTCGATTCCGCCGTAGCGAGGCACTCGAGGAGGGTCTTCACCTTCGCCTCGTATCTGCTGGGTGATCCGGGCGAAGCCGAGGACGTCACCCAGGAGGTCCTGATCAGGCTCTGGAGAAGCGGCGGCGAGGTCGAACCGGACCGATTGGGAGCCTGGCTGTTGACCGTCACCCGAAACGCCTGCACCGATGTCCTCCGCCGCCGTCGGCGGTCGGCCGAGGTCATTCCCATCCGCCATGAGACGCAACCCCCGAAAGACCACCCGAGCCCGGCGCCGAGTCCCGAGCGGATGGCCGCCGGCTCCCAGCTCGGCAGGGAAATCGCCCACGCCCTGAGCGAGCTCTCGGAAACCTCCCGGAGCGTTGTCATCCTGCGCGAAATCCAGGGACTCTCCTACCGCGAGATCAGCGAAATCACGAAGATCCACATCGACACAGTCAGGGTGATCCTCCACCGGGCGCGACGCCGGCTCCGGGACTCCTTGAAAGAGGTGCAGACCCATGTCGTCAACGCCTGAGCCGATGCGCTGCGATGAGGCCCTCGATCTCATCGAGCCCCTGCTCGACAACGAGCTCGACCCATCGGTCGCGGAAGATCTTCGCCGGCACCTCGACGCCTGTCCGAGCTGCGCCGACGAGGCCGAGGCCGGCCGGCAGCTTGTCGACGAGCTCCGGTCGCTTCCCGAACTCGACCCCCCACGGCGGGTGGTCGAGCGGGTCCGCGGAACCGTGGATCGCGAGTCCGCCCAGCGCCGCGATCGCACCGGCAGGTTCAACAGACCGGGACGGCTGGCGGCCGCGGCGGTGCTCGTGCTGGCGCTGGGCGCCGCCGCGATCGGTCGCCAACACGTCGCACGCGCCGATGCCGAAGCACGCCGCGCCGCCGCCGACCTGACCTGCGCCCTCGTTCGCCTCAACGACATCACCCAGCGCGCGAACCGCGCGATTCAGACCGAGGTCATCGACCACCGTGTCGTCCCCGTGGCCGCGCGTGGTCTCGCGCGACCGTTTCAACGAATATCGAACGGAATCTCGAAGGGCGAGCCGCCGGCGACGTCGCCCGAGGTTCGGAATGAAGGGAACTCATGAAACGCCACGTCATCCATCTCTGCCTCGCCATGGTGCTCCTCTCCTTCGCCGTGATCCCCGCTTCGGCCCAGAACGCCCTCGGGGTCTACCCCGTGGAAGACCTGGGAATCCTCGACCCGGGCCACCTCGAGGTCGATGTCAATCTCGAGGGATCGACCCTCAAGATCGCCGCCGGCGCCATGCAGGACCAGGACCCGCGGCTCTACAAGCTGGTTTCCAACCTGACCCGTGTCCGGGTTCAGGTCGGCAGCGTCGAGGGCATGGACCAACGCGTCGTTGCCGATCGAATCTCCGCGGCGGTGGCGCAGCTCGAGGCCCAGGGATGGGTCTCGGTGGTGCGCGTCGTTTCGGCGAGCGAACGGATCCATCTCTTCAGCATCGATGGTTCGGATGGCAACCTCGCCGGTATCACCGCCCTGGTCAACGACGGCGGCGAAGAGGCGGTGGTGGCGAATCTCGCCGGCAGCATCGACCCGGTGCTCCTGGGCAGCGTGATGAGCCATCTCGGCGAGATGGATCTCAGCCAGTTCATCCCCGGCGATCCTGACGACGACTGAGCCCCGACCCTCACCGCCGTCGGCCCTCGAACCCCCGGTTTCAACCCGGGGGTTCTGGTGTCTCGCGTATTGAATGGAATTTATGTAAAACATAAAATAATATTTGTTTTACATAGAATTCTTGTTGACACACGATGATTCATGACCTATATTGCCTCCATGAACCAATTCCCGACTCCGCATCCGGACCTCATCTGATGGCCATCGAGGTTCGGCTCGATGTCATGCTCGCAACGCGCAAGATGTCGTTGACCGAGCTCGCCAATCGCATCGGGATCTCGGTGACCAACCTCTCGCTGCTCAAGACCGGCAAGGTCAAAGGGATGCGATTCAGCACCCTCGAGGCGATCTGCCGCGAGCTCGAATGCCAACCCGGGGACATTCTGGAATACCTACCGGACTATGTCTGATCGTCAACCTCAGCCACGGAGGAACCCAAGATGAGAGAGACCGGAAACGACTACGCCCTCGCCGGCTACCTGGCCATCGCCGCAGCGGTGTTGATTCTGCCTTCCTTCGTCCTCGGCATCGCGACCGAGATCGCCAAGCATCGCGCGCCGGAACTGGTGCTTCCTCTGCTGGTGCCGTACTTCGCCATCACCATCTGCTACACCATCGCCGCGATCTACGTCGTCATCCGGTTCCGGTCGTTGCTCAACAAGCGACATGGATTCCACGCCATCGATGGGCTCATCACGGCCATCGTGGTGGGCGTGGTCATCATGACCCTCTACGCCATGCCGATGAAGTTTTTCAGCCTCACCGGCGCCCTCGACGACGGCCCGCTGGTCTTTCTCGCGATCATCCCGGTCGCCGTCATCGGCATCACTCTCGGGGTCCTCAGCATCGTCGTGGGCGCGCGCCTGCTCAAGCTTCCGGCCGAGAGCTCCAGCTACTACCGGGTCTATGCCTGGCTCAGCATCGTCGCGGGGGCGTGCTTCGTAACCTTCTTCCTGTCCCCTCTCGGCGGACTCATCGACGCCGCGGCAAACATCGTCCTCGCCATGCTCTTCCTCAAGCCCGACGCGGAGGATCCGGCGCCCGAATTCGTCTGACAACGCTTTCGACGCCGGCACCGTATCCGGTGGGAGTACAATCGGAACTCACCGGACACCATGTATCTCGACTTCTATCACCTCAAGGCGCAACCGTTCAACATCACCCCGGATCCCAGGTATCTCTTCTTCAGTCGAGGCCACCGGGAGGCCTTCGAGCACATCATCTACGGGATCACCCAGCAGAAAGGGTTCATCCAGATCACCGGCGAGGTCGGCGCCGGCAAGAGCACTCTGTGCCGCGCGGTCCTCGACGAGCTCGACGAGAACTTCTCGACCGCGCTCATCCTCAACCCGGTGATGACCGGCATCCAGCTTCTGAGATCGGTGCTGCGAGAGTTCGGTCTCGATGATCGCGGCAACGATCGCGTCCGTCTCACCGACCGACTCAACGCCTTCCTTCTCGAGCGCGCCGCCGCCGAAGAGAACGTGGTCCTCCTCATCGACGAGGCTCAGGACATGACCCCCGAGCTCCTCGAGCAGGTTCGGCTGCTGTCGAACCTGGAAACCGACGACCGCAAGCTCCTCCAGATCGTCCTCGTCGGCCAGCCCGAGCTCAGGACCATGCTCGCGAGCGAGAGCCTTCGTCAACTCAGCCAGCGCATCACGGTCCGTTATCACATCGACCCGATCAGCAAAAACGAGGTCGAGGCTTATATCCTCCACCGACTCCAGGTCGCCGGTTCCAACGGTCGGCCGGCCTTCACCACCGCCGCCTACCGATCCATCTACCGGCACTCGCGAGGGGTCCCGAGACTCATCAACGCCGTCTGCGACAAGGCGCTGCTCTGCGGGTATGTCGAGGGGCGCGACCGGCTCGGCTACTGGCAGGTCCGACGAGCGGCGCGAGAACTCGGCGGGGCGACGCGATGAGTCTCATCGGTGATGCCCTGCGCAAGGCCCGGCAGGAGGCGGCGGAACGGGAAAACGACCGCAGGGGTCTGCTCTTTTCGGCCAAGATCGCCAATCCTCCCGCCCGCTCGAACCTCGGTCTGGGACTCGCCCTCGGCGCTCTCATCGCCGTCGCCGCCACCGTCGCCGGCGGCGGAACGGTGTGGTGGCTCCTGAGCCGGGGCGAAACCGCCCATCCAGAGGCGACCGGCACCGCCCCATCGGGGGCGCCGGGAGACATCGAGACCGACGAGACACCGGGCGGGCCGGATCTTTCCGAGACCAGAGGCTCGAACTCGCCGAGTCAGGATCGCCCTGCCGCAATCCCCTCGCCAGCCGCGACCGGCGTCGGCCCGACCGATCTCGGAACGGTTCAACCTGCAGCGAGGCCGACGGTCGCGGCCGCGGCGCCCGCAACCGCCCCTTCGGGAGATGACGGCTTCGAAGAAGGCTTCACCGGGGTCGAGGACGGCGCCGACGTGTATATCCTCGGAGCCAAGATCGGCAAGGTCGAACTCAGCCTCGACTACATCATTTTCCGCCCCGAAGACCCCTTCGCCGAGATCAACGGCATCGAACTTCACATCGGCGGAGTGATCGAGGGTTACCGCGTCAAGACCATCGAACGCGACCGGGTGCGCCTGAGCAACGGCCGGAAGGACATCGTCCTCAGGACGCCGTAGGGTTTCGGCACAAGAGTTTGAAACACAAAGAACACAAAGGATCACGAAGGTTCCACGAAGCATCGCCTTTATTGACCCGGGCTCACCCTCCGTCACTACGGTTGAGGCCGGTGGGATCGGGTCACTCTCCGCTGCAGTCCTCTCCGGGGAAGGCCGCTTTGAACTCTTCGACGACGACGGTGTCGATCTCTCCGTCACCCTCCATCGGCGGGCGTTGCTCGACCCTGGCCCGGATGAGCACGAGCAGCGGCGCGCCCGGTTCGCTCCGAGCCTCGAGGTAGGCGCGCTCGACGCTGATGTAATCCGCTTCCATGGCCACCGGGTACCTGCGACCGCTGACGCAGTCCTCGAAGACGGCCGCGTCGGCCATGTAGGTGAAGAGCCCGCGCATGAGCTCCGCTCCCGGCGCGCTCTCGACTTCAACCGAAACCTCGCGAACCGTTCCGGTCGGGGTCGAGTCCGTCGACGGTTGCTCAGAACAGCCGATGGTACCCAGCAAAAGAACGCCAATACACAACAAAAAAGAAATGCGCATCTCGAGTCCCTTCTGAGCCCGCGGCAGCGGACCTTCCCACCCTCGCATGGTAGATGACTCAGATGCCATTGTGGTGCGGGCGTCCCGCCCGCAGGTCTCGTCCCGACGATCCTTGTAGCCGCAAGCTTCCAGCTTGCGTACCAACAGCTGGGGGCAAGGGGGGATGCTTGCGGTTACAAAAAAACCCGAATCAGCTGCAGCCAATTGTGGTGCGGGCGTCCCGCCCGCAAGGGCTGACTCGAGCATTTCATTCGCCGAATCTGCTACCGTCACCAGCGATGGCACAGCGATCCAGGCCAACCGCGTCGGACCTTCTCAGCGACCCGGGAGTCCTCGATCATGTCCCGACGCTCGAGGTCTTCGGGTTCGCCGCGGTCACGACGACAGGCGGAGCTTCGGTGCTTCCGCTGCGGACCGACTGGCTGCAAGCGCGTGCGGGTCGGATCGAGGCGGTCTCGGGCTGGGCGGAAGTCTCGGGTGATCGGTTCACCCAGGCCGTCGTCCATCTCCAGAAGGGACGCGCGGCCACCTGGCAGGGCCTCAGCGAAGCGTGGCGCCGGCTCGAACCGGGCGGTCGTCTCCTCCTTGTCGGCGCCAACGAACTCGGCGTCAAGTCAGCGGTGAAAAGGCTTTCGGGCGAACTCGATCAACCGCCTCAGATCCTCGCCAACCGGGCGCGTGCGAGGGTCGCATGCTGGCTGAGGGAGGGCGCATTCGCTCCAGAGTGGCCGGTGATCCCTCCTCTCGAGGTCGTGACCGATGGCGATCGGTTCGAACTCAGCTCCGCCGCCGGAGTCTTCTCGGCCGACGGCGTCGATCCCGGCACCCTGGTGTTGTTGGGCCGCCTCGGCGAGCTCGATCCTCCGACCTCGATATTTGATCCCGGTTGCGG
>JAHECW010000005.1 GCA_024641545.1 Acidobacteriota bacterium
CGCAACGCCGAAAGCTGACTGCCGCCGCCACCGCCGCCGCCTTTGAGCCGGGACTCGAACTTGCCCGATTTCTTTGTGTCTTTCTTTTTCAGTAGACCCATGGGACGCGTCTCCTCACTGCGTTGCTGTTGCCTGGGCCGAAACTCAGGAAATCTTCGACATGTGCTGCTTGAACTTCTCCAGATGGCCGAGAATCGTGTCGTGCTTCTGCTCGTCGCGGAGCAGATAGTCGAGCAGGAGGGTGGCCACCGGGTCTTTGGTTTCCGCCTTGAGGTTCGTCGCCAGTTCAATGGTCTGCCGCTCGAGTTCATCGTGCGCCTCGAGTTGACCCCAGACCTCGGCCAGTTCCTCGGGGCGGAGCGTCACCGGAGTCTTGGTCATGCTGTCGATGATGAACTGCTGCACCCGGTGGTGCTGAACGGAGTCGTTTCGGATGATTTCCATAACCTGACGGATCAGGAGGTTGTCGGTCTTCTCCATGATCTGTGCCGTGGTTTCGATGGCGTCGCGTTCGATGCCCTGCCACTGCCGGAGAACGTCCACCGCTTCGGCGGTCCGCTCCGGTCCACTCTTCTTGTTACGCGCCATAGCATCCTCCCGTGAATACGAGGCGGCCGAGGGAGGGGCGGGGAATACCCCGACCCCTCCCGGACCACTTCATTGTTGGCGTTTTGCTTACGCCTCGGGCAGCGTAACGTAGCTGCCGCCCGCGTACTTGTAGGTCAGCCGGCCCGAGTCGATGAGGGTGCGCAGTGCTTTCTTGCACATCTTCTTGTCGACCTCGTCACCGAACTTCTCCATCATCTGCTTGGAGACATCCATGGGTTTCAGGTCTCTCTTGCCCTTCATCGAAGAAACCAGGTCAAACATGGCGTCGGCTACCTGGTCCACTGTCACGTCGGCCATGGTGTCCTCCTCAGTGGCGCAGTTGCGCCGTCCTCGTGTAGGTCTCGCCAGCGTGCTTGAAGTCGTCGATATGGTACTTGGTGAACTTGATGCCGGTGAGCTCGAAGAATTTCGGCCAGCCGATGCGATCGATCCACTCACCCATCCGCTCGTGCTTGCGAGCGTTCTCGGCGTAGACGTTGACGATGTTGATCACCGCCTCGACCACCTCGGGCCAGCGCGGCGGGTTGTTGGGGATGAAGGGGATGGCGAGCTTGGAGAACTTGGGCGCAACGCGCGAGTTCGAGACCTTGCCGCCGACCCAGATCGAGATACCGTCGGTCTGAGCGTTGTTGATCTTCACCGCCGGGCAGACCGTGTAGCAGTTGCCGCAGTACATGCACTGCTCTTCGATGATCTCGACCGAGTTGACGCCGTCGACGGTCGCCGGACGAATCGCGCCGGTCGGGCACGAGGCCACGAGGGTTGGGATCTCGCACATCTTCGGCAGGTCGCCGTGGTCGATCACCGGCGCCCGGGTGTGGACGCCGAGGATCGCGATGTCCGAGCAATGGACCGCGCCGCACATGTTGAGGCAGCACGCGTAGGCGACGCGGAGCTTGGCCGGCAGGTCCATGTTCTGGAAGTGGGGAAGGAGTTCGTCCATCACCGACTTGACGACGCCCGAGGCATCGGAGGCCGCCGAGTGGCAATGCACCCAGCCCTGGGTGTGGACGATGTTGGAAATCGAGTTGCCCATGCCGCCGACCGGGAAGCCGTACTCCTCGACCTCGGCGATCAGGGCGTCGATCTTGGACTCATCGCTGAGCAGGAACTCGACGTTGTTGCGGCTGGTGAACCGCAGGTGGCCGTCGCAGTACTTGTCGGCGATATCCGCGAACTTGCGGATGGTGGTGACGGCGAGCAGTCGGGGCGATCCGCAGCGCACCGTGAAAACCTTGTCGCCGGATTCGGCGACATGGACCATCACGCCGGGCCTGAGGATCTCGTGGTAGTCCCACTTGCCATAGTTCTTCTTGATCACAGGGGGCAAGAACTGTTCGTAATTCGGGGGGCCGATATCGGTAATGCGGTCTTCTGCCATTGGATCCTCCTTTCCTACTCTTCGGTCTCGAAGATCTCGTCGTCGAAGAAGATGTAGGGGTTCGAGCGCGGCGCCATGACCATTTCGGGGATCGGGTCGAGACCGATCTCCTCGAGGAAGTTGGACATTCCGACGCGCTGAATGAACTCGCCGACGCGCTCACGCATCTTGCCGTGCTCGCCCCAGAGATCCCAGATTGCCTCGGTGAGCTCTTTGAGATCCTCGTAATCCGAATCCGGATCCATTTCGAGGAAGGGCACGAAAACCGAGCACAGCAGAGCGCCGCCGACGATGGGGGCCTTGCCGCCGATGAGAATCGTGGCGCCACGGTCTTTGCCGGGCTTGAGCGCCTTCGGCAACACGTTGATGCAATGCATGCACTTGACGCAGTTGGAGTTGTCGATCTCGAGGGTCTTGCCGTCCCACTCGATGCAGCGGGTCGGGCAGAAATCGCAGATCTCATTCTCGATGTCGACGGTCTTGGCGTACTCGAGGACCTTGGCCTGGTTGACCTGGATTTCGTCGCGCCAGGTACCCATGACAGAGCAGTCCGACCGGGCGATTGACGCCACGCAGTCGTTGGGGCAGCCGGCGAACTTGAACTTCCACTTGTAGGGGAAGAACGGCCGGTGGAGCTCGTCTTGGAAGTTCTGGGTGATGTTGTAGCAGGCGTCCAGGGTGTCGTAGCAGGCCCACTCGCAACGTGCGGGGCCGACGCAGCAGGACGGAGTCCGCATGTTGGAGCCGGATCCGCCGAGATCCCAACCGGCCGCGGTCAGGTCTTTGAACAGCGGCTCGATGGCCTGGGTGGTCGAACCGAGAAAGACGATGTCACCGGTCGAGCCGTGCATGTTGGTCAGACCCGAACCGTGACGGTCCCAGATGTCGCACAGGGTGCGGAGCGCATCCGAGGTGTAGAACCACGCCGACGGCTGATTGACGCGGTGGGTGTGGAACTCGGCAACATTGGTGAACTCGTGTGCGAGGTCCGAGTAGCGACCGATCACGCCGCCGCCATATCCCATGACGCCCACAAGACCACCGTGCTTCCAGTGGCTGATGTGCTCCTCGTAGGAACGTTCCACCTGACCCAGAACGTCCTGGACCATCGGGCGGTGGGCCTCTTTCTTGATCTCCTTGACAAAGCTCGGCCACGGTCCCTTCTCGAGCTCGTCAAGCAGCGGCGTCTTGTATTTCATTTCTGTCATGGCCACTCCTTTCCAATCGAAATCTCGTGAAATCTACGGTGACTCAAGGGCGCCGGACGGGACGATGGGCTCCGGCACTTGAATCCGCCAAAAAAACTCCTCCTTGTGCATCAACGGTGGTCTTCGATCAGAATCCTGGGAACACCACCGTAAAAAGTGCTGCGCAATCCGTCATCCTCCAGGCGCCGGCCAGAGACACCTGCACCGGCAAGCGGTCCTGCAACCCCTGTGCCAGAGGGCACCCATGGAGGGCGAACCGAAAGTGTTTGAGAACACGCTGCTTCAGTCCATTTCAGACGGTCAAGACGGCGCCTCATCGGCGGATGTTGTTACCACAAGGTAACATGTCGCCGGCCGACGTGCCGAGGGCTTCCCGATGAGGGCGGTTCCAGGCGCCGAGAGGCGGCCCGGCACGGCACCGCCCTTCACGTCAGGGACGCTGGTGAGGGCCTCCAGGCGGGCCCGTTCGTGGCGATCCGGCGCCGGGTTGTCAAACCGGCACGAGCACGACCTTTTCCAAGGTCTCGATCAGCAACTCCGGCTTGACCGGTTTCTCGAGATAGGCGTCCGGATGGTAGTGCTTGAATCGCCCGAGGTAGGCCTCGAAGTCCTTGGTAAGGTGGCTCTGGATGCCGGTGACGAGAACCACCGGGACCTTGCCCAACACCGGGTGTTTGCGCAACGCCACCAGGGTGCTCATGCCACCCCGCTCCGGCATCATGACATCGAGCAGGACCACATCCGGTACCCGCTCCTCGGCGAGTCGTAGGCCGTCCTCGGCCGAATTGGCCGTCACGGCCTCCCAGCCATGATCGCGGAGCACGATGGCGAGATAGGTCGCCACATCCGGCTCATCGTCGATGATGATGGCGAGTCGTGCGTCCATGGGTCCTCCCCGGTTCCGTCAGGGAACCTTCAATCGAATCAGGGTTGTTGTTTGCGAAGGCGACCGAGGACTTCCTCGAGCGTCGCCGCGTCCACGTCGTCGAGGAGGCTCTTGGCCTCGTCGCGCAACCTGGTGTGAGAATCGGCCGACAATCCAAGCCGATCGACATCGACCTCGATCCCGAGAATGTCGCAGATGCCTTTGAGGTACTTCTGCGGGGTCACCGGTTTTTCGAGGTACATTGACGGTCCGGTGATGACGCTGCCGGCGAGCACGTCGGCGTGTTCGCTGACCTCCCGGCGAACCTCGGGATCCCGGGCGTGGGCGGTGACGATCACCACCGGGATCCTCGCCCACTCGGGGTTCCGCCGGAGCTCCGCAAGCACCCGAATTCCGGATTTCCTCGGCATCACCAGATCGAGGGAAATCAAATCGGGCGGCTGCCGGCGGATGGCATCGAGAGCCTGGTCCCCATCGTGGGCGAAGATCACGTTGAGCCCGGCATCCTCGAGCACCGATCCCAGGTAGAACGCCACATCCGGTTCGTCATCGACGACGAGAACCGTCGCCTCTTCCGGTTTGAGCGTTCGCTTTCCAGCCCTTCCTACCGCATCAGTCATGATCGATCTCCTTGCTCGCCTTGGGTTTGGGTAACCGGTGCCGGGGGAAACGCAGCTCGAAGGTCGTGCCTTTGCCCGGCTCGGAGCTGAGATTGACCGTTCCCCCGTGCTGCTGCGCGATCTTGCGCGTCAGCAGCAGTCCGAGCCCGGTCCCGCCCCGCCCCTTGGTGGTGAAGAAGCTGGTGAATACCTTCCTCTTGATCTCGTAATCCATCCCGCAACCGTTGTCGATGACCTCGAAGACGAGATCCGAACCTTCCTCACGGAGCCTCAAGCGCACCTCGAGCCCCTGCTCGCCCGAGATCTGACAGGCATCGATGGCGTTGGAGACCAGATTCGACAAACAGCTGTGCAGCGCTTCAGGATCCATCCACGCCGGCGCCACCTCGTCAACATCGGCCACCACTTCGATACCGCACCGGGCAGCCCCATCACGGAAGAGCTGGACCACCTCGCGAGCAACCGAAGCGGGCCGAATCTCCCGGCAGTCGATGACCTCGCCACGGGAGAAGGCCAAGAGGTTCCGAGTCAGGTCGGAGATCCGTCCCATGTTGCGCTCG
Source organism: Acidobacteriota bacterium (assembly GCA_024641545.1). Taxonomy (GTDB): domain Bacteria; phylum Acidobacteriota; class Thermoanaerobaculia; order Thermoanaerobaculales; family Sulfomarinibacteraceae; genus JAHECW01. Next base: position 5,265 of record JAHECW010000005.1, read on the forward strand.
AGCATCTCCCATCCCTGACGGACCCGATCCTGGTCGCCCTTCTTGAGACCCGACGAGGTCACATACATGCCACCCTCGAGCCCGGTCAGAATATTCTTGATGCCGTGCGCCAGCCCGGCCACGGTCTGGCCCACCGCCGCCAACCGTTCCGCCTCGAGCTTCTCGTGTTCGAGCTGTTTGATTTCCCGCAGATCCTGTGCGATCAGCGCCGCCCCGGCGAATCTGCCGCCGGGTCTCAGGGCGAAACCGACGAGCCTGACCGGGATCGGGTTGCCGGCTTCATCCGCGACTCTCGTCTCGTGCAGGACCACCTGCGCCTTCTTCCCGGACAGCACGCCGTGGAGCTCCTTCGGCACGGCCCGGCGGGGAATCTTCCGCCCGATCAGCTGATCCCTGGTGCGACCGAGCAGCTTCTCCGTCGCCCGGTTGACGAGCTGGATTCGTTGCCGGTCGTCAAAAACGACGATGCAGTCGAGGGAGTTCTCCACCAATGCGTGACGAAGCACGTTGGCCTGCGACAGCCGCTCTTCGAGCTCCCGGTGCTCGGTCAGATCGAGGGCCATCTCCATCACGTGTGAGACCTTTTCGTCACCGCGGGAAAGCGGGGTTGTGAAGACCAGGTAGGGAACCGGCTTGCCGTCCCGGTTCATCCCCATGTGATGCGACATGTGGCTCTGCCCGTCCTCGAAGGTGCGGTCGACCGGGCAATCGCGGCACGCCTTGGCGCGTCGCTTGAAGAGCCGATAACATCTTTCGCCGGTGGGTTCGCCGAAGGTTCGGCGGAACAGCTCGTTGCCCTTGACCACCCGGTGGTCGCGGTTGATCAGCGCGACAAAGCAGGGGACTTTCTCGAACAGCGCCTGGTACTCGCTCTGGAGCTGTCTCGCGGCGGTCAGATCGGTGGTGATGGCCGCCACGAAGTTCGTCTCGTCCGCGTCGGCCGGGATCGGGGTCAGATTGACCAGATAGTGGACCTCGCGGCCGCGGGCATCGATCCCCGTCTGTTCGAGGGTCCGCGGTCGGCCGTCGCGGAAAACCTCCAGGGCATGGCAGTCGTCGCAGGGTTCATCTCGGTCCTTCGTGATCGAGTAACACGTCCGGCCGCGCGCCGCCCCGAAACAGGCCTCGAAGGCCCGGTTGTGATCAACCACGTTCAACGCCGGGTCGATGACCATCACCCCCGACGGAATCTCGTCGATGAGCCGACCGAGCATCTCGTTTCGCCAGGTTGCCGCGTGCATCACGACACCTCCCGGCCCCCGCCCGACCGCGTCGCACCATGCGTACGGTCAACCCATCGAGCGGCTGCCCGTCGCGGCCCGGCTGACGCGCCGGCAGTCATTGGAAAAACCCTTCGGCGACAACCACGGGCCGCCCGCCGATCCCATCATCGGGCACGACCTCGATCTCGGATTCGACCCCTCGGTGGCAGAAGCCACAACGGGTCATCACCGGTTCCTCGATCGCTTTCTTGGATTCGTGGGCGCAGTGGCACTCGACACAGAGCTGGTGCATGGCGAGGCGATATCCGGGAGCGATCCCGGCGATTTCGCTCCGGTCCGCTCTCTCTTCCGGGTCGCTCGCAGCGGACACACCATGGCACCCGGAACAGGCGATGTCGCCGACGGCGGCGTCGGTCGAGCACTGATGACGGCCCTCGGCGAACGCCTGCGAAATCTCGGCTCGGTGGCACTCGACGCAGGGAGTCGCCGAAGCGCGGTTCTTGACGGCTTCGGTCGCCGGGTGGCAGCGTCCGCAGGAGGCATTGTTGCCGAGCGCGGTGATGTGGTCGTCGTGGATGAAGGTGTCGGTGCAACGGTACATGTCGGCGTGGCAGGTCGCACACGGCGTGCCCCGCTCAAAGCGGAGGTTGCGATGGTGACAGAGGTTGCACGAGGCCTCGCCACCGAGCCGGTCGCGGTGGGCGGTGTGGTCGAAGAGCACCGCCCGGCCCGCGCGGTCGCCGTCGATGAGCAGCGCGGTCGTGAATCCCTCGGGGAACTGAGCGGGAGCGATCTCGTTGCCGAGGAAGAGCAGGCTCGCCGGCATCGACTCGTCCACCACGAGCCGCACCGCGGCCACCGTCCGAGCCGAACGAGTCGGCACCGCAGGGGGGTACTTACCACCGGTGGTCGTGGTCTCGAGCACGACCATGCCGACCACGATCCCGATCACCCACCCCGCCGCCGCCAGGTGGGCGCGGCCGAACCACACCCCACCGAAGTAGTTGTGGGTCAAAGGGTCGGAGATCGGCGGGGTGAAGTGATCGGGATTCGCCGGCGCCTCCTCCCAGACCGGGAAACGCTCGACGAAGAAGAGAAAGATCAGGGCCATTCCGGAGACCAATCCGACGCTGACCAGGATCTCGGTCAGGGCCGGAAGGTAGGTTTCCCCGCCGGCCGCCAGGTGAACGATGCCGCCCACGTCCGCCCGATGGAGGACGAACCCGGCGACGCCGGTGAACGCGCCGACCACGACGGGCCAGTGTTTGTCGGACAGCGACGGGAGGTTGAAAAGCACCAACGGAATCACCACCGACATCGCGAGCTCGAGGGCAAAGAGCACCGAGTACCACGATGGCTGTACCAGCAGGTGGAGCTGGTGGCGAAGACCGAGATCGGTCAGTCTCACCGCGAGATAGAGCAGCAGCACCACCGATGCCGCCCGGACCAGACCGCGGAGCACCGGCCATTCCCCGTGGCGGTGGTAGAGCCAGGCGGTGGTGCTGCTCTCCACCGCGACCATCATCAAACCGAGCCCGATGGCCGAGACAAAAAAGAGCAGCGGCAGGATGGGTGAATACCAAAGCGGGTGGAGACGGTCCTTGGCGAGGAGAAAGAGCGTGCCCAGGGAACTCTGATGGAGGGTGGAAAGGCCGATACCGGCAATCACGAGCACCAGGCTGACGCGACGCATGACCCGCAGCGCCCGCTCCCACTTCAGACCTTCGAAGAGCACGGGAACGAACTCGAGGGCAAGAACCGTGAGGTAGAGCATGACGCACCAGCCGACCTCGAAGAGCGGCGAGTCGGGTTGCCAGAAGACGATCATGCGCCAGATGTTCCACGGCCGGCCGAGGTCGACGAGGAGGCCGAGGGCGACGGCGAGATAGCCGAGAAAGGCGGTCAACACCGCGGGCCGGACGAGGCCGTGATAACGGTCGAGGTGGAAGATGTGCACCGTTGCGGCGATCACGAACCCGCCGGCGGCCAGCGCCACTCCCGAGAGCACGTCGAACCCGATCCACAGACCCCACGGCGTCCCATCCGTGAGCGCCGTGGTGGCGCCGAGGCCGCGCAGGTAGCGCGCAACGGCCACCGCGGCGGCGATGCCGATCAAGAACCAGAGGACGGCCTTGGTCACGATGAGGCGGGTGTTGTTGGCTTCGTTCACGACTCCTCCTCGTTCCGTTGGACTTCGTCGCCCGGGTCGGCGGTGGCGGCGGTCGGGCCTTCGGCGGCTGCAACCTGGCGCCGCCGTTCGAGCGTCCAGTGGACGCCGTACATGAGGCCGGCGACGCCGAAGAAGGTGTAGGGAACGGTGTGCAGGACCTTGCGGGCGAGCTCCGGACGCGATCCGGTGCCGAGATCATCGGGCCAGCGTGCGTCGGTGAGATCGACGTCCGAGATGGTCAACACCGAGGTGCCGCCGACCTCGTGCTCGCCCCAGATGTGGTCGATGTAGCGCTGTGGCGCCGCGGCGATCCTCGAGCGTGCTTCGGCGAGCAGCGCCTCGCGATCGCCGAAGATCGTGGCCTCGGTTGGACAGGCTGCGGTGCAGGCCGGCTGTGAGAGCTCACCCGCCTTGATCTTGTCGTAACAGAGAATGCACTTGCGCACCCTCGGCGTCGCCGACTCCCACTCGTAGCGTGTCATTGCAAAAGGACAGGCCACCATGCAGTAGCGACAACCCATGCAGATCACCGGGTTGTAGGCCACCGCGCCGGCTTCGGTCCTGCTCAACGCACCCACCGGGCACGCGGCTGCGCAGGCAGGATCGAGACAGTGGCGGCAGTGGAGACGAACGTTCCGGTTACCGGTTTCAACGAGCGTTGTCCACCGGGTGGATGACAGATCGTTGACCCCGCCCTGCCAGCGGTAGGGCGCATCCGATCCGGTGTCGTTTGTCCGCCGGCACGCGGAGACGCATTCCTCGCAGCCGATGCAGCGGGTCACGTCGGTGAGAATCGCCATGGTCGTCATACCGGCTCTCCCTCCTTGTTCAGGGCCTGCGCGACGTGGCGGCCGGTCTCAGCCGGGAAGTGCCATCCGAGTTGGAAGACCAGACGGGTGAACGGATAGAGGACACAGTGCGCGATCTTGGTGATCGGAACCAGCACCAATACCAGATCCCCGACAAGCACGTGCAGCAGCAGCATGGTCCGGGCGGCAAACGGGCTGAAGGCCGGATTCGCCGCCCACCAGCCGAAAAGAACGAGGGCAAACAGGATGACGAGCACGAGCACGTCCCCCGCCCGGGTGATGGCACGCGAACTCGCGGACCCGAGCCGGCCCACGACCAGCGCGAGCAACGCCGCCAGGGAAACCAGGGTCACACCGTCGGCAACCGCCTCGGGAATGACCGGCCACCAGACCGGGAGAATTCCGGGGAGCAACGCCGCATGCCCGGCCAGAAACAGCGGCACCACGAGCACGCCGACGTGGAAGAGCACCGACGCGGAGCTGTAGACCGGCCGCTTGTGCCACAAACGGCGGGGCACGAGCCAACCGGCAGTGGCGGCGACAATGTCGCCGAGCGGCAGCCGGCGATCGCCGGCGCGGTGCCACGCAACCGCGATCTGTCCGACCAGGGTGACGATTCTGTAGCCGAGCCCGAGAACGCACACCGTGAGAGCGATTCGAAAGAGCGGACCACGAGCAAACTCGATCCAGCCGTCCATGAAGACCTCACACCTCTGACGCGGCGCCGACGGCCGCGTCGTCGATCTCGATCAGCATTTCCGCCGGCGGGACGATGGCCTTGATCAAGAGGTCGTGCAGGCCGACGACCCGGACCTGATCCAGCCCGTGGTCCTCGCAGACCTCGCGCAGCTGCTTCTTGCAGTTGGCGCACGGCGCCACGACGATCTCGGCGCCGGTGCGGCGGATCTGTTCCGCCTTCTTGGCGCCGCCCACCAGGGTTCTGAACTCGCGGATTTCGTCGATGGACACGGTGCCGCCACCGCCGCCGCAGCAGTAGTTTTCCCGACCCTTCGGGGTCATGTCGACATAGTCGGCGCAGATGTGGCGGAGGATCTCGCGCGGTTGGTCGATGATCCACCCCGTGCGGGCGATGTTGCACGGATCGTGGTACGTCGTGCGCTGGGAGACGACATCGGGCCGCAACTCGAGCCGGCCCTCCTTCCACGCCCGGTGGGTGTACTCCATGAAGTTCACCACCTCCGGGGCATCATCGGCGCCGCAGAAGGTCCGGATGAAGAACTTCGCGGACCGGGAGGCGTGGCCGCACTCCCCGATGAGGATCTTCCTCGCGCCCAGCCGGCGGACCTCCTCGGCCTCCATTGAGACGATCCGGTCGAGCATCCTGTCGGAGTAGAAAAGGCCGTAGTTGATGCCGTCGTACGCTCCCGTACCGATGGTCCACGAACCGCCGGTGGCACTCATGACCGCCGCGTTGCCGATGAGGGTGTCGGGTTCGAGCAGATAGTCGCTCACCGCCGGGAAGAAGACATACTCGGTGCCTTCCCGGTCGATCGGGAACTCGATCTTGAGCCCGACCTCGTCGGCGCAGTCTTCTTCGAGGAACTCGCAGGTGTCGAGGAGGGCCGCCTTGGGGATCGCCGAGGTGTTGCGGGTGGTCCCGTCGAGTTGCTCCCGCGTCGCGACCACAAGAGCTTTGGGGACGATCCCCACTTCGGCGAGAGACCAACGGGCGAGGTGGGTGAGGAGCCCGTGGTCGATGCCCATGGGACACTCGAGGTTGCACCGCCGACAGGCCGTGCAGCGGTAGAACTCTTCCGCCATGGTGTTGATGTAGGCCTCATCGATCTCGAACGATCGCCCGAACCGCGCCCCCAGGTTTCCGAACGGGGTGAAATACCGGCGATAGACCTTGAGCAGAAGCTCGGACCGGCGGCACGGGATGTCGCGGTCCTCTCCCGATGTCTCGTAGACGGGGCAACTGGTGCTGCAGCGGCCGCACCGCGTGGTCACCCGGCAGGCGGTATCGAGCACCATCGCGTAGTTCGAGTGCGAGAGGATGGCCGCGAGGCCTTCAAGGTACCGCCTCGGCAGATCGCTGGTGTCAACGGGCTCGAGATAGTAGGAACATTCAATGGCCATGGGAATCCCTTCGGCGCAGCGGGCTGTCGTACCACCCATCGGTAGAGCATTTGTTGTGCCAAACCCGAGAATTTTCATGAAACCATTTGTTATCAATAATTTATTAGTGAGTCTGAGAGAAATTTCCGCTTTCGTAATGTCGCGAAATTGGAACTGATGTCTCGAAGGTATTGTAAATATGGAACACTCGATGGATAATCGGCAACATGACACACAGGATCGATCCCCGCTATGGCAGCCTGATCTTCGACAACATTCCGCACGGGATCTTCACCGTCGACGCCGAACGGCGAATCACCTCCTTCAACCGCGCCGCCGAGGAAATCACGGGCTGGTCCCAGGAGGAGGCTCTCGGTCGTCCGTGCACGTCGATCTTCAACTCCAACCACTGCGCCGGCCGCTGCTTCCTCTTCAACAGCATCGAGCGCGGCGAGCCCCACCGCGACTGCGAGGTCCACATCATCAAGCGAAACGGCACCGAGATCTCGGTCGCGGTGAGCACCGCGAGCCTGACGAGTGATGACGGCGAGGTCATCGGCGGGATCGAAATGTTCCGCGACCTCACCGAGGTCAATACCCTCCGGCGGGAACTCGAGGGGTCCTACCAGATCGGCGATATCGTCTCCAAGAGCGCCGCCATGAAGGGTGTCCGCGATCTCCTTCCGCTCGTTGCCCGCAGCGACAGCACCGTGCTCATCGAAGGCGAGCCCGGCACCGGCAAAGAACTGGTTGCACGAGCAATCCACAACATGGGTCCCAGGCGGGAGGGCCCGTTTGTCGGGGTCAACTGCGGCGCCCTGCCGGAATCGCTCGTCGAGTCCGAGCTCTTCGGCCACGTCCGCGGCGCTTTCACCGACGCAAAAAGGGACAAGCCCGGCCGTTTCGCCGCCGCCCAGGGGGGAACCCTCCTCCTCGACGAGATCGGCGACATCTCGGCCGCGGTGCAGGTCAAACTCCTTCGGGTGCTCCAGGAACGCGAGTACGTGCCTCTCGGATCCTCGGAGCCCGTCAAGGCCGATGTCAGGATTCTCGCCGCCACCAACCGTGATCTGTCACACGAGGCGATGAACGGCCGCTTCCGCCAGGATCTCTATTTTCGCCTCAACGTGGTTCGGATCGTGCTGCCGCCGCTGCGTTCCCGGTGGGAGGACATCCCGCTCCTGGTGCAACACTTCATCGAGCGCTTCAACAACCTCCAGGGGCGCCGGATCTGCGGCATCTCCGAACGCGCCATGACAACCCTCGCGGGTCACTCCTTCCCGGGCAACGTACGCGAACTCGAAAACGCCATCGAACACGCTTTCGTGGTGTGCGCCGGCAACACCATACGCCGCGAAGATCTGCCGCCGCACATCCGCGGCGAGGCCGCCGTCCCGCCGGAGGCATCCCGGGAATCTGCCGGCGGTCCGCTCGACGCGGCCGAGGCCGCGGCCATTCGTGACGCTCTCAGGCGCTATTCCAACAACCGAACCGAGACCGCCCGGGGACTGGGCATCTCGCGGAATACGCTTTGGCGGAAGATGAAGAAATACCGGATACCATGATCGATCACGTTCACGTTCCCGGTCGCGGCCTTTTCGGGATCGGAAGCGGGATCGAAGGTGACAAAGCTCCGAACTCAAAAGGAACGGCCCGCCGATCGGCGGGCCGCTGCTGTTCTGATTCGATCGTTCGGGCCTAGTGCCATTCCCAATCGATAAATCCCGGCTTGACGTCGACCATGGCGTTGACGATGAGCTCCACCAGACCGCCGTAGTAGATCCCGGCCTTCTCGAATGCATCGTAGTAGGTGATGATGTCGCGGATCTGGCCCTTGCAGTTGGAGCACGGCGCGCAGACGTACTTCATGTGCGACGGATCCATGGACTCGTCCTGGAAGGCATTGAGGATCTGGCGGAATTTCCGCCGCCCGGTCATCCGATGGCGCCAATCCTTGAAATTGTGGCCCGACATGATGGCGAAGCCCGAACCGCCGCCGCAGCAGTAGTTCTCGACCCCGTGCGGCGCCATTTCGCGGAAGCGGCCCTCGGGCACCACCGCGTCGATGATCTCGCGCTGCGGCGAGACGATGCCCATGAGGCGCACCAGGTTGCACGGATCATGCAGGGTCACCGGGAAGTCGTTGCGGCTCTTGTCGAGCTTGAGCACACCCGATCGGATGATATCGCGCAGGGTCACCATGGAGCTCTCGCGCGGGATGTTGAGGTCGCCGGTGAGCACCTTGTCGGCGATGACCGTGAGGGCTTTGTGGGCGTGGCCGCACTCACCGAGGACGATCTTTCTGACTCCGAGTTTCTTGGCGATGGCGGCGTGCCGCACCGCGACCCGCGCGAACTGGACGTCGTCGTACCAGACCCCGTAGTTGATCCCGTCGTAGCCGATGGCATCGGACGACAGGGTCCAGCTGAGGCCGGCCGCTTCGAAGACCGTGGCGAAGGCGCCGGGGTTCTCGGGCCAGGCCATGATCTCACCGGCATTGTGGATGAGGAGGATGTCGGCGCCGACCTTGTCGAACGGCGTCTCGATGGTGATGCCGGTGCGCTCCGCGGTGTCTTCGTCGATGAACTCGATGTTGTCCTTGACGATCATCGGGGTCATACCGGTGGATGAACCGACCCTGAGCTGAAGCACGGACCCGTCGTCGTGGATCTCCTTGGGAACGATCCCCATCTCCATGCTCGCGATCTTCCGGATCTCGCGCGACAGCAGCGCGTTGTCGGCGCCGATGGGACAGGTCTGGGCGCAGCGGCGGCAGAGGTTGCAGCGGTAGCTCAACTCGATGAGCCGGGCCACCGTCTCCCAGTTGAGATCGATGTCGCCGTGCAGCGAAGGCGAGGCCTTCTTGACGTACTTGAAGTAGATCCGGCGCAGGATTTCGGAACGATAGACGGGTCGGTAGAGTTCGTTCTCACCGCTTTCCTGGAAGATCGGGCAGGCGTCGGAGCAGGTGTGGCACTTGGCGCAGTGCTCCATCGACATCTCGAAGGGCTGGAGGAACGTCCAGTTGTCGTCGACGCTGAAGAGCTTCTCGAGACCGCTGAGGAAGCCGTTGACCAGCTTGTCTTCCTCTTCCTTGGTCTTCGGTTTCTCGATATTGACCGCGATGGTGTCGTCGAGAACGACGTACTTTTCGCGGGCGGCGTCGGAGAGCTGGGCGAACTCGGGCTCTTCGTCGATCTTGTCAAAGGGGGGCGGCAACGGGATCTGTTCGTACTGGTTGATCTGGGCGAGGGGTTCGCCCGGATTCTTCCCCATGTCCTTGACGCTGTTGGGCTGTTTCATTTGGTCTGGTCCTCCAAGGTCACGTCAAGCCAGCTTTTCTTACCGTCGGCTCCGATGTGCGGCGCCGACCAGGTCACCGGCCTCGAGAGGAGTTCCTGGATGGTCCCCTCCTGCCGGCCGCCGGCCAGGTTCGGCTCATCCGACCAGCGGATGGAGTGGTAGGCGAAGTACTTGCCGATGAAATGCGACATATGGGTCGTCGGGATGTAAGCGGTGAGCAGCGCGAGCAGCACCACCGACAGAGTCAACAGCAGGCCGGCCGGCCCGGCTCCGACCGGTGCGAGGTCGAAGGTCACCAGATTGGTGATGAAGGTGGTGACCATGGAGAAATCTCGGTCGTAGACGACAAGAGACACCAACGAGACTCCGAAGGCGGCGATGAAGAAGACGAGGTTGAACAGATCGGCCGGCGCCGTGTAGTCGCGGAGGGCGCGGCTGCGGCGGCGCATGAAGAGCCCGATGGCGCCGATGATCCCCAAAACCAGCCCTGCCCCACCGAGGAATGGAGCCACGAGGTTGACGATCTTGGCCACGGGTGCCGCAATGTTCTCCGGAAGATAGCCGACAACCAACCCGCCGGCGAGCATGAGCGCGGTCACGCCGCCCACCAGGTAGAGTCCGAAGTGAAACGGAAAGGAGCGGGTCCAGAGCTTCTTGTTGTGCTCTCTCAGCGCAACCAGAAAGAGGATCTCCGGCACCATGACCTTGAGCTCGCCGAAGAGCGAGACCTCGCGTTTCTTGGTCCACCACTCGGTGTCTTCGAGATAGGACCCACCGTACGCGGCCTTTCCACCGCCCTCGTGCGCGACGGGATAGAGTTCCCACCGCACGTGCATCGGCATCTTCGACCACATCATGAATCGGGCGATGCACGCGATGAGAAAGAAGACGAGGCCGAGGTAGGCGACCACGTACGCGAAAGTAGTCATCATTATCACCTCATGGTTATTTTACAGTATTGTGTTACGTCATGCGATAACAGCTTCAACGCGCTCATTCTACTGAAGACGACCGCTGATTCTCAAGATTTCGCTCAGCAACGGTTGACCTTCGGATGGGCCCGCGCGCCACTCCACCGATGAACCACTGCCGACGGGACCACATCTCCCGCGATTCGAGCAATTGCCATTCCTGAGTGAAACGCTCAGCATTGACTCCACCACCGGAGAAGATCGCTCAATCCGTCGCAAGATCAAGTGTTTCGCGATCAAGAAGCTCCGCGCCGAATCGACTTGTGGTGCAGGTCCGGATCACCGCTGTCGACATGTCGCAATCCTGGAACACCCTCACCCTCCGTTACGGCGAGGTGACACCGGCACGTGTATTTGTGCTCAGTTTTGAGATTGAAGCTCGCTGCTGCCGACTTCGAAACCACCCACGAAGGCGCCGGCAGTGTCCGCAGTCTTCGACTCCTGATCGCGCACAGGCAAGTGGTTTCTTTCACCGCGAGAAGTGCCGCGCATCCCTTCGGACTGACAGGGATGCGACACCGAAGGGGATCAGCGGTCGATGATCTCCGGCGGAATGTGGTGCAACGGAAGCACCATCGTCACCGTCGTTCCGAGTCCCACCGCGCTCTCGAGCGAGACCTTGCCGCCGTGCATCTGCGCTGCTTCCCGCACGATCGAGAGCCCGAGCCCGGTGCCTTCGGCTTGGGCGTGCTTGGCGTTGGGGGCGCGGACGAACTCGAGAAAGACATCATCCTGGAGCTCCTTCGGAATTCCGATTCCGTCGTCCGCGACCACTACCATCGCGTGGGATCGATCGATGCCGAGGGCCACGGTGACGGTGCCGCCCCCCGGCTTCGAGTACTTGATCGCGTTGTGGATCAGATTCTCGAAGGCGTAGACGAGATCCGGAGGCACCGCCCAGTCGAGGACTGCGGCGCCCTCGTTGATGAAGTGCGGAATCAGCTCCACATTCGCCTCGCGGGCATAAGGGTCGAGCGCATCGAAGAGGTCGGCCAGAATCTGATTGATGCTGACCTTCCGGGTCCACGGCGCCCGGGCCCGGCCCTCGCGCATCTTGGCCAGCTCCAGGAGATCGTTGACGATGGCGAGGAGCGAGTCCACCCGCGCCGCGGTTCCCTCCAGCAGCCGGCGACCATCGGCAGACCCCGGTTCGACGTAACCGTCGATCAGGACCTGAATCGACGTCTTGATGGTTCCCAGCGGTGATCGGAGTTGGTGGGCGGAAATCCTCATGTAGTGCGATTTGCGACGCTCCACCTGGGCCTGTTCTTCGAGGGCGCGGCGGAGCTCTGTGGAGGTCTCGTGGAGTTCGATGTTGCGCGCCTTGAACCGGCTGGTCACCGAATCCGTGAGATAGACCACACCAAAGACCAAGACCACGAGCATGGCCATGCTGAGGACGCAGCTGCCGACCGTCGACCGGCCGCCCACAACCGTGGCGACCTGTGCGAGCACACCCAGGTGCTCGAGGGCAAAGAGACTTGCCGCCGCCCCGGCCACCGCAAAGCCGAGTCCGTACATGGTTCGGCCGTCGATCATGATCGTCCCGATGGCCATGTGGAAAACCACGAACGGCAGGACCGGGCTGGAGCATCCTCCGGTGAAGTGAACCGTGAAGAAGAGCGCCGCCAGATCGGTCACCATCTGCAGGATGGCGAGCCCCCTGAGCGCGGCGTAGTCCTTTTCGGGACCGAGCCTCGCCCGGAGCACATGGATGAAGACGACGTTGTAGAGGGCGACCAGCACGGCGACAACGGCCAGGCTCGGGGAGGTCGAGGGCATGGAGAAATACGGCCCCAGCACCGAAGCCAAAGCGAGGCCGAGGGCGGCCAACCAGCGCAGCTTGCAGAACCAGAGCAGTCGCTCGTGGAGTTCCCAGGAAAAAATGTAACTGAATCGGTTCTTTTCAGTCCCACTCCGGTGCCGCACCGCAGAACCCGGTGCGCCCTGGGTCTGCGGACGCGGTCCGGTCGATTCTCCCATTGGTCAGGGCTTCGCTTCGCCCGGTCCGACGAGCTCACCGACCTTGCGCATGAGATCTTCGGGCGAGATCGGCTTTTCGAGGTAGTGGTCCGCCGGGACCCACGACTCGTCGACCTCCAGTCGCAGGTTGTAGACGCGATCGACTCCGGTGAGGATGATGATCGGGATGAGCGCGGTCGCGTCGTTGTTCCGAAGGGAACGGGCGACATCGAACCCCTCGGACATGTGGTCCATCATGACGTCGAGAACAATCAAATCCGGCGGATCGTCGTCAACGACCGCCAAGGCTTCGGTGCCGTTGGCAACGGTCCGCACGTGATACCGCGTCCCGAGCACCGCGGCCACCGATTGAACGAAAACCGGATCGTCGTCCGCAACCAGCACCGTCGGTCGCGGCATCATCCACTCCGAACCGCGGAGGTTCCGGCCCGGGACCGGCGGCGTCTGTCCATCAACGCGTTCATGTCAACAACTCGACAATACCCGAGACCCACTCGATGCAACAAGCGCTGCCGAACTTCATCTCATCCGCAGGAGCCGGTGGGACAACCCCGACCGGAGAGGTGGGCTTCATATTCTTTCCGGAAATTGCCCAGGCCGGTGATGACGGAACCGGTGGCATTGCGACCGAGTTCGCACAGGGACGTCTGTCGAATGTGCCGGCAGAGCCGTTCCAGACGCTTCAGGTCGGACGCCTCTGCCTGACCCGAACCGATGCGATCGAGGAGATTGAGGACCACCCTGGTCCCGATCCGGCAGGGCGGACACGTCCCGCACGACTCTTCGGCGCAGAAGGCAACAAAATAGCGAGCGAGAGCCACCGGACAGCTGCCCGGGCCGAGCACCACGACGCTCCCCGAACCGAGATTGGCCTCGTGGTTGCGGAGCGACCCGAAATCAACGGTGGTGTCGAACTGGGAGCGAGACAGGGTCACACCACCGGGACCCCCGAGGTGGGCTCCCAGAACCCCGTCGTCGGCGCCCGCGCCGGCGATCTCCTCAACGATCCTGGCAAGGCTCGTCCCGATCGGCACCTCGGCCACCCCGGGTCTGGGGACGGCGCCCGACACGCTGACCACCTTGGTGCCGGACGGACGGACATCGGCGCCGAGCCGCTCGGGCAGCACGATCAACGGGATGTTGGCCAGCGTCTCGAGACCGTTGATCAAGGTCGGGCAACCCCACAGGCCGCTGACCGCCGGGAACGGCGGACGGGGCCTGGCGACCGCGCGACGCCCCTGGAGCGCGTTGAGCAACGAGGTTTCCTCGCCACCCATGGACGCCCCGGCGTTCTCGCAGATCTCGATCGAGAAATCGAACCCCGAACCGAGAATCCTCGAACCGAGAAAACCCCGATTCCGAGCCTGCTCTACGGCCCGCTCGGCGCGGGCGACGGCCAGGCGGTGCTCCGATCGGAGAAACAGCCGACCCTCCCTGGCGCCCACCGCATAGCCCGCGATGGCCATCCCTTCGACAACACTGTGCGGGTCTCCTTCGACGAGGGTGCGATCCGCGGTCGGTCCCGGGTCGCCCCCTTCGCCGTTGCCGACGACATATCGGATCTGTCCCGGCGTGTCGGCGACCAGCGCCCACTTCAACCCGACGGGGAACCCCGCCCCGCTCCGTTCCTGGAGACCGGATCGCTTGACCAGATCGATGATCTTCACCGGATCGAGATCGAGGAGCGATCGCCGCAGCGCATCATAGGCACCGAGCGTAACCGCGTGTTCCACATCCTCGGGATCGACGACGCCGCACCGGGCCAGCACCTGACGATCCTGGTTCGCGAAGAACGGATTGTCCGCCAGTCCCCGGTATCGCTGACCGCTCGCGGGTTCGAGATACAGCAATCGGTCGATGACCTCGGATCGACCGACCGTGCGATCGAGGATCTCGTCCACATCCTCCTGCCTGACCCGACAGTAGAGCACGTCCAGTCCTGGAAGGTGGACCAGCGGACCCTGACTGCAGAACCCACGGCACCCGACCACGCACGGCTTCGACTCGATCGTGACCTTTGATCCGGAGCCGGCCGCGCCCCCTTGCAGCGCTTCAATCACCTCGAGGGCACCGAGGGCGATGCAGCCGCTGCCGCCGCAGACACGAATCGCCACCGGAGTCCGGTCCGGAGCCTGCGAGGCGGTCGTCGGCGCCGTCAACGCCGGTCCTCCGGCCGACGATCGGGGCCGAGGAGCTCGGTCACGAGATCGCCGGCGGCGGCTTCTGTCTCCACGCCGCGAACCCGGTCCTCGATCCGAATCACCGGCGCGAGGCCGCACACGGCGAGACAGCGCTCCTGGCGCACGGCGAGGGTCGGCTCGCCGGCGATCGGCGGCCGTTCAGCCACCGCTCGGTTGATCCGGCGCAGCACCCCTTCCCCTCCACACAGGAAACAGCCGGGTCCGGTGCAGACATCGACGATGAGCCGGCCGCGCCGCTCGGAACTGAGTTGCGGGTAGTAGCTCACAACCCCGGCAACCTGGGCGGGTGAGAGGCCGAACCGGTCCGCCACCAACTCCTGCACTCTCCACGAGACCCTGTCAAAGACCTGCTGGAGACCCAAGAGCACTCGAATCAGCCCCTCCCGTCCGCCGGGCGCCTGCGCCAGCAACTCGTCGACCAACTCGATCACCGCCGGATCGAGGGCCTCCGCACCATCGCCGCCTTCGGTGCCGAAGAAACCGGAGTCGGTGATGTCGTCGGTAATGCTCATCGTCAGGCCTTTCTCACCTTGACCCACAGGACCTCGCCGCCCTCTTCAAAGAGGGTCGAAGCTCCATAGCGGCTTCCAACCCAGGGGACGATTACGGTTCCCTGGAGAACCGTTCGATCGAGCCGGGCACGCAGCAGAACCTCTCCCTTGTCGCTCGACACCGCGACGACTTCACCGCGAGCCACGCCGAGGGCGCGCGCATCGGCCGGGTTGATCCGAACCGCCACCGTCGGCGACAGTTCCTGGAGCAGCGCGCTGCGCATGGTGACCGAGCCCGAGTGAAAGAGCTGCGGCGCGGCATCGAGCAGAAAACCCGATGCGCCGGCCGCCGCGCGGGGTGGTGAAACCGGAGTCAGCCGCCGGGGCTGAGATCGTCGCCACCTCCATCCCACCACCCGATCCAGCTCGCGGAAGAGGGCTTCGCCCGTCGGGAGCGACGAGCCCATCCGGCGTGCGAGTTCGACCAGGATCACCGTATCCGACCTGACTCCGGCAGGGGGACCGAGCGCTCGCCGCAACGGCCGTCGAATACCGTCGGCGCCCACCGTCGTTCCTTCGCGTTCGCTGAGAATGGCCGCCGGAAGGACCACGTCCGCTCGTTCGGCGGTGCTCGTTCGAAACGCATCGACGACAACCGAGAAACCCGCACCCTCCACGACCCGCCGAGGATCTTCGCCGCGCGGAAGCAGGTCGATGGGATCAACGCCGACGAGAAGGAGACCCGATGCGGCGTCGGGACCGGCCTTGACCCAGTCCGAGACCGACCAACCCGCCTCCGAGATGGTCGCGCGCCCGGTGAGATCCTCGAGCTCGACCGCCTGGTTGATGAGCCGATGGCCGGGCAGGAGACGCGGGTGGAGGCCGACATCGACCAGCCCCTGGACATTGGACCGACCGCCCAGAACGAGCAAACCCGCATCGCTTCCGCACAACGCCGTCAGTGTCGCGGCCACCCGCGCCACCGCCGCCTCGTTCCCGGGCACACCGGAGCCGGTCCCCATGATCATCACCGGCCGGCGTGCGGCCGCCAACCGGGAGGCCAGACCGTCAATCCGCTCAGCCGTGAGCCCGGTCGCCCGGGCGACCGATTCCGGCGAGAACGCCTCGATGGATCGACGCCAGGCGTCATACCCCGGCAGGTGTTCGATCCTCCTCGAACGAGGGCCATCGAGAGCCAACAACCGGACCGCCACGGCAACCAGGAGATCGCTGACCGACCCGGGGGCCGGCCGAAGCACATCGGCCGCGTGCCGATCGAGGCCGCCCGCAACCGGGCTTACCGCGATCACCGGCACCCCCCGTTGGACCGCCGCCTGCACCAGTTCGGTCTTGACCAGCGGGTGACCCCGACTCGGATCACTCCCGAAGACCAGTACGAGATCCGCCAGCCTGATCTCGTCAAAACCCGCAGTCGAACGCGGTCGGTCGAAGACCTCCCAGACCCCGTCCACCAGCGCCGGCGCTCCGCCGACCGGCGCCATGTCGACGTGCGGACTCTTGAGCACCTCGCGGGCCAGCGCCTGCAGGAGGTAGCCGTCCTCACAGCTCAGCCGGCCGCCCCCGGCCACCATCACCGGGCCGCGTCCCGCGGCACGTCGAAGGCCGTCCGCCGCCGACGCCAGGCCTTCCTCCCAGCTCACCTCGACCAGCGTTCCGTCCTTGCGGACCAACGGCGCTCTCAGGCGTTCGGGGTTCGCCACGACATCGAGACCGAGCCACCCCTTGACGCAGAGCTTGCCGCGATTGGGTGAACCACCGACCGCTGAGGTCACGCGTTGGAGCCGGCCTTGGTGGTTCTCCACCGACACCTCGCAACCGCAGCAACAGAAGGAGCAGGTGGTCTTGACCCGCGCTCGTTGCCAGACCGGGATCGGCGACGCGTACGGCTGCGCCACCAGGGCCCCCACCGGACACGCATTGACGCACTGGCCGCAGAACTCGCAGTCCAGCGGCCGGTCGAGAAAGGTCGCAACGTGGGTTCCCATACCCCGCCCCAGAAAAGCCAGGGCCGCGACCCCCTGAACCTCCTCACACAGGCGGACGCAGCGACCGCAGACAATGCACTTCCCAGGGTCGCGAATGATCACCGGGGAGGCTTCGTCTCGCGACGCCGGTTTGAAGTCGAACGGCAGAATGTCGTCCGGGATCCCGATCTCGTGGACCAGATCCTGGAGGCGGCAGTCCGCGTTGCGTTCGCAGACCGGGCACTCCATTCGATGATTGAGCACGAGCAACTGGAGTTGCTGTTGCCGGGCTTCGACCACCGCCGGGCTGTCGGTCAGGATGACCATCCCGTCCTGGATCCGCGTCGAGCACGCCGGGACCAGGGCCCCCGAGGCGTCCGCCCGCTCGACCACACACATCCTGCAGCCGCCGTACGGCGTCAAACGATCATCGTGGCACAGGGTCGGCAGCCGGATTCCGAGTTCCGAGAGCACGTGGATGAGCAACCGGTGCCTGGCCGTTCGCACCGGCCGCCCATCGACCGTGAGGGATACGGGTAGGGTTTCCATCCCGCCCTTACTCCGGCGCCGGAGGAGCCAACCGGCGGATGGACCACTTTGATCTGAGTCGGTTGGCGAGCCGCATGACGATGCCGGGTTCGGGGTCGAGGGCGTGTTCGACCGAACTCGGCATCATCAGCAAATCGAGAAGGTGGATCGTCTCGCGGCCGGCGTCACGCAGCGCGCTTCGGCAGCCGATGCAGTAGGTCACCATGGGCAACCGGGTCTGGCCGGACGCGCGGGCGGCGATCTTCGAGAAGAGCTCCGGATCGACATTTTCGATCTTGCCGCCCGAACCGCAACACCTGGTCCGCTCGTGCGAGTATTCGGTCTCGACCACCTCGGCGCCGCTGGTTCTGACCAGGGTTCGGATCGCCGCATGGACCTCGGGATTGTGCCGGCTCCGACACGGGTCGTGAACCGCGAACCGTAGATCATCGTATCGCTGGATCGGGTCCCAGGTCTCCGCCAGCACCTCCCAAACCGAGCTCACCTGAACTTGTGGAAACCACTCGGTCAGCATCTCCTGACACTGGGGACAGGCAGCGATGAGCTCCTCGGCACCGAGGTCATCCATGGCAGCGGCAATGTGCTCCCGCGCCCGCGCACCTTCTGCTTCCAAACCGAGAATCTCGGCGGGCACGCCGCAGCAGTACATCAGAACGCCGATCCTCGGATCCTGGCGCAGGAGGTGTTCATAAAGTACCCGGGTCTGTTTCGGCGAGGTGGCGGGCAGCTCGCACCCGGTGAAGAAGAGACGCCGGGCACGGCGACGGCCGGGCGCGGCGGCCGCGAGCGAAAAGGTGTTCGACAGCCCGGCCCGGAGTTCACGCTGAACCTGGCGGTGCTCCGGGAGCGGCGCCAACCCCTCGCGAACCGCCTCCCGGCGCGCCGCGAGCATGAGCTCACCGGTATCCAACCCGACCGGACACAAAGTGGCGCAGAGACCGCAGATGTTGCACGAGTAGATCGTCTCCACGTGGTCATCGATACCCGCGGCCACCCGCCGAGCCAGATCGCGCGGCGAGTTGCAGTGGCGGGCGAGAAACTCGCAGTCGCGAACACAACGATCGCAGGTGCAATCGAGGCAGCGTTCACCTTCGCCGCGAACCTCCCTCTCGGTCATCGGCGGCGCTGCCGGCTGTAGGAGCAACGGCGTTCGCTGACGGCGGCGGCGCTCGCTCTCATCGATGCCGAGCTTCCAAAGGAGCGGCGGCGGCTGCGTCGCCGAACCCGGATATTCCAACGCTTCACCGTCGATGAAACGACGCGCTGATTCGGCCGCCCGCCGACCGTGGGCCATCGCGTCGATGACCGACGTCGGCCCACTGATGGCGTCGCCGGCGGCGAAAAGCCCCTCCTCACCGGTTTCGCAGGTCACCGGATCGGCCTTGATGGTGTCCCGAGCGCTGGCCTCGACGGCCCCGGCGCCCGATCGCAGGAGTTCCTGCCCGCCGGCGAACCCCAGCGTCAAGAGCACCACGTCGTGGCGAGCCCGAAGCTCGGCCAGGCTGAGGTCCCTTCCCAGTTGGACGCCCGTTCGGACATCGATCTCGAGCGCCGCGATGATGGAGAGGTCGCGCGCACGTACCCTTGCAGGGAGCCGCCACTGAGGTATCCGGGTGGCCAGGCAACCACCGAGCTGCGGCTCCCGGTCGAAGATCGACACCTGGAATCCGGCACGCCGGAGATCGTGGGCGGCCATCAATCCCGCGGGGCCGGCGCCGACCACGGCGGCGCGCTGCGAACGAGACCCGGCCATGGTCAGGATGTGCTCGGGCTCGCCCTCCTCCGACTCGGCCAGGAAACGCTTGATGTCACGGATCCTGATGGCCCGGTCGAGTTCGAGTCGCTTGCAGTGAAGCTCACACGGCTGGGTGCAGACGTAGCCGAGGATTCCGGGGAAGGGCAGCTTTTCGCGAACGGTCTGCAGCGCTTCGCGAAATCTCCCGGCGCGGGCAAGCTGGACATAGAGATGGGCGTCGACCCGGATCGGGCACCGTGCCTCACAGTTGGCTGGACCTTCGCCACGACAGCGGTCGAGCATTCTGCCGGCGAGCTCGATCACCCGCGTGCGCATGGCGGTGGGCGAGTCGGACCCGGATCCGCCCGGGCTGGTGCCGCGAACGCCGTACCCGTCACCGGCGCGTAACATGACCTGCACCATCGGTGTTACCCAACCGACGCGACAAACGGGCGACGGAGAGCGGAGAGGCGCAGCCGCCCGGTACGGTTTCCCATGCCAAAGCACGGCATCCGCCGGCCGGGACCAGGGCTCGAATCAGCCGAAACGGTCCACGGCAGCGGCCGGTTTGCCGGTTGAGGTCACGAGTCGTTGGCCGAGGTCCGGCGCGACAAGCCCCGCGGGAGGTCCATCCAGGCACACCTCACCTCTCGGGCGAAAACGCTGCAAGTTGTGTGCCGACGAAGTTTGTCGAGCCCGACGGCGGAGGGCTAGGGTTCTTCTCCCTTGGCGAGCCGCGCGATGAGGCCCGGGAACCACTCCGAATCGGGCATCTGGATCATCCAGCCGTTGACGAAATAGGTCGGCGTGGCGTTGACCCCCATCTGGTGGCCGAGGGCGAGCTGGGAGTGGACCGCCGCCAGCGAGACGTTCCGCAGATAGCAGCCACGAAAGAGGGTTTCATCAAGGCCTTGACCGGCGACGAAATCCAACGACGTCTGCGTCACCAGGCCGACCTCCATCTCACGCTGGAGATCGTAGAAGAGCTCCTTGAATCCGATGACCTGCTGAGTGTCGAGCTCGCCGACACACCATGTCGCCGACGAGGCGCGAAAGGCCCACGGGTGGATGGAGGTCAGCGGAAAGCTGACCATCCCGTGCCGCACCGCTCCGCCGTTCTCTTCCATCACTGCTTTGACCATCGGCCACTTGGCCTTGCAGGCCGGGCATTCGAGATCGGAAAACTCGACGATCTCCACCTTCGCCCCATCGCCGCCCGGGTGGTCCCAGACGACAAATGCGTTGGCGCCGAACTGCGCCCTGCGAATGGCCACCGGATCACCGTCCAACGGCATTCCGGAGGCCATGATGAGGTAGTTTCCATCCGAGGTCACGGCGACGGGTTTTGGAAACTCGCCATACCCGGTGTCCACAATCAGGTTGAAGGGGATGAGGGCGCCGGATGTCGCTCCTTCCGGCACATCCCAACTCAACCTGACCTTCATGTTCATGTTGCGCTGAAGGACTTCCGGCAGGAAGCCTTCGAGGAACGGACGCAGCGATCGCGGCGCCGTACCGGTTTGTTGAAAGGGGAGTTGGCCGACGCTGCCGAGATAGGCGAGACCGGTCACCTCGTCGATGACGACGGAAGGCTCGCCGGTCAGGATCTTGTTCTCGCAGGTGCGGGAAACCCTCACCGTCCGGTACGAACCCGACGGTGTCGGGGTGCGTTGATCGGAGACGATCCTGAATGACGAGTCCGGATACCAGGGGATGGACCGCTCGACAAAACGCAGAACGACCGGATCCTGGGCGATGAGCGGATCATCGGCGGCATCCACGACCACGCCGCCGAACACCACGATCATCGCCAGCACACCGGTCGAGACCTTATTGAACTTCATCCGACCTCCCGACATAGCCAAACCAACGCGAGCCGCGACCGATTCCGGCCGCGGCTCCGGATGACGTTGGTTGTGAATCAATCCGCTTTGGTTTCCGTGGTTTCCGAACCCGGAATCAGCCCGAGCGCCTCGCGCAGCTTGACATCGATTTCGCCCGCGATGTCGGAATGATCCGCCAGGTAGGCCCGGGCCGCTTCGCGTCCCTGACCGATCCGCTCTTCGCCGTAGGAATACCACGAGCCGGATTTCTGGATCAGCCGGTGCTCGACCCCGAGGTCGAGGAGCTCGCCGGTCGCCGAGATCCCCTCGCCGTAGAGGATGTCGAACTCGGCGATCTTGAACGGCGCCGCGACCTTGTTCTTGGCCACCTTGGCCTTGGTGCGGCTGCCGATGACCTGATCGCCCTGTTTGATCGAGGCGATCCGTCGGATGTCGACCCGCACCGACGAATAGAACTTGAGCGCTCGTCCGCCGCTGGTGGTCTCCGGGGAACCGAACATGACGCCGATCTTCTCTCGGATCTGATTGATGAAAATCAGACACGTATTGGACTTGGACACGATGCCGGCGAGCTTGCGGAGCGCCTGCGACATCAACCGCGCCTGCAGGCCGACCACCGCATCGCCCATGTCGCCCTCGAGCTCGGTCCGCGGCACCAGCGCCGCCACCGAGTCGATGACGACGACATCCACCGAACCCGACCGGATCAGCGTCTCGGCGATTTCCAGCGCCTGCTCGCCGTAATCCGGTTGCGATATCAGGAGTTCATCGAGGTTGACGCCGAGTTTGGCCGAATACTCCGAGTCGAGGGCATGCTCGGCATCGATGAACGCGGCCAACCCGCCGGCCGCCTGAGCGTTGGCGATCACGTGCAGGGCCAGGGTGGTCTTTCCCGAGGACTCGGGACCGTAGATCTCAACCACGCGACCCCTCGGCAATCCACCGACGCCGAGGGCGGCGTCCAGGGCAATCGAACCACTGGGAATCACATTGACTCGGATCTTCGGCTTTTCCCCGAGCCGCATGACCGCGCCTTTGCCGAACTGACGCTCGATCTGACCGATGGCTGTTTCCAGCGCCTTGAGCTTGTCGCCCTTGTTTGTGCTCATCAGGATCTCCTTCTGCAGAATGCAGCGTGGTGGGACCGTTTTATCGTAGGGGCGGGAGAGCAGCGCGTCAAGGTCGTTCGGATAACGATTTACCAAGTTGTTGCTGGAGGTCGTGTTCGAGCACGAGGCGGGAAACAGCGACTTCGCGCCGAGCCGCCTCGAAACCGCCTGAACACGCCTCGGGTTCGACCGGGGTCATGGACTCCAGCCCAATGCACTCTCCATCCGTGACCAGCGGACCCCGGTTGAGATAGAGATGGGTGGCATCACGCCAGCATCGGTACTCGCCCACCACCGGCCCGGAAGCGGGCGAACCGAGGAGATTCCGACCGGTGAAGGCGTACGGCCCCGGATCCACCCCGAGCAGCGCGAGCAGGGTCGGGGCCACGTCGGCGTGGCCCGCCGGCCGGTTCAGTCCCTCGGTCGGCGCCGTGAGACCCGGGACCCGGATCAGCAACGGCACCTGCTGACTCAGGTACCAGCCGGCGGCGTCGTTGGAGGTCCCCAGCGCCCGGGCGATCGCCGGCCGCCACTCGAAACCGGCATCGTGGTCACCCCAAAGAACCACCACGGTGCGGTCCTCGAGGCCCGATTCTTCGAGCCCGGCCATGAACCCCCGGAGGGCCCGGTCGAAGAAGTGCATGGTGTGCAGGTAATTGCCGAACGGGGTTCCCTCCCAATCCCCGACATCGAGCTCCTTGTGGTGATCCGGAAAGCCGTCGAACGGATGATGAAGAGAGAGGGTCAGAAGGTACCCACACCATGGTTCGGCCAACTCGGCCAGGCGCCGCGCCGCCTGGGAGAGAAAATCACCATCGTTGAGACCCCAACCGATCTCCTCGCCGGGGTCGAAATCATCGGCAAACAGGCTCCGACGGTAGCCGAAGGCCCGGTGGGTCACCCGACGATTCCAGAAGGCGCCGTCAAAGGGTACCGCGGAGAGGGTCTCGTAACCGTGATCGGCCAGGATCGACGCCAGGGCGGTGTAGTGATTCTCTGCGTAAACGAATGCGGCGGCGCCGCGATCGGGGGGCAGCAACGAGACCTGGGTCGCGAGCTCCGAATCCGAAGACCGTCCCTCCTCGGTCTGGTCGGTGACGTTGGTGAAGAGGATGTTCCCGGTGGCGAGGGAATTCAGAAACGGGGTCACCTCGCGGCCGCCGATGCGATACCCGATGACGAACGCCTGCAGCGACTCCACCTGGATCATCACGAGGTTGCGACCTCTGGCGGCGCCGAAGAATGGACCCGATCCCGCTCGCAGCTCACGCCGCTCGGCAAAGAAATTCAGGATCTCGAGGAACGCATCCTCGTCAAGCTTGGGGCGCACCACGCTGTGCAGCAGGGATCCGCCGAGATCCGCGGCATGGAGGTTGAGTACGCCGATCTGACGGGCGAGCTGGGTGGTGTGGAAGATCTGCCGGAAGGACACCGGCTCGCCGCGCATCGCGATGGCGCCGAGAGCGCCGAATCCGATCACTGCCGACCCGATCACCGCGAACCACCGTCTGCGGTCGATCGACCGATCGTGAATCCGCGCCACCATCCAGATCAGCACGAGCGCCACCGGAAGATCGGCCCAGAACCACAGGTCACCCGGTCTGAGGAGGCTGCGAATGCTGGCCTCGACCTGCCCGATCTGGTTGACCGAGGCCAGGGCCGCCACCGATATCAGATCACCGAAGAAACGCTCGTGGATGAGATCGGCAAAGAGAACCGCCGTCACCAGCGTCGCGGCCGCCCACGAGAACCACGGCCGGAGCCTGCCGGGCAGCGCCAGCAGAACCAGTACAGACAGGGCCGCAGTGGCCGCGGCAAAGGACAGACCGGCGGCCGACCACCCGAGACCGGCGCCGGCGAGAACCCAGCCTTGTTTGACGACCACGACCGCGGCCAACCACAGCACATCCGCCGCGGCCCAAGCTCCGGTGAGACGACCGCGCTGAGACAACATCCCCGCGAGAGCCACGACCACGATCACCAGCCCGGACCACAAGAAGGGACTGAGCCCGGCCGGCGGTACGACCAGGAC
Source organism: Acidobacteriota bacterium (assembly GCA_024641545.1). Classification (GTDB taxonomy): domain Bacteria; phylum Acidobacteriota; class Thermoanaerobaculia; order Thermoanaerobaculales; family Sulfomarinibacteraceae; genus JAHECW01. The sequence continues at coordinate 29,749 of JAHECW010000005.1, forward strand.
AACGACCCGGGGCTCCGAACTGGCGTCACGTTCCGAAAACCAGCACACCCCCTCGTCCACCATGTCCCATTGGAGACGGAAAAGCCCCGCGGACGGCGGCGCCGTCACCACCGCCTCGAGCTCGATGCCCTCGCCCGGTGCAACCGGCCGAGTCACCGCCGTTCGCCTTCCCTCCCAGGCCACCACTTCGCCATCGGCGTTCGACCAGTGAAACGACAGCGAGACCGATCCGTCACCGGGCCAGACCACCGACCCGTCGTTGCGCAGCGCCACTCGCGCCGTTCGATCACCCCCGGCGCACAGCGCCCTCGGGGTCTCCACGCGGAGGAACGAGAAGGCATGCGTCGGCATGACGGTCACGCTTTGGAGATCGACCGGAGTGGGATCGACCTGGGAAACCCACAACACGCCCTCCTCCACCACATCCCACTGGAGAAGGTACTCCCCGGCACGGTCGGGAGCGCGCAACTTCACCTCGAACACTCTGCTTGCACCGGGTGCGAGCGGATCCGTGAACTCGCTTCGTTCGCCGTCCCAGACCACAACCTCACCATCGGCGGCGAGCCAGTGATATCCGAGGGCAAAACCCGACTCCGCCGACCACGGGATCCGGCCCCGGTTGTGGACCTCGAGTTCGATCCGGATCGTCTCAGCGGTGCGGATGGTCAACGCCGGTCGGGGCTGGGTAACGGCGAGATCGTGGATTTCGCCCCCGCCGGCTTCTGCCGCCGCCGCAAGGACGACGAAGAACACTCCGAGCGACCACCGCCGTTTGGCCGCCAGGGGCGACACCAGTCTCACCGCCGTTCGTAGGGGGTGGCGGGTTATTGACCGCTCACCGGGTAGCGCTTGTTGTAGATTTCGATCACGATGCTGGTGAGGTTTGCCGGTTCGGCGACATAGACCATGGGCTGCCCGCCGAGCAGGAACACCGCGTCAAAGTCGTTTGCCTTGGCGTACTCGCGGCCGATGGCGCCGATCTTCGACGTAATCTCCGCGAGGACCTGGGTCTTCTTGGTTTCGAGCTCGCGTTCGTAGTCGCGGCGGGCATCTTCGAATTCGCGCATGGCGTCGATCTGTCTTCGTTCCAACTCGGCCAGCGCCTCGGGCGATGCCGAACCCCGCTGGGCGTTGAGCTGGTCGCCGAGCGCGAGCACCTGGCCCCTGAGCCGGTCGAGACGGGCGTGAAAGGGCGCCTGCCAGGTCTGAAGTTCGGCGAGCTTCTTCTTTCCCTCTTCGACCTGCGCAACCGCCTGCTCGGCGTCGACGAAACCGATCTTGCCGGCCGTCGCCGGAAGCGCGGCAAGGAGGAGAACCAGGATGACGGGGACTGTCAATCGACGCATGTGACACCTCCGAGGGACGGCGGATTGTATCACGGGAGCGGGGTCAGGAAGTCAGGAAGTCAGGAAGTCAGAAAGTGAGGAGGTGAGGAGGCTGGAGTCTGACTAGCGAGCGTGGCGAGCGCTGACAGCGACCGGAGGGAGCGCTCACTTTCTAACCTCCTCATTCCTCCGCTTCGCCGGTGAATCGATACCCGACCCCTCTGACCGTGTGAAAGTGGCGCGGGTGCTTGGGATCGCCTTCAAAGTGCTTTCGAAGCCGGTGAACAAAGGTGTCCAGCGTCCGGGTCGCGGTGTCGAAGGTGTATCCCCACACCGTCTCGAGGAGTTCCCCGCGAGTCAGGACGCGGCCGTCGCTTTCGGCAAAGAAACGAACCAGCATGACCTCCCGTTCGGTGAGCGAGACCTCCCCGTGTCGGGTTGTCGCCCGCATGGTCGAAAGATCGACCCGGCATTCGCCGATGGCGACGACCGGACCGGTATGGGGCGGCGTCTGAGCCCAGGCGGAGCGCCGCAGAATCCCACGCACCCGCAGGACCAGCTCCTCGATGACGAAGGGTTTGGTCAGGTAGTCGTCGGCGCCGAGTCGGAGCCCGAGGACGCGGTCGGCATCGCTGCCCCTGGCGGTCAGGAAGAGAATCGGGATGTGGTTGCGCCCGGCCCGCAGGCGGCGGCAGACCTCGAGTCCGTCGATGCCGGGGAGCATGATGTCGAGGACCAGGAGGTCGGGTTGGGGCGAGCCTGCACCGAGGGCTGCCAACGCCGCTTCACCGCTGCCGACGCTCGCGGTTTCGAACTCCTCCAACTCGAGGTTCCGGCACAGCCCATCGGCGAGATGCTCGTCGTCCTCGACAATCAGGAGACGGATCGGGTCGGGGGCTGATTCGATTGAAGCCATGGTCTGCTTCAATTGTACGCCACTGGGAATCAACCTTCGCCGCACTCCGGACGTTCGATGCCGTGGTCCTTGAGCTTGCGCCACAAGGTGACGCGTGACACCCCGAGACGATCGGCGGCTTCCTGCATCCGCCACCCGCTTCGATGGAGCACCTCGGTGATCAACCGGGCCTCGAGCGCCGACAACGGATTCTCCATCCGCAGCAACTCATCCACCAGGTGGCTGCCGTAGCCATCCGCGGCCACACACTCCTCCTCGATCCTGCCGTTGGATGCGGCGATTGCCGCGACCAGGGCCTGCTCGAGGCGCTCAAGCCCCAGGTCGCACCCCAGACGACCCAACCGCTCCATCGCCCCCGGCGTCACCGTGACACCGGGCGACAGCGTCTGGGCCCACGCCGTGACCATCGGCGCCAGATCATCCCGCAGCTCTTCTACCGTCGGGAGCGCGACCACTTCGGCGATCACCGTTCCATCCGCCGGCTGATTTCCAGGTGCGGCCCCGACCACCACCTGCCACCCTTCCGGCGGGTCGCTGGCGAGGAGCGATACCGCCCCGTCACCATCGGCGTACATGGTCCCGGGCGGCCACGGGGTCGTGTTCTCCCAGGTACCCGTCCACAGCTCGAAGAGTTCGTCCGGCAACCCGGCAAAGCGGTGGACGACCCGTCCGACGTCGCGGCACGCCGGCCGTTCGCCAACGAGGATGAGATGGCCTCGGGTCCGGCCGTTGCGAAGGAGCTTGGACTTCAGCGACCTCGCGGCGGGTGACGAACCGGCGAGGTAGAACCCCGGATCCGGATCTCTCGGGCGGAGGATCTCCACCGCGCCGAGAAAACCGCCGTCGTCGTCCCGCAACGGAATCACCGTGACGGTCAGGGGCACGGCCCGCCCATCCTTGGCGCGATAGACGGTGGCGAAATTGTCGACCCGCTCGATGTCGCTCTCGAGGGCAAAGGTCAACGGACAGGCATTCTCGCAATCGACACCCTTGGTTGTCAGGCGGCAACGTCCGCCGATGGTCTGATCTTCCTGATAACCCAGCAGGCGCCGCGCGGGAGGATTGACAAACCGCAGCGTGCGCTGATGGTCGAGCACCAGCACGGCGTCGTCAATCAGCTGCAGCACATCCGCCCACCTCGCCGCGAGGATCGGTTCGAGATCATCCGGTCGATTCACGCCACACGTAACACGCGACGCCGCGAGCTTATTCGCTATCGTTCGATCTCGAGCCCCTCTTCGATCACGGGCTCCGCATCGGCGAAGTACATGGCGGTTTGGGCGATCGGAACAAACATGGCGTGGCGGCGACCGCGGATCTCGACCACGAGGTGGTAGTACCCCTGCGGAGAGATCGCCACCAGCGTCGCTGCGGTGCCCTTGGCGTCAATCAGCGGACAGTAGACGGAGACCTTGCCGGGTATCTCCATGATTGCTCCCTTCGTCCTTCCTTCACATGGTACCGCGTCGCTCAGGGGTCATCATCGATCTCGTTCGATTTGACCTCGCCATACTCCTTGAGCTTCCGTTGCAGCGTCCGCAGTCCGATCTCGAGGAGGCTGGCCGCGCGCGCTCGGTGCCCATCGGTGTAATCGAGAGTTCTCAGAATCGCTTCCTTCTCGATATCCGCCATCGGTCGCGGCTGCCAGTGGTCGCCATCCGGCGACGGCGGCGCCGCTGTGGGGACGCGGTACTCCACGGGAAGGTCTTCAAAGGTGATCTCGTCGGTCTCGGCAAAGAGCACCAGCGACTCGACGAGGTTGCGCAGCTCGCGGACGTTTCCCGGCCATCGATGCCGTTTGAGGGCGGTCAAGACGGCGGGATGGACACCCTTGACATGGCGCCCGATCTCTTCGTTGAAATGGTTGAGAAAGTGCTGGACAAAGAGCGGGATGTCGTCGATTCGGTTTCTCAGAGGCGGAATGGAGAGGGTCACGACCTTGAGGCGGTAGTAGAGATCCTGTCTGAAACTCCCCGCCTGCACCCACTTCTCCAACTCGCGGTTGGTCGCGGCGACGAGCCGAAAGTCGATGGGAAACTGGGTCGTCCCGCCGACCCTGGTCACGACCCTCTCTTCGAGCACCCGAAGCAACTTGACCTGGAGATCCGCCGAGAGCTCCGAAATCTCGTCGAGAAAGAGGGTCCCGGCCGACGCCGATTCGATGAGTCCGATCCTCCGCTGGTGGGCCCCGGTGAAGGCGCCCTTCTCGTGACCGAAGAGCTCGGACTCGAGAATTTCACCCGGTATGGCGCCGCAGTTGACCGCGATGAACGGTCCATCCTGCCTGTCCGATCGCTGGTGGAGCGCATTGGCCACCAGTTCCTTTCCGGTACCCGACTCACCGACGATGAGGACGGTCGATCTCGTGGGCGCCACGACCCGAAGACGATCCAGAACCTCTTCCATCCCTCGCGAGTGCCCGACAATCCCCTCGAACCCGAAGCTCTTGTCGAGCCGTTCTCTGAGCCTGCGGTTCTCGCTCGAGAGCGCTCTCCGTTCGAGCTGCAGCTGGACCCGCTGGCGGAGTTCCTGCACCTTGACCGGCTTGGTGAGGTAGTCATCCGCACCCTCCTGCAGAGCAGCCACCGCATCTTCGACATCGGCAAAGGCCGTGACCAGGAGAAACGGCAGCCCCGGCCATTGGGCGCGGACCTGACGCAGGAGCTGGTAGCCGTCCATGCCCGGCATTCGGACATCCGACACCACGACATCCACCGGAGCGCCCGACCGCATCCGATCGAGAGCCTCTTGGGCGTCGGGAAAGGCTTGCACGTCATAACCGACCCGCTCCAGGGTCCTGGCCATGGCCTCGCGCGAACCGTCGTCATCGTCAACCAGGAAGATCACATCGGCCACAGTGAGTCACCCCCCTTTTCCACGATCAACCTGTCAAGGGCGTCCTCGTCCACGATCTCGACGCCGAGGCTGGTTGCCCTGGTCAACTTGCTGCCGGCATCGGCGCCGGCGAGGAGGTGGGTCGTGACGCTCGAGACCGATCCCGCAACCGTCGCGCCGAGCTCCTCCAGACGCGCCTTGACCTCACGCCGGGACCGACTCAGGACCCCGGTCACCACGACTGTCATTCCCGCCAAGGGCCGCGTCCCCTTTTTATCGATCTCCGGTTCTTCGGGATCGACGCGTCTCGAGCGGAGACGATCGATCAGACTCCGATTCCGATCATCGGCGAACCATGTCGACAGCGACGCCGAAAGCGACGGCCCGACACCATCGATGGCTTCCAGCTCTTCGGCCGTTGCCGCGGCGAGGGCAGCCAGGGTCGGAAACCGCCGCGCGAGCTGCTTTGCCGCCCGCTCGCCGACACCGGGTACGCCGAGCCCGAAGAGAAGCCGGTGGAGGGACCGCGAGCGGGCCGCATCCAACTCTGCAACAAGGTTGCTTGCAGATGTTTCCTGCCACCTCGGCAGCGCCGCCAGGGTTCCGGTATCGAGGTCCCACAACGACGCCTCGTCGGTGACGAGACCGGCGGCGATGAGCTGGTCGAGCTTCTTGCCGCCGAGACCCTCGATCTCCATCGCCCCGCGCGACGTGAAGTGGCGCAGGCGCGCCGCGACCACCGCCGGGCAGGTGGCGTTGGGGCAGCGGATGGCGACCTCGCCGTCCACCCGAACCACGGGCGTTGTGCACGACGGGCAGTGGGTCGGGGCGGAAAACCGCTCGGCGCCTTCGGGCCGTTGAGACGTCACCACGCCGACCACTTTCGGGATCACTTCGCCGCCCTTGGTCACCCAGACGGTGTCTCCGACCCGCAGGTCAAGGCGTTCGACCTCGTCGAAATTGTGCAGCGTCGCACGCGCGACCGTGGAACCCGAGAGCGCCACGGGTTCGAGCTCGGCGACCGGGGTCAGGACACCGGTCCTGCCGACCTGGACGACCACCTCCCGGACCACCGTCATGCGCCCCTCGGGTGGGAACTTGAAAGCCACTGCCCATCGAACGGCCCGCGCGGTTGCGCCGAGCGCCGCCCGCTCGGCCGCACCATCGAGCTTGACCACGATTCCGTCGGTGTCGTAGTCGAGCTGCTTTCGATCTTCGTCCCAGTGGTCGATGAAGGCCTCGACCCGGCCGAGGGTCGAGCACCTCCGGTAGTGGGGATTCACCGGCATCCCGAAATCTGCGAGCCACTCGAGATCCTCGATGTGGCTCGTCGCGTCGCGACCCGCCGCCCGGCCGACCTGATAGCACCACACCGACAACCGGCGACGCGCGGCCTGCCGGCTGTCAAGCAGCCGGATCGACCCGGCTGTGGCGTTGCGCGGGTTGGCGAGCTCGGGTTCGCCGGTTTCCCTTCGGTCCCGGTTGAGCTCCGAGAGGGTCGAACGCGCCATGTAGACCTCGCCGCGGACCTCGAGCAACGCCGGCGCCGCGTCCAACACCAACGGCAGCCCCCGGATGGTCCGGACGTTGACCGTCACATCGTCGCCCACCGTCCCATCGCCACGGGTCACCGCGCGGATCAGCCGTCCGTTCTCGTAGATCAGCGAGATCGATACCCCGTCGATTTTGAGCTCCGCCACCAGGTCTCCGGGATCGCGCCCGAGCTCGCGCTCGGCCCGCGCGTACCAGGCCCGAAGATCGTCCTTGGAGTAACTGTTGTCCAACGACAGCATGGGGTGGGCGTGAGCGACCTGAACGAGTCCGTCCAGGGGACGCCCCCCGACCCGTTGAGTCGGCGAATTGGGGTTCATCAGCTCGGGATGAGCCGCTTCCAGTTCCCGGAGCTCGGAAAACAGCCGATCGTACTCGAAATCCGAGATCTCGGGTTTCGCGACGACATAGTAAAGGTGGTCGTGCCGGCGGAGGAGTCCGCGCAGCTCCTTGACGCGGCGCTCGATGCTCATCATCGTCTCCTGCGCCGTGGACGCCGTCGTCGTTTCGCCCTTGGAGGAGAAGGCTCATCCTCGGCGGCCCTCGCCTCGGCGGGCTTTTTCAAGCGCGCCACCGCTGTCGACCAACCCTGAGCAGCCTCGGCCGACACGAGTCCCGCCCTGCCGGCGAGCCCGAAGAGCTCCAGTGCAACCCCGAAATACTCCTGCCGGGCGAGCTTGAGGACCTGCCGACCACGTTCTGGAGCACGGTTCATTTTTGTCAAGGTGAAGAGGCCCTGGGAGAGCAGGTGGAAGGTATGGTTGGAGAGCCTCAGGCCGGTGGCGGCGGGTTCGAGCATGGTCGTGATCCGGCGCAGCATCTCGACGTTGTCGAGCCTGCGGCCGTCGGCGGTCAGTTCGGCGAACTCCCGGTAGAAGGGGTAGAGAAAAAAGGCCCCGACCAGAGTGGAATCGACGAGCCGGTCGCCGCTTGCCACGGCGCGGTCGACTTCGGTCAGCATCCGGGTGTCTTCTGCGACGACGCCGGCGATCCCGGGGAACGCGGAATCGAAGAGGCCGGCACCCCGCCAGGCCGAGTAGATGGCCGCCGAATTCCCTGAGCGCAGAGCCTCGAAGAGTTCATAGCTGAGCCGGGCCGGCGAGGCTTCGGTGATCTCGTCACAGCACTCGACGATGGCTTCCCTGGTCCGCCTCTCGATGGTGAACGAGAGCCGCGCGCTGTACTCGAGGGCGCGCAACATTCTGACCGGGTCCTCCCTAAACCGCTGCACGGGATCGCCGATGGTCCGGATGAGGCGGGCCTCGAGGTCCGCGAGGCCTCCGACATAGTCGATGACCGAATAGTCGGCAATGTTGTAGAACAGCCCGTTGATGGTGAAATCACGGCGCTGAGCATCCTCCGCCGGGGTGCCGTAGACCGCATGATCCACCCGGGCCGGAACCGGAGAGCGATCCGGTTCCGCATCCGCCTCTGCCGCCTCCGCCTCCGCCTCGTCCCAGTCATCCGGACCTTCCGGCGGCTCCGGGCTCGCCCGAAAGGTCGCAACCTCGACGACCTCGGATCTGAAGATCACGTGAACCAGGCGAAAACGTCGCCCGATGATCCGGGAGTTCTTGAAAAGTCGGCGAATTTCCTGCGGTCGTGCGTTGGTCGCGATGTCGAAGTCCTTGGGTCTTTCGCCCACGAGAAGATCTCGAACCGCACCCCCGACCAGAAACGAGGTATAGCCCGACCGGTGGAGCCGGTAGAGCACCTTGACGGCCGACGAAGACAAGCCGCCCCGAGACACGGGGTGGTCGGCCCGGGCCACGATCAGCGGCGTCACCTCGTCGGTCACTCCCATTTTGTGATGCCCAGAATCGATCGCAATGAACTCCCTCGTGGTCGCCGCAGCATCCTTCTTCCCATGCTCGACCGGATCGACTCTTGCGGAACCGGCGAGCCTCGGGATCGGTATCACGGGCGCAGGGGCGATCCTATCAAACCGGCCGGGCGCAATGCCCGGCCGGTGAGTCGATTCTACTTATTGATCGGTCAATCGGTCGAAATCAGTCCACCGACACCCCGGCGACACCGCCGTCGGCCTGTGGATTGTCGACGATGAATCGCCGTTCGCCGATAAAGCTCCGTCCGCCCCATCGATCCTCGGTCCAGATCACCAGCACATGTTCACCATCGGCGAGGTCCGCCGCAACGGTGTCGTAGGCATACGCATAACCGGCGCTCGAGGTGAAATAGGTCGGGAACCAGGGGTAGAGGCCAATGACCTCGGGGCTCGGGAGGAACATTTGATCGACGAAATCAACGAACTCTCCGTCCACCCAGACCTCGATCTCTTCGACGAAGTCGAGATCGATGGCCCAGCCGGTCACGTCAACGGTGCCGGTGACGACTTCTTCAGGGGCCGCGGGGGTGTAGATATCGCCCCAGGACGGCCGGTCCGGGTCGTCGTCACAATCGAAGATCACCGGGATCTGGGCGATGTCCGCGACGTTGTTCTCCAAGTCGCCGGCGCGGATCTTCAGATAGTGCAGGCCCTGGCGGAATCCCTTGCGGATGATGAGATCCGAGACATCGATGACAAATGCAAACCCGCTGTCCTTGGCGTTGGGCACATCGGAGAAGAGCCGCAGAATGTCCATCCGCGGGTGGCCGTAGTAGTTCACGTCCATCCGCAGCCAACCGTGCCAGAAACCGGGGAAGTTGGTATCGGCGAGAATCGTCCCGTCGAGCAGCATCTGAACATAGCCCACGCCACCGTTGTCGACCTGAGCTCCGACATCGAGGGCCCAACCCGTGATCAATTCGGTGACCTGAGGATCTTCGTACGGCGGGCTCGACCAACCACCGGGATCCGTGCACCCCTTGGCGTACATGGTGTGATTGGCGATGGGCCAGTCGATGGCGCCGAACGGCGGCAGATTGTAATTGACGTTGAAGGTCTGGACATAGCGGGTACCGATGACCCGCGAGGCGTTTTCGTCATCCACCAGGCGGACGGCGAGGACATGGATCCCGTTGGTCCAGTGGGTGGTGTTGAGCATCTTGACCCAACCCGCATTCACGGCGTCAGGGTGGGATGGGAACATATGCATGATGTCGGGCCGGTGAACTCCGTGGACAGCGTTGCCCACCGACACCCCATCGACCAGAATCTCGATGAACCGGATCCCGGAATCATCGAGGGCCCAGCCGGTCACCGGGAAGACGCCGCTCATGGGCTGGTTCTTGCCGGGAAGCTCGATTTCGCCGAACGGCGCCTGGTTCAGACTGTTATCGACCATCACCGACCGCTCACCGTAGTCCGCCGACGTGCCATCCACGAAGGAAACCCGCGCGAAGAGGCTGTGGCTGCCGTCAGTCAGGGACGCGGAGTCGAACGACGTGGCGAATCCCGGCCGTTCGAACGGCGTTCCGGTGTACCAGGGGTAGGCCTGGAGCACGTCGTAGCGGGGCTGGTAGAGATCAGCCGTTGCGACATAGGCGCCATCCACGTAGAGATCGATTTTATCGACTAAAGTGGGCCCCCAATCGCAGTTACGCCACGTCCAATACGAACCGCAGTCCTCACCGTCGTCGAGGACATAGCCCGTGACCGCCACGAGACCGAAAACAGTCGCCCCATCATCGGGTGTATCGAGGCGGAATATGGTCCCTGCAACGGCGTTCCCGGCGAGCAAAACCGTCACCAGAATGAGTGTCGCAACGATAATTCTGTGACGCATCAGGTGTCCTCCTCTGAAGCGCAGTTCCACGCATACGAAAATCTAACCTGTTCGATGATATACCAAATGTCCGTCAACGGTCAATTGATTTTGTGATGAGCGGCACTTCTTCCGGTTGATTTCTGTGAGTAACCCTTTTCATTTTTTCTTTGAATCTGCGGGCCACAATCTCAGACAATTACGCGTCGGCTTTATCGACGTCCCCGGATGCCAATTCCTCAACGTGAATCCGCGCGCAATTCGCCAGCGCTTGGAGATCGAAACCACCCTCGAGAAACGACAGAACGCGGCCGCCCGACCACCTTTGCGCGGTCGCGGCCACCGCCGCGCTCATCCGGCGGAAGCCCGACTCCGTAACCCGCATGCCGCCGAGAGGATCGGCGGCGTGCGCGTCGAATCCGGCCGAGACGATGATTGCGGCCGGCCGCAGCCTCGAGGCAACCTCGTCGAGGGCCTTTTCGAACGCCGCGCAATAGACCGCGTCGCCTGCGCCCGCCAGGAGCGGGATGTTCCTCGTGGCGCCCTCGCCCAGGCCTGCGCCGGTCTCGTCGGCGGTTCCGGTTCCCGGGAACCCGGGAAAACCGTGGACCGAGACATAGCCGACGTCGGGCCGATCATAGAAGCACTGCTGGGTTCCGTTGCCGTGGTGGGCGTCGAAATCGGCGATCAGCACCGTGCCGCCCAGGCTCCCGGCCACGATCTCAGCAGCAACCGCAACCGAATTGAAGAAACAGTAGCCCTTGGCTGCGGCACGCTCGGCGTGGTGGGAGGGCGGCCGGATGACCACAAAGGCGCGTTCGATCTTCCGGTTGACCAGGTCGAGAGCCGCGTTCATCGCGAGACCCGCCGCCGCCAACGCGGCGTCGAAGGTCCCCCTGGAAAGCCGGCAGTCGTGGCTGTCCAACCAACCGTGGCCCTCTTCCGACGCAGCGCGAAGCCGTTCGATGTAGTCGGCCTCGTGGATCCACTTCAGCACCCCGATGACATCGTCGTCGGGAGGCAGGGGCGCGTGCCGGTCGACGATCCAGCGGCCGCCGCCATCCGGTTCCAGCGCATCCAGGATCACCCGGACCCGGCGGGAGGACTCGGGATGGCCCAGGCCCGGGTCGTGGTCAAGAACCCGCGGATTGGAACGGACAAAGACTGGCGAGCGATCAGGCATCTTCCTCCCGGGCGGCTTTCCGGCACCTCAAGCCTCCTGTTGTGAAGACCGCGCCATCATACTACCCTGTTGGCGATGAAGAGTCCTGCTGTCCGCATCGGTGTTTCCATCGTGCTCATGATCGCCCTGCTGGCGTTCTTTCTCTGGAACGTCAACTTCGAGGAGATGATGCACGGCCTCAAGCAGGCGGACCCGTGGCTCGTCGCGCTCGCCGCACTCCTCGCCCTCATCGCCTACTGGGCGAGGGTGATTCGCTGGATGCTCATTCTCCGGCCGGTGGCGAAGGTCCGTCACTCCAGCGCGCTGCTGGCAACGGTGGTCGGCTACGCCGCCATCACCCTGCTCCCGGCCCGGATGGGCGACATCATCCGCCCGGTGATCCTGGCCAGACGGGATCACTTTCCGGTCTCCGCCGGACTCGCTTCGATTCTCACCGAACGGGTCTTCGATCTCTGGACCGTGGTGCTGTTCTTCCTCGTGTTCCTGATCTGGCCCCCGGCCATGGCGGATCTGGACGCCGGCGCCGAGGCCAACCTCCACCTGCTCCGGGTGTCCGGTTACGCCGTCGGGGTGGCCCTCACCCTCGGGACCTTGGTTCTCCTCGGGCTGTTTCAATACCAGGATCGCTTCGTCGCGATCCTCAGCCGACCGGTTGAGCGCTTCGCCCCGTCATGGCGCGAAGGATTCACCAATTTCCTCAACCACTTCCTCGACGGCCTCCGCGTCCTCCAGCGCCCCCGCGATCTCGTCGTCACCGCCACCGCGTCGTTCGCCCTCTGGTACATCATTTTCTGGCAGGTGAGGGTCACCCTTCTCGCCTTTCATCTCGATTTTCCACTCCGGGTGGCATTCCTGCTGGTGACCCTGGCCGTCCTCGGCCTCGCCATCCCTACGCCGGGTGGAGTCGGCGGCTTTCACAAGGCGACTCAGGTCGGACTCACGACGTTCTTCGCCGTTGAACTCAACCTCGCCACCGCCATCGCCATCGTCTATCACGCCATCTGTTTTGTCCCGATCACGGTGATCGGACTGTTCTGCCTGCCGCTGCTGGGAATGCGTTTTGCCGATGTCCGCGGGTTGGCCGAAGAAGGCGAAATCGAATGATCTGCCCATTCTGCGGCGAATCGTCGAACCGGGTGGTGGATTCGCGCGAGGTCCGCGAGGGTGCGGAGATCCGCCGCCGCCGCGAGTGCGCCGAATGCAACCGCCGATTCACCACTTACGAACGGGTTGACGAGCTGCCGGTCACGGTGGTCAAGCGCGATGGCCGACGCGAGAGTTTCGACCGCGAGAAGCTCCTCAACGGGATGCTCCGCGCATGCGAGAAACGACCGGTCCCGCGGCGCGATCTGCTCAAGATCGTCGACGTGGTGGAATCCGCCATCGCCTCGCAGGAAGTTCGCGAAATGTCCACCGAAGAGATCGGCCATCTCGTGATCGAACGACTGCGCAGTCTGGACCAGGTCGCCTACGTTCGCTTCGCCAGCGTGTATCGCCGTTTCGAGGACGTCAACCAATTCATGGAGGAGCTCAAGTCTCTGCTCCTCACCCACGACGAATGAAGAACGGAGAAAGCGGCGGCGAACCGCGCTCCGACGTCCTCGAGCTCGAAACCGACATCGTTCAGATCGCCGATGAGCTTCCGGTGCTGCCGCTGCGCGACGCGGTCCTCTTCCCGTACGCGATCCTGCCGCTTTCGGTGGACCGGGAGGCCTCATCACTGGCGGTCGACGGTGCCCTCAGCGGCGACCGAGCGATCCTCCTGCTCTCGCAGCGGGATGGGCAGATCAGCGAACCCGGCGGGGACGACCTCTACTCGGTCGGGTGCGTCGGGACCATCATGCGGGCGGTGAAGCTCCCGGACGGTAGTCAACGCATCCTGGTCCAGGGTCTCTCGCGCGCCCATGCCGACTACTTCACTAACACCCAACCCTATCTGACGGCGCGAATCCGCCTCATAGAAGAACCCGCCATCGTCAGCGACGGGCTCGAGATCGAAGCCGCGGTCAGGACCATTCGCACCGGTCTGGAGCAGATCCAGAACCTGGGCAAGGGCATCTCGCCCGAGATCATGGTCCTCGCGGCCGATCTCGAGGACCCCATTCGTCTCGCCGATCTCGCCGCCGCCAATCTCGGGCTGCCCGTCGCCGATGCTCAGGAGGTGCTCGAAACCGCCACGATCGAGGCGCGTCTCGAGCGCGTTCATACGTTGCTCGAACGCGAGATCGCCCTCCTCGAACTGCAGGAGCGGATCTCGACCCGGGTCCGGAACGAGATGGACCGAGGCCAGCGCGAATATCTCCTCCGGCAACAGATGAGGACGATTCAGATGGAGCTCGGCGAGATCGACGATTCCGAGGGCGAGGTCCAGGAGTACCGCGAACGCGGCGACAAGGTCGAGCTCCCCCCGGCCGCGAGAAAAGAGTTCGACACCCAACTTCGACGACTCGCCACCATGCACCCGGACTCCGCCGAGGCATCCGTCGTGCGGACCTGGCTCGACTGGATGACAACGCTGCCGTGGCAGAAGGCCACCAAAGACACCCTCGACATCGCGGCCGCGCGGACGATCCTCGATGAGGATCACTATGATCTCGATCGCGTCAAACAGAGAATCGTGGAGTTTCTCGCGGTTCGCCAGCTCCAGCCGGAGAGCAAGGGGCCGATTCTCTGCTTTGCCGGCCCACCCGGGGTCGGCAAGACCTCCCTCGGTCGCTCCATCGCCCGGGCCATGGGGCGGAGCTTTGTCCGCACGTCCATGGGTGGCGTAAGGGACGAGGCCGAGATCCGAGGTCATCGGCGGACCTACGTCGGAGCCCTGCCCGGTCGGGTCATCCAATGTCTGCAACAGGCGGACAGCATCAACCCGGTCTTCATGCTCGACGAGGTCGACAAGATCGGCTCCGATTTCCGCGGCGATCCGTCCTCGGCGCTCCTCGAAGTTCTTGATCCCGAGCAGAACCACACCTTCCGCGATCACTACCTCGGAGTGGACATCGATCTTTCGCGGGTTCTCTTCATCACCACCGCCAACGTCACCGACACCATTCAACCCGCCTTTCTCGACCGGATGGAAGTGATCCGTCTCGAGGGTTACACCGAAGAGGAGAAGATCGAGATCGCCCGCCGGCACCTGACGCCGCGGCAGATTCGCGAGAACGGCCTCACCGACGTGCGTCCCACTTTCACCACGAAGGCCCTGCACGAGCTCGTCGACGGCTACACGCGAGAGGCCGGAGTTCGCAATCTCGAGCGCCGCATCGGCGCCGTCTGCCGCAAGATCGCGGTTCTCGCCGCCGAGAACCGCCGCCGTCCCCGGCGCATCACCCCATCATTGGTCAACAAACTCCTCGGCCCCCGCCCGTACCTGGCCGAGGAACGTCTTCAAGAGAACCGCATCGGGGTCGCCACCGGTCTCGCCTACACCCCGGTCGGCGGTGACATCCTCCTCGTCGAGGCCGCGGCATCCGCGACCGACAAGGGCGACCTCAGACTCACTGGGTCCCTTGGCGAGGTCATGAAAGAGTCGGCCACCGCGGCGGTGACCTTTGCCCGGGCCCACGCCGGCGAGCACGGCATCCCCGACAACTGGTTCGATCGCCATCTGTTGCACATCCACGTCCCGGCCGGCGGCGTTCCGAAGGACGGACCATCGGCGGGAGTGACGCTGCTTGCAGCCATCGTGTCGGCCGCATCGGGACGCCCGGTCCGTCATGATATCGCCATGACCGGCGAGCTCACGCTGCGCGGCGATGTTCTTCCCGTCGGCGGGGTCAAAGAGAAGGTCCTGGCCGCGCTCCGCGCCGGAATCCGGCGCATCGTTCTCCCGGCCACCAACAAACGGGACTTCCTGGAGCTTCCGCCGAATGCGCGGCGGCAGGCCAAGGTCCACTATGTTCACAAGGCCGAAGACGTTCTCAACCTGGTCATCGTCAAGGCCAAGTAACGCGTTTCGTGGAAACCCGGCAGGCAAAAAGCTGATTCGACGATCTCGGGGATAGAAGGCGTCACGCTTTCCCCGATAGCGCCGGTCCTTTCCTCCGGAAAGCCCCGGCACTCTCGGGGTCTGAGGATTTGTGGCGAACAAAACCAAACCGGGCTCAATGCGACGGATCATTGGCCGAAGGCCAACAGCTCGGGCGTCCCGGTCAGCTCGCCGATGGGGCTGGCACTAGCACCGGGGGACACAGACAACTCAAACCAAAACCTCAGGAATTCACGGGGAAGGAGCGCAGCGACCTTTCACGGGGGTTCCTGAGAACCCGAGGGCGCGCAAGCTACTGCCGCTTTTTGAAAAACTCGATCGTCTTCTTCAGACCATGTTCGAGCTCGATCTTCGGCTCCCAGCCGAGCACCCTGCGGGCCAGGGTGATGTCCGGCTGGCGGACCTTGGGGTCGTTGACGGGCAACTCGTGAAACACGACCTCGGAGGAAGCGCCGATGATTCGGATGATCTCGCGCGCGAACTGGAGCACCGTCATCTCCGACGGGTTGCCGATGTTGACCGGCTCATCGTAGTCCGAATTGAGCAGTCGCCAGATGCCCTCGATGAGGTCGTCGACATAACAGAAGGAGCGGGTCTGCGAGCCGTCGCCAAAAACCGTCAGCGGCTCGTTCGCCAACGCCTGGCAGATGAACGCCGGCACGACCCGACCGTCGCCGGCCCGCATCCTCGGTCCGTAGGTGTTGAAGATCCTGACGATCCGGGTCGAGAGCCCGTGGTGGCGGTTGTAGGCCATGGTGATGGCTTCTGCGAACCGCTTGGCCTCGTCGTAGACTCCTCGCGGACCGACCGGGTTGACGTTGCCCCAGTAGGTTTCGGGCTGGGGGTGAACCAACGGATCGCCATAGCTCTCCGATGTCGAGGCGAGGAGAAAACGCGCGCCCTTGGACTTGGCGAGGCCGATCGCCTTGTGGGTCCCCAACGACCCGACCTTGAGGGTCTGGATGGGCAGTTTGAGATAGTCGATGGGCGATGCCGGGGAGGCGAAGTGCAGCACGAAATCCAACCGACCGGCGACGTGAATGAAATTGGTCACATCGTGCTCGACGAAGATGAACCCGTCTCGGCCGAAGAGATGTTCGATGTTCTCGAGGCTGCCGGTGATGAGGTTGTCCATGCAGACCACATCGAGACCCTCTTTGAGCAGCCGCTCACAAAGATGAGAGCCGAGGAAGCCCGCGCCTCCGGTCACCAACGCCCGTCGTTTTCCCGTCATCAAGGCCTCCGAGGCGGGAGCCTAGCACAGTTCAATAAGCGAAACCCGCGCGGTGCGCGGGTTTCGTTGATTGAGATGTTCTGGCTCCGCAGGAGGGATTTGAACCCCCAACCTAGTGGTTAACAGCCACCCGCTCTACCGTTGAGCTACTGCGGAGCATCAAGCAGCAGGACGGTATTGTAGTCTCCGGTTGTCGATTGTCAACCAAGGGCGGATGCGCGCAGGAGCGTGAAGTTCAATCTCTCGACGGGAGCCCGCAGGAGAACCTCGCGGAACTCGTCGGCGGAGTCGAAGCGCGTTTCCGGCAGAACACGCCCCTCGACCTGAAGCCGCACCCGATCCCCCTCCATGGGCCACGGATCGACCCTCCAGTTGGTTTGATCCATGGCGCTGAACCTGACGGATCGAACCTCACCGTCCGCGGTCGGCGCCGCAACCTCGAACTCCGACGCCAGGGCGGCACAAAGATAGACCGAAACCCTGTCGGCAAGGGTCAGGATGTCGGCATTGGATTGCCGCCTCGTTCCCCGCAGGCAACCCTGGTAGCGGGCATCCGGACCGAGGATCTCCACCCACTCGTCCTTCCGGCGATTCATCTCGGCTCGGAAGCGCTCCGCGAGGCGGCCCGACGAGGTGTCCCCACGCGCCAGGTAATCCGCGGTCTTGGTTTCCGCCATCTCGGCGAAATGGCTGGCGACCAGAAGCGCCGCATATCTGCTGTGAAGGACGGTTCGGGCGACGCACCGACGCCAGATCTCGAGGTGGCGTTCCACCTCCATCCGGTCAAAGGTCCGCGGGCGGCCCTCGTCATCGATTCCCGGCGCCTCGTCGAATTCGGTCCAGCCGGAGTCGTGGAGCATCACGGCCGCGAGAACCTCGGCTCGGGGGAGCGGCCGGCAGAAGTGTCGATTACCCCAGTGCTCGGCCAGCTGCCAGGCGAGCCAGGAGTGCGAAGCCTGAGGGATTGCCAGGGTTCGAGTCGGGTCGTCTCCGGTGTGCAGGAACATCCGATAATTGTACCCGATGCGCCGGTCCGGACCGGCTGCTCCCACCGGCGGGGGAGGTTCGGGCGAACCCACTGATCGCCCGGGCCGGACCGCGATCAGCTCGCTGCCGCCGGGTCGTTCGCCGCAGACGGAGACGGCGGCCCGAACTCGCGCTGGCCGAGTGTTCGGTCGACTCCGACTCGGGCCCTGGCTCAATCTCGACCGCGCCGATCCGCTCGTCCCTGCGATATCCGCCTTCCGCATCGATCGACACCGGCGCGGCCAGCCGAAGGACCCGAAAAACCTTGACTCTCCACCCGTGCGAGGCGTATAACCCGCAGACGCTTCGTTTCGCTCCGGGACGGCGCGAACGGTAACCAGGGAGTCAAAATGAGCCACGAGTTCAACGCCTTCACCATGGCCCAGCGTCAGTTCGACGCGGTCGCCGAACTGCTCCAACTCGACGACGGTATCCGCGATCTGCTGCGGGTGCCGCAGCGCGAGTACCACTTCACCATTCCCATCCGCATGGATGACGGATCGGTCAAGGTCTTCAGGGGATTCCGCGTCCAGCACAACGACGCCCGCGGCCCCGCCAAGGGCGGCATCCGCTTCCACCCCCAAGAGACAGTTGACACGGTGCGGGCCCTGGCCACCTGGATGACCTGGAAGTGCGCCGTTGTCGACATCCCGCTCGGCGGCGGCAAGGGCGGCGTCATCTGCGACCCGCACAATCTCTCGCCGCGCGAGCAGGAAGCGCTGTGTCGCGGCTGGGTCCGCCAGGTTTCGAAGAACATCGGACCGATCAACGATGTCCCGGCCCCGGATGTCATGACCAACCCGCAGCACATGGTCTGGATCCTCGACGAGTACGAGAAGCTCGCCGGCGGCCACTACCCCGGCATGATCACCGGCAAGCCGGTCGAGGTCGGTGGATCACTCGGCCGCACCGAAGCCACCGGCTACGGCGTGGTCTATACCGTGCGCGAGGCGCTCAAACGCATGAACCTCTCGATGGGGGAGATCCGCGCTTCGATCCAGGGCTTCGGCAACGTCGCCCAGTACGCCTCCAAGAAGCTCATCGAGCTCGGTGCGACGGTGGTCGCGGTGTCCTGCTGGGACAACGACGACCAGATCTCCTACACCTACAAGAAGGCGGACGGCATCGACGCCGATTTCCTGCTCTCGATCACCAATCGGTTCGGCGCCATCGACAAGGCCAAGGCCGAGGCCGCCGGTTACGAACGGCTCGAGGCCAACGCCTGGCTCGATCAGGATGTGCATATTCTCATCCCGGCGGCGCTGGAAAACCAGATCACCGCCGACAACGTCGAGCGGATCCACTCGAACGTCAGGATCGTGGCCGAAGGCGCCAACGGGCCGACCACTCCCGAAGCCGACGAGGTGCTCAAGAAGCGCGGCATCTTCGTCATTCCCGACTTCCTCGCCAACGCCGGTGGCGTCACCTGCTCCTACTTCGAGCAGGTCCAGTGCAACACCAACTTCTTCTGGCCCAAGGACGAGGTCCTGAAGCGTCTCGACCAGAAAATGACCACGGCCTTCCACGCCGTGGCCGATCTGTCCGAGGAGACCGGCGAGTACATGCGCGACGCCGCCTACATGATCGCGATCCAGCGCGTCGCCACCGCCTGCCACCTCCGCGGCTGGGCGTAGATCCCGAGGTCGACAGTCGACCGTTCACAGTTTCATCTCGGAACGCCCGGCTTCGGCCGGGCGTTTTTTGTATCAAAGGCCCGTCGGCGACCCCGGCACCACCGCCCTCGGGGAGTCACCCCAGAGGCACAGAGGGCATCTGACCGACTTCAGCGCCAGACCTTCGCCGATCCAACCGATGAGACCCCTGCGCGGTTGACTCACCGTTGAAGAACCGAAAGGCGAGGAGCGGAGAGTCAGACTTCAGCCAGCTGACGCTCCCTCTGTGTCTCCGTGCCCCTGTGATGATTCGGAGACGCCGAATACGAACCAGGGCTATTTCGGCGGGCCGAGGAAGGCGAGCGCGCGATCGGCTTCGGCGTCCATCACCACGTGCATGAGCCGCCCGCCGCTCACCTCCGGGACATTGATCACCCGGACCACGTGCTCCATGTCCGCGAATTCCGGCGCCACCGTGGCCAGGGCATTCGGTGAACCGCGGAGGAACTCCTCGTTCCAAACCACCCGCAGATCATCCGGGTAGACGGGCAGGTATGCGATTTTCGATTCCACGAGATCGTTGAAGAAATGGGTCCCGAACGAGACATCCGGCAGGTAGGAACCCACCTTTCGCGCGATCTCCACCAACATGGCGGTATTGCTGATATCGGAGTAGGTCACCGGCACTCCGAGCCGGATGTCGCCCCGGCTTCCCCACCGGCCGGGTCCCATCAGAATGAAGCACCGCGCGGGGAGGATCTGATTCAGCGCGCTGATGGCACGCCCGACCCGCAGCATGGCGTCCCGGGTCGCCAGCTTCTCATAATCGCGCGGATCGACCAGCACCACGTACTCGATATTCGGGCTCTGCGCCATCTGGACATAGCGGTTGGCCGAAAAGACCTGATCCGCGGTGTCGACATTTGCCGGCACGACCACCCGCTGTTCGGACGTGCCGAGGCTCAGCGCCCGGCACTGGAGCATGAAGAGACTCTCGCCGTCATGGGCGAACTCGACATCGACGGGTTCGCCGAGACCGTCCTCGAGAAGATCGAGCATGGTCTTCAGAGCGGCGGGAAACCCCGATCGGACCAGACCGTCAAAGGTCACGACCAGCTCGGATGGCTCGACCTGCGCCATGAGGCCGACCATGGGGAGCAGTTGCTGATGGCGGTAGATCGAAAAGATCTTGTTCATGTTCGGCAGCTTGCGGCCCACCCGGCTGAGGAACCGCTCGATCGGGATCGAATCGAATTGACCTTCGGTCAGGTCGATGACATCGACTTCGCCCTGAGAGTACCGGTAGACCTCGTCCGGCTGCTGGACCGCCCTCAGCGTCGGTTGTTCGAGAGCGACCAGGACCGGATAGTCGTCGACGGTTCGATCGACTGCCCGGGTACCGAGGCCGAGCACCAGCCGGGCCATCCCGTCGGTGTGGCGGATCCTCGGCGACCAGCGCATCTCGCAGCGCGAGAACGCGACCCCGGCAAAGACCGGGACCTTCATGTTCCCGACCTCGCGACCCACCACCTCCTGGATGAGAATCCCCATCTGTTCCTGGAAGTCGAGCAGGCCCCGGCTCCGCCGGTACTCGATGGGATCGGGATGGAACACCGAGGCGTAGACCTCGGAGATCGCATTCTCGAGGGAGTCCAGCCGCGCCTCGATTGAGCCCTGGTTGCGGATGAACAGGCTCTTGTACTTACCGGAAAAGGCGTGGCCGATGCGATCCTCGAGCAGGCTGGACGACCTGACGACCAGGGGACGCTCGCCGATATCGAGGAGCATCTGTTCCAGGCCGTCGTGGATGGTCGGAGGCATGGCGCCGTTCTTGAAGAGCCGCTCGACCAGCGGGTACTCCTGCCGCACCTCCTCGATATCCTTGTACTTGACGTTGATGATCTCCTCGAGATTGTTGTACTGAATGAACTCGAGGATTCCGTTGGACGGCAGAAAGTGGGATCGGGGAATGCGGTACTCGGTGTCGAAAAGCCCGTCGTACCGAGCCTGCTGCAGGATGGAATGGGCGAGGACGAGACCCGCCGCCTTGCCGCCGAGCCTCCCCTGTTGGCCGTAGGTGGGAATGATCCGGTCGAGCACCCAGCCGAAGTCGCTGATCCGGACGAACTTCTTGGCCACGGCGATGAAGTCGAGGTGGTCGGTCAACAACCTTCGAACCAGGGCCGCCCTGGTCCCGATGATGTCCTCTGGCAGCGACGAGCCCTCACCGGGCGCAAACTCGAGGAACTCGTGCACCCTGTCGCGAAGATCACCGAGCGGTGTGTCCGGGTCCTCGGCCAGGCGCGCAACCTCGAGAGCGAGCGCCCGCTTCTCGGTGAGGACGATGGTCGTGCCGATCTCCTCCGACGAGAGGTGCTTCTCGGCATATTTCAACGCCAGTTCGTACAGGGCGTGACGGCTCTGCTTCGGCAGCCGGGGCTTCGGACGGTTCGGGTCGAGCCGGGCCCGCGAGCCCGACAGATTGAGGGCGACCGCGATCTCCTCATCGATGTCGTCGAGATCGATGAGACCCCGTCGCTGCATGTCGAGAAGGAGCCGGCGGCACACCCGCTGGGCGAGCCCAGGGCGCTGCTGCCGAAGCTTGTCGAACCGCTCACGCCAAACCGCCTGCGTCAATAGCCCTCCCGGTCGGGGCATTGTAGCTTGGCGGGGAGGGCTTTGGGCCGTGAGATCTCGAGGTCTTGAGGTCGTGAAGTCCGGAGGACCACTGACGCTACCCGTCCTCTGGGAGGGCCGGCATCTCGGCCGCCGGTCGCAGGTTTCCGATGTCGCCGACGATGGTTTCCGCCGAGACCGCATCCACCCCCATCACGTTGTCGCGGGAACTCACCGTCACCGCGGCGTGGCCGCCCTCCTCGAGCGGTGCGAAAAACGTATAGGTCAGGGTCTCGGCACCCTCATCGCCGGCGAGGTCGAGGATGACACTTCCCATGACCTCGGTGGGCGGCAGCACCAGATCGTGTTCGCGAACCTCGAGATCGGCGAGCGCGCTGAGGCGCCGACTCAGCTCCGGGTTGTCGGCCTCCCCACCATCTTCGGCCTGCCACATGCCATCGACCCGGTCGAAACGGGTCTGTCCCGCCGCACCCGCGAACTCGATCTTCGTCACATCCCAGGTCGTCAAGGGCCAGACTCGATTCGACCGCCACAGCACCGGCGCCTTGGAGAGCCTGGTCACGATGGCCGAGGGCACCCGAAAGAGATCCGATCCGTTGCGACGGCAGACCGCCGTACCGGTTTCTTTGTCGGCGGCGGACAGCTCGAGGGTGAGCGCGTCGTCTCCGGCCTTGCCTTGCAGGCGCACCCGAAACGCCGGTGGGTCGAGACCGAGGCTTGAAGCATCGGGATCGCCGGGTAGAAACTCGCTGACCCGGAGGGTGTTGAGCTCGGAGACCAGGCTCCGCATCTGATCGGGATCGGCGAGATCGGCCAGCGGTTCCCGAAGCTGCCACCGACCGCGCACCTGCTCGGCGCGAATGCGATCCTCGACCGTCTCGATCTCCACCGACTCGAGATCGTGCTCGGGCAGATCGACGACGTCGCGCGATCGCCAGTCGTCGACATCCTTGGCCAGATCGGCGGCAAAATACCCCGGAACCAGGATGATCTCCTCGTCCTCATTCCTCCTCACGGCCCGGTTGGATCCGAGGGGCGCCTCGTCGCCGACCGCGAGGGAGAATCGCCGCCCCTGCGCATCGACGAGAGCGAGTCCGAGAACCGGAGCGTCGAGCCCGTAATCGCCCGGAGCGACCTCTCCTGCGGGGAGGGTTCTCTCGGCATCGAGGTCGGCGATGGCGTCGACGAACGCCTTGACCGTGGTGGCGTCGGCCGGATACTCCACGGGCTCGACCAGCCGCCACTCGTCATTGTTCTTGGCGAGACGGATGGAACCATGGCCGGTCTCGAGTTCCAGCGCCACAACCGCGTCCCGGTCGAGATTCGGGAAGAGCCTGTCGGCCCGTTCTTCGCGCTCATCGGTGGTGGGCTGGTGGCGCTCGACAAAGAAGATGAACAGCCCCAGGGCGATCGCCACCGATACCAGGATGATCAGATTCCTGCTTCGCATCCCGCCCCTCCGTCAGTGCCTACGGCGCCGCCACACCATGATTCCCATGGCGATGGCCGCCCCCGGCATGACGAGGAGCACCACCACCAGGATGAGCCGCATTTTCTGCTGATCGATGAACAGGCTCATGCTCTCCATGTCGTGCGGAGGAATGCCCATGGCATGATCGCGGGCGACCAGCCAGTTGATGGTGTTCATGGCCAGGATCTCGTTGCCGGCATTGCCGATGTCGACATCGGTGAGAAAATCCGAGTCGCCGAAGACCGCCAACCTGGATGTGACCTCGGAATCCCCGGCGGGATGGTCGCCGCCGTCGAGCGCCGCGGCCGCGCTTTCGACCACCACTGCGGGCGCCACCGGCCCCCCGGTGTCGAGACCCGCGTCGAAGACCACCGGTTCACCGCGCAGCAGCATCCCGAGATCGGTCTCGCCCCAGCCTTCGGTGCTGGTTTCGACCAGAATCCGGGCGTCATCGGAATCGGCGGTCAGCGACCTCGTCACGGTGAACAGCACCGCGATCCCATCGAGCCCGGTGGTCACCGGGTGATCGGCGAAATCGGTCAGATAGACCGCCGACAGATCAAAGAACGGCAGCTTGCGCGACGGATCCACCACCAGGTCGTCGTTGACCACGACGCCGCGGGTGGCGAGAAAGGGCTCGAGCCTGGTCTGCCGCATGGTGCCGTCGGGCTCGATGAGTGGATCGAGGGCCACCATGAGTCGACCTCCACCATCGAGGAAGGCGTCGAGGGCGGCGACCTCGGCCTCGGTGTAGGGGCGGGTGGGACCGACGATGGCGATGACATCGGCGTCATCGGGAATCACGCCCGAGAGCAGGCTGGCCTCCTCCGCGACCATGTTGTCCTTCTTCATCTTGTCGACCAGGATCGACAGGCTGCGACCGGCGAGGGCGCCGTCGCCCTGCGACCCGGGAGTGGCTTCGCCGTGGCCGGTGACGAAGTAGATCTTCGGAACCGAGCTGACCACCAGCGACTGGATGGCGGAGGTGAACTCCTCCTCGCCCCTGAAAGCCCGCACGGTCGGCTGTTGGCCGTACTGCATCCCCGAGTAGTCGTAGTCCACCATCTGTTCCGATGTCACGTACTTGGTCCGATCACCGGCGATGAAGACGACGGTGTTGGCCATGGTGATGCCGAACTGCTCGGCCAGGGCTTTTGTCTTGAGCGGCTCGCGTTCGGGATCGATGTAGTCGAGGACGATCTTGTCCGACACCGCGGCGTAGCGCTCGAGGAGCTCCTGCGCCTGATCGAAGAGCGGGCTGGACGGCACCATGAAGACCACGACCCGCACCTCGGTGTCGAGGCCGCGGACCAGGTCGATGGACTTCTCGGAGAGGGTGTAGAGGTTGGACGAGGTCCAGTCCCACCGCCGGTAGTGCCGGGTCCCGAGCCAGTTGGCCATTCCGACCAGAACCACCACCACGACCAGGGCGGCGACACCCGCCGCACCGTAACGTACGCTTTTCTTTCTCATCGCCCTACCTCCACTTGCCGAGCTCGAGGCTCTTTGTCGACAGGAAAAGGAAGAGGCCGGTGAGCGAGAGCTCGTAGACCACGTACCTCGTGTCGACGATGCCCTTGGCGTAGTCGGCCATCTGTTGCCACAGATCCGCGTGATCGATCACGGCCCCGAGGCCGGATGACGAGAGCAGCAGACCGCGCGTGAGCGGCAGGCCGAAGAGGATGATCAGACCGGTGAAGGCGATGACCGCGGCGATGATCTGGCTTCGGGCCAGGGTCGAGGCAAAGAGACCGAGGGAAACAAAGAGCGCACCGAAGAGCGCGACTCCGAGATAGGACGAGGCCACCGCCCCCCAATCGATCGCCGCCTGGCTCTTGACCATGAGCACGTAGACCAGGGTCGGTGTCCACAGCGCGAGATAGAAGATGAAAACGGCGGCGAACTTGCCGATGATGACCTGGGTTTCGGTCACCGGCGAGGTCAGGAGGACCTCGATGGTGCCCGATCGCCGTTCTTCGGCCACGAGGCGCATGGTGATGAGCGGCGCAACCACCAGGAAGAACCAGAAGAAGATCGTGCCGCCGAAGAACGCCTGGAGAATCGACATCGAGGACTGGCCGGGTTGGCTGAGATACCCGAGGATCAGGCTGAAGAGGGCGCCCTGGAGCAGCAGGAAGGCGGCCAAGACAATATAGGCCAGCGGCGAGGAGAACGTGGCGATGAGCTCGCGCCGGATGATGGCGGCCAGGGCCCTGAGCCAGATGATCAGTGCCGCCATCTCACACCTCCTGCGCGGCGGACGCGGCCATCGGCGCCGCGTCGTCCGCCGTCGTCAACCGAACGAAGACATCCTCGAGGGTGGCTCGCTGGGGGGTCAGGCCGAGCAGGATCCACCCGCGGTCCACGGCGAGGTGGAACACGCCTTCGCGGGGATCCGCGTCGCCGGCGTGCTCGATGAGGAAGACACCGTCTGCGCGCCGGTTCACCGCCACCACGCCGGGCAAGCGGCCAAGCGACTCGGCTGCGTCGTCGCCCGCGCCGCGGATCTCGACCCGCACCACGGGGTTGCCGATGAGTTTCGTGCGCAGGGCTTCGGGGGTCCCGTCGGCGACCACCCGGCCGTGATCGATGATGAAGACCCGTTCGCAGATCTGTTCGACCTCGGGCAGGATGTGGGTGGACAACACCACCGTGTGATCCCTTCCGAGTTCGGTGATGAGCTCGCGAATCTTGATGATCTGGTTCGGATCGAGGCCGACGGTGGGCTCGTCGAGGATGAGCACCGGCGGTTTGTGAATGAGCGCGCCCGCCAATCCGACCCGTTGGCGATAGCCCTTGGAGAGGGTCCCGATCGCCTGTCTTCGGACATCCGAGAGCATGCAGCGCTCGACGACGTACTCGAGGCTTTCGGAAAGCTCCGGCCGCCGCACACCCTCGACATCGGCGCGAAACCGCAGATATTCATCCACCCGGAGCTCGGGGTAGAGGGGCACGTTCTCGGGCAGATAACCGATCTTGCGGCGCAGACCCACGGGATCGGCGTCGAGATCGACCCCGGCGACGACGACGCGACCGGTGGTGGGCGGCAGGAAGCCGGTCATCATCCGCATGACGGTGGTCTTCCCGGCTCCGTTGGGCCCGAGAAAACCGAGGATCTGGCCTTCCGGCACATGAAACGACAGGCCGTCGACCACAGGGGTGTCGACATAGACCCGACTCAGGTTTTCGACCTCGATCATCGACAACTCCTCGATCGCCCGGGAGGGATCACCACCTCCGCGCGGCGGTTCTTCACCGTCTCAAAGGCGCAAGATAAGCAAGACCGATGCCTGGTGCAAGTCCCTTTGCGGCGCGACCCATCGACTGGATTCACGCCACCTTGGCGCGATTACGCGCCACGAACCGGGGTCACGATGAGCATCAACGTGGTCGAACCGAGGGTGAACTCGTCCTGGTGGTCCAACTTCACCCTGTCGATTCTCCTGCCTTCAAACCAGGTGCCGTTGGTCGCCTCGAGATCGATGAGTTCGACATCCAGGTCTCGGATCTCGATCGCGAGATGACGCCTTGACACTTCGGAATCCCGCAACTGGATATCCATGGCCGAGCCCCGACCAATGAGGATCCGCGGTTTGTGAAGCTGAAAGACGCTGCCCGCCTGCCCACCGGCGATCACGGCGAGTGAATAGCGGGGGTCCGACGGCAACGCGGGAAGCGGCGAGTCCGGCGCGGGTTTGGGCTCGGGCGCCGCGACGGTCGGCGTCTGATGTTCCGAGGTCAACACTCTCCGCCTGAATCCCGGGACGGCGTCATCTTCGACCGGCGGCGCCGCGTGACCCGCAGCCCCCAACACCGGATTGACTGCCTCGAACGTGAACCCGCACGACGTACACTTGACCTTCTTGGACGAATCACCGTCGAAACGGCGTTCATCGTATCGGTATTTTGTCTCACAATCAGGGCAAGTGATGATCACTCCAACCTCCGGGAATCCCTCCACATAGTAGCATCCGACTCCGCTGCGACCTATCGCCGCGCAGCCCGCCGGCCTTCACTCCTGGCCGTTGCCGGCGGCGGTCCACCGGTCCATCCAGTCCAGCACGACCTCGTGCCACTGAATCGAGTTGAGCGGTTTCAAGACCCAGTGGTTCTCGTCCGGGAAGTAGAGCAACCGTGACGGCACCCCACGCCGCTGCAGCGCGTTGAAGGTCGCGATTCCCTGGGTGTCCACGACGCGATAGTCGAGGGCGCCGTGGATCACCAGCTCCGGCGTCTTCCAATTGCCGACGAAGTGAACCGGAGAGTGCCTGGCGTAGCTCTCGGGATGATCCCAGGGCGTCCCGCCGTGCTCCCACTCCGGGAACCAGAGCTCCTCGGTGTCGTAGTACGCCATCGTCTCGTCGAGATTGCCGTCGTGGCAGACCAGCGCGGCGAACCGGTCGGTCTGGCCCTGGATCCAGTTGATCATGTAGCCGCCGAAGCTCGCGCCGGCGGCCGCCACCCGGTCGGGATCGATCCAGGCGTGCCTGCGGAGGACGTCGTCGAGACCCTTCATGAGATCCTCGTACGGGGCGCCTCCCCAGTCGCCGTTGATGGCGTCGGTGAAGGCCTGACCGTAACCCGTCGAGCCGTGGAAGTCGACCATGGCGACCGCGTAGCCGTGACCGGCGTAGATCTCCGGATTCCACCGGTAGTGCCAATGATCGTCAAAGCTCCCCTGCGGACCGCCGTGGATCAGGAACGCGAGCGGGTACTTCTTCCCCGGCACTCGGTTCGCCGGTTCGATGAAGTAGCCGAAGACCTCGTCGCCGTGCGCACCGATGAAGGAAAACTGCTGGTAGGCGCCGAAGTCGATGGCCGCGAGCCGGTCGGTGTTGAGGTGGGTGATCTGGAGCGGCTCACCACCGTCCGCCGGACGCACGTAGAGCTCCACCGGCGAGGTCAGCCTGTCCTGGGCAAAAAGCAACCGCCCGTCGGGCAGTGGATTCGGGCTCGAGTTGGTGTGCCGCGTCAGCAGCGCCTGGACCGCGCCGTCGTCGGGGCCGATGCGAAAGATCGAGCGGTTGCCGACATTGTCGGCCGAAGCGTAGATCGACGCCCCGTCCGGCGACCAGACGATCCCGCCCGGCGAGCGGTCCCAGGCCTCGGTCAGCACCCGCGCCTCGCCGCCCGGCCAGTCCATCACCATCACCCGGAAGCGATCCGCCTCGTACCCGGGTCGAGTCATGGCCAGATAGGCCAGCTTCGAGCCGTCGGGCGAGAACGCGGGGGCCGCGTCCCAGGCTCGATTGGCCGTCGTCAGCTTCGCCGCCGGCGCAGCACCGTCGGTGGCCACCACCCAAAGGTCGTAATCGGTGGACCAGGTCTCCTCGGAACCGTTGACCACCTTGGCGGTGTAGACCAGTGTCGCGTCGTCTGGGGACACGGTCCAGTCTTCGTCACCACCCCAAGGAACGGTCGGGCAGTCGCCGTCGACAGCGGCCATCAAATCCACCGCTTCGCCGCTCGGCAGTCCGTCCTCGCCGAGGCCGATCCTGAAGACATGGTTGCGCCGGCCGTCCTTCCACGTGTCCCAGTGCCGGACGAAGGTCCTGTCGAAGATCATCCCGGTGGTTTTCCGCGCGGCTTCCCTCTCCAACCGCTCGCCGGTGCACAGCACCGGGTCGTCACAGTCGGCATAGACCTTGAGACCGAGATAGAGGGCCCGGACGCCGGGGCCGACCTTGAGGGCTTCGACGTCGACGGGCAGATCGGTGACCTGCTCCGCCTCGCCGCCGTCGACCGCCATCCGCCACACCTGCGCCGACCCGGAACGAGCCGACAGGAAGTAGACGGTGCGGGAGTCGGCCCAGCGCGGGCTCCAGTCGGACGCGGCGTTCCTCGTCACACGACGCACAACCGAGCCGTCGGTGGCCGCCAGCCAGAGGCTCCGGCCGCCGCGGTTGGCTTCGAGATCCATGGTCGACACCACGAAAGCGACCATCGAACCATCGGGGGACGGCCGGGGATCCTCGACGCGCTCCATGGCGACGAGATCATGGACGTCAATGGGGTGGGTCTCGGCGGCGACGGTGAGCGCAGCGCAGGAGAGCGCCACGGCGACGCCGACGCTCAGGCAAGGTCGTTTCATCGGAAACCTCCGACCCGGGAAACCGGGCAGGAGACATGGTAGCGCAGCTTTCAGGATGCCGGTTGCACGTCGCGTCAGGTCTTCGGCACCCAGTCTTCAAGTCGACCGGATTCGAACCCGCCTGCGAAGAGGATGCCGGCCGGACGCTCGGCTGCAACTTCGGCCTGGACGGCCTCGGCGACGACGGGCGCTCCGGACGATGCCTCGCGGACGACCGCCTGCATGAGGTCGGCGGGCTCGGGGTCGGGAGCCTCGATCAGGGCGAACGCGCCGGCCGCTTCGGAAGGCTCGAAGGTGATGGTTCGAATCGCCGCCATCCGCGACGCCGGCGTCTCAGCGACGGGGGTCGTGCTCTGCGATACCCAGATGGTCCCGACGGCGAGCGCCACCACCACCGCGGCGGCCGCTGCCATCCATCGGAAACCGCGGCGACGCGCGGGAAGCCGAAGGCCGGCAAACGCCGCGGCGACAGCCTCATCGACCACCTCGGCCGCTCCACCCTCGAACTGTCCCTGCCACCACGCCCGGCAGACCGGGCAGGACGCACCGACGTTCTCGGCCTCGATGGCGGCGGAATCGTCGAGCCGGCCGAGCGCGAGGTCGAACACCAGTCGTCCGTGGTCGGGGCAGTTCGGGGAATGCATCATCATCTCCACTGACAAGGACGCTGGCGGATCGCCGAGGTAACGCTCACCGGGAAAATCCGTTGATTCGCCCGCCCCGCGTCCGAATCACCGTTTTGCGGAGAATGGTTTAGGCTTCCATGATGGCAAAGTCCCCTCCCATCGCAGTTGTCACCGGAGCGTCGAGCGGTATCGGGGCGGCGTCGGCGCTGGCCCTCGCCGAGAACGGTTGGCGCGTGGTGCTGGTGGCGCGTCGCGCCGACCGGCTCGCCACGCTCGCTGCCGGGATCGCCGGCGCCGGCGGCGAGGTCCTCGCCGAAGCCCTCGACGCCGCCGACGGCGCCGCCGTCGACGCCATGGCCGAAAGGGTCCGCGCCGCTTGGGGCGCGCCGTCGCTCATCGTCAACTCCGCCGGCGCCGGAACCTGGCGTTTTCTCGAGGAGACCACGGCCGCTCAGATCGACGCCATGATCGGCGCACCCTACCTCGCGGCGGCGCACACCTGTCGCGCCTTCATCGCCGACATGATCGCCGCCGGTCGCGGTCAGCTCATCCACATCGGTTCGCCGGCATCGATCATCCCGTGGCCCGGCGCCACCGCCTACACCGCTTCGCGCTGGGCGCTCCGCGGTCTGCACGAAGCCCTGCGCCAGGATCTCGGCGGAACCGGTGTCCGGAGTTCCCTCGTCTACTTCGGCGAGGTTTCGAGCGAGTACTTCGAAGCCAACCCCGACTCCCACGAGCACATCCCCAGCCTCGCCTCGTGGATTCCGGTCAGCACCCCCGAAACCTGCGCCGGGGTGATTCTCGGAGTCGTCCGCCGGCCGCGGCCGGTGGTCTGCCACCCGTTCGCCCTGCGTCTCATGGCCTGGACCGCGGCGCTCGCGCCGGGTCCGACCAGGTGGCTCATCGCACGAACGGGAAGAAGACACGATAAGTAGACCGCTCAGACGCAAAGAACGCCAAGCATCACCATCCGACCGATCACATCGGGTGCCGGGCGGTGAACAGCCCGGCAACCGATGTGATCGTGATCCTCTGTGAACTTCGTGCCGTCACGGTCTCAACTGTCCCCGTGAGTTGCGCTACCCTTCAGCCATGGACAACACCATCACCTGTGGTGACTGCGGCGCCGATCTCCCCGAGCGCTCGACCATCTGCGCTTCCTGCGGCTGGGACCTCAGCGCCGCAATCGCGACCCACCCCCGCCGATCGATCGTCGGGATGTTGGGTTCGGGCGGCTGGCGGGTCCTGGTCTACGGCGCGATCATCCTGCTGCCGATTTTCGGTTTCGCCCGGCTGCGCGACACCGGACCCGGTCCGGACCTGGCGACGACCCTGCGCTGGATGGTCGCCGGCGACGGCGGCCGCGCCGCCGAACTCGTCACCATTCACCGCGCACACGAGATCGGTGCCGCCGCCTCCCGCTATGCGGTGCGCGAGACCGAGCCCTTCCCCTTTGCGGGGACGTGGGGGAACGAACTCGCTCCGTACTCGACCATGGCCGTCCGCGGATGGATCCCATTGGTCTTCTTCGGCGCCGACAGCGAGATGGCGCCGGCCTCGGTTCGCGAGTTCTACGAGATCCGTGAGACCGACGGCTGGGGCCGCGACTACGCAATCAGGACCCGCTTCATCGAACGCGGTGACGGTTGGATGCGCGAACCCGAGATCGAGGCGGATCTCGCGGCCGGGCTTCAGGCGACGTTCCACACCGTCGATCGCCCCGATCTCGGCGACGGCGACTGGCGGCGGCTCGAGCTCGTTTCGGCCGGACCCGACGGCGCCTTCGACACCGGGGACGACCTTCGTTTCATCACCTACAGTCTCATCGCCCGTCCCTTGCGGTTGCAGCTCTCACCGGAAAGGGTGCTCAGACAACACGAGCGCGACTCCACCATCGGGCCCCAGTACTTCCGCGTCGAGGGCAGCGAGTACGACCTCATCGATGCCCGGCTCCTCGCCGAGTACCGCCTGACGAGTTTGTACTGACCCCCCACAGGGCCACGACAATGGGGCCAGAACACCGGGTCCTGATGATTTCACGCGCGGAGATCGATCGTGCCGCCCGCAGCGAAGATGCGTGAAACACGAAGTTCAACAAGACCCACAAAGAAACCACAAAGTCGCTTTCTGCCTCATCGCACGCCATCGAATGGTGACCCACGGTGCGGATCGGAGGGAGCCCGGGTCATTCTCCGATGCTTCGTGGGGCCGTCGCGGTTCTTTGTGCCCTTCGTGTTCCGAATAACATCGCGGAAGCCGCACGGATCAATGAGCCGGATGACCCCGATACCTTCAAGCCCCGAGGCCCACCCTGCATCCTCCCGGTCCAGGTATCAGCCGAGGTTGGCGGCCCACGGGGGTTTGGACCCGAGGTCGTCCTGCAGCGCCCTGACCGTCAGCGGTCCGCGGCGCAGTGTCGCCACCGCCTCGGCGGCGGCGTAGGCGCCCGGGATGGTCGTGAAGTAGGGCACGTTGGCGTCGAGCGCCGCGCGGCGGATCGACGGCGCGTCGCGGGCCGCCT
This sequence comes from Acidobacteriota bacterium, assembly GCA_024641545.1. Lineage (GTDB taxonomy): Bacteria > Acidobacteriota > Thermoanaerobaculia > Thermoanaerobaculales > Sulfomarinibacteraceae > JAHECW01. Next base: position 62,431 of record JAHECW010000005.1, read on the forward strand.
TGCGGCCGGCCGCGGTGTTGACCACCAGATCGATCCCGCCCCCGGCCAGCAGGTGGGGGATGTCGGGATCACCCTGGCCGACCTTGAATACCGTTCTCACCTCGGGGTAACCCGCTGCGTGGAGCATCTTCGCGGTTCCCTCGGTGGCGAGGAGCTCGAATCCGAGTTCCTCGAAGCGCGCAGCCAGCGCCGGCAGACGGGTCTTGTCACGATCGGCAAAAGAAAGCAGCACCTTGCCCTCTTCGGGGAGCCGCCACCCGGCGGCGAGAGCAGCCTTTGCAAAGGCCTCGCCGAAGGTGCGGCCGCGACCCATGACCTCGCCGGTGGAGCGCATCTCGGGACCCGGCAGCGGGTCGACCCCCGGGAATCGCTCGAAGGGAAAGACCGGTAGTTTGACCGCCACCTCGGAGGGCACGCCATCGTGAACCCCGAGCTCGGCGAGACTGGCGCCGGCGCAGACCCGGGCCGCGAGCTCGGCCCACGGCATCCCGGTGGCGCGGGCGAGGAACGGCACCGTCCGCGATGCCCGGGGGTTGACCTCGATGAGGTAGACCACGCCCTCCTGAATGGCGAACTGGACATTCATCAGACCACGCACCCCGAGGGCCAGTGCGAGGAGCCTGACCTGGCGTCTGAGCTCGGCCTGGAGCTCGAGGGGCAGGCTCACCGGCGGGGTCACGGCGCCCGAATCACCCGAGTGGACCCCGGCCTCTTCGATGTGCTCCATGATGCCGCAGATGACGACCCGCTCGCCGTCGGCGACCGCGTCGACATCGACCTCGGAGGCCTGTTCGAGGAAGTGGTCGAGGAGGACCGGCCGGTCGGGATCGACGGCGGCGGCCCGTTCGAGGTACTCGGCGAGCTCGTCGGGACCGTAGACGATCTCCATGGCGCGGCCGCCGAGCACATAGGACGGCCTTACCAGGAGCGGGTAGCCGAGCTCCTCACCGGCGGCCCCTGCCTGGTCGGCGGAGGAGATCATCCTGCCCGGCGGCTGGCGCAGCCCGAGATCGCGCAGCAGCTCCGAGAAACGACCACGATCCTCGGCCCGATCGATGGCGTCGCGCGGCGTGCCCCAGATCGGAATCTGGTACTTTTCCAGGTCCCCGGCAAGCTTGAGCGGGGTCTGGCCGCCGAGCTGGACGATGACGCCCACGGGACGTTCGGCATCACAGATGTCGAGCACGTCTTCGATGTGGAGGGGATCGAAGTGGAGCCGGTCGACGGCGTCGTAATCGGTGGACACGGTCTCGGGATTGCAGTTGACCATCACCGCTTCGAAACCCTCTGAACGAACCCCGGCCACCGCCTCGACGCAGCAGGCGTCGAACTCGATGCCTTGACCGATCCGCACCGGACCGCCGCCCAGGATGACCACCGACCGGCGGGCCGCGGGCTGCTCGTCGCGGTCGCCGAAACTGCCGTAGAGATACGGCGTCCGGGCTTCGAACTCGGCGGCGCAGGTGTCGACCCGGCGCCGGATCCGGCGCAGCCCGAGATCGAGTCGACGCTGCCGTTCGGTTTCGGGAGTCGTTCCCTGAAGCCGCGCCAGTTGACTGTCGGCAAAACCGAGCCGTTTGGCGGCGAGGCGGGTCGGCGCATCGAGCTCCGGGTTCCGCAGCGCGGTCTCGGCCGCCACCAGACCGCCGATTCGGCGCAGGAACCACGGGTCGACGGCGGTGATCTCGATGAGGCGTTCCTCGCGCCACCCACGGCGCAGGCCCTCGGCGAGCTCCCACAGGCGTTCGGGCGACGGGATGGCGAGTCTCGCCGCGAGGCCGTCGTCATCCGCCGCTCGCAGATCGGCCGGCGCCTCGAGCGAGTCGCGATCGATTTCGAGGGAGCGAATCGCCTTGAGGAGGGCCTCTTCGAAGGACCGACCCATGGCGGCGACCTCGCCCACCGCCTTCATCGCGGTGCCGAGGACGGGCTCGGCGCCGGGGAACTTCTCGAAGGCGAACCGGGGGATCTTGACGACCACATAGTCGAGTGCCGGTTCGAAGCTGGCGGGCGTCGTGCCCGTGATGTCGTTGGAGATCTCGTCGAGGCGGCGGCCGAGGGCCACCTTGGCCGCGATTCGGGCAATCGGGAATCCCGTCGCCTTGGAGGCCAGCGCCGACGATCGCGAGACCCGCGGGTTCATCTCGATGATGGCGTAGCGGCCGTCCTCGGGATTGACCGCGAACTGAACATTGGCGCCGCCGGTGGCGACGCCCACCGCGTCGAGGACGCCGCGGGCGGCGTCGCGCAGCACCTGGTACTCGCGATCGGTGAGGGTCTGGGCCGGGGCGACCGTGATGGAGTCGCCGGTGTGCACCCCCATGGGGTCGAGGTTCTCGATGGAGCAGACCACGACAAAGGCGCCCGCCGAGTCGCGCATGACCTCGAGCTCGAACTCCTTCCAACCGAGCACCGAGGTTTCGACCAGAACCTGGTTGGTCGGCGACGCCTCGAGACCGCGTCGGAGCAGGTCTTCGAACGATTTCCGGTCGAAGGCGGAACCGCCGCCCCAACCGCCGAGAGTGAAGGACGGACGTAGAATGGCGGGGAGGCCGATGGTTTCGAGTGCGGCGAGCCCTTCCTCGATGGTGGTCACGGTCTTTGCCGGCAGCACCGGCAGGCCCGCCTCGGTCATGGCCTGGCGGAATTCTTCGCGGTCTTCGGCGAGTCGGATCGACCGGACCGAGGCGCCGAGAAGCTGAATTCCGAGGCGCTCGAGAACGCCTTCCTCGTCGAGCGCCACCGCCAGGTTGAGGGCGGTCTGGCCGCCGAGGGTCGGGATGAGCGCGTCGGGCCGCTCGCGTTCGAGCACCGCGGTGACCGATTGCAGGGTCAGCGGTTCGACATAGGACCGGTGGGCGAGGCGGGCGTCGGTCATGACCGTGGCCGGGTTGGAGTTCACCAGCACGACCCGGCAACCCTCCTCGCGCAGGGCCTTGACGCCCTGGACGCCGGAGTAATCGAACTCGCAGGCCTGGCCGATCCGGATCGGTCCGGCGCCGAGGATGCAGACCGACTCGGGGATGGCGGGCCGGCTCATGATTCCGTCTCCCGACAGCGTTGGGCGAATCGCGTGAAGAGTCCGACGGCGTCGTTGGGACCCGGCGCCGCCTCGGGATGGAACTGGACCGCCTCGACGCCCACCCTCGGCAGGGCGAGGCCCTCGAGGGTGCCGTCGGTGAGATTGATGTGCGTCACTTCGACCTCGCGCGGCAGCGACGACTCCTCCACCGCATAGTTGTGATTCTGCGAGGTCACCAGGACCCGGCCGGTGGCGAGCTCACGCACCGGGTGGTTGCCGCCGTGATGACCATAGGGCAGCTTGACGGTGCGGCCGCCGAGGGTCAGTCCGAGAAGCTGACAACCCAGACAGATGCCGAGAATCGGTACTTTGCCGACGAGGCCGTCGATGAGCTCGCGGGCGCCGGCCACCGCCGCCGGATCGCCGGGGCCGTTGGACAGCACCACCCCGGCGTGGCCCCCGGTGAGCACCTCGCGGGCGGATACCGACGGCGGCAGGACCCGAACCCGTAGATTCTCGGCGACCAGTCGTCGGAGGATGGAGCGCTTGACGCCGAAGTCGATCACCGCCACCGGCGGCCGGTCTTTAGGGTCCATCGCCGGCGCGGACTCGGACGGAGATCTCCACGGGCCCCGGTCCCAGGCGTAGGCCTCACCGCACGCGACCTCGCGGGCGAGATCGCAACCATCGGTTCCCCGCGCCCTGCGCGCGCGCTCGACGAGCGCATCGACCTCCGTTCCGTCGGTGGCAAGCACCCCGGGAACCGCGCCCGCCGTGCGGATGTGGCGGACGATCGAACGGACATCAAAGCCCCATCCAACCGCGACGCCGACGCGACGAAGCCAATCCGAGGCGTCCTCTTCGGAGCGCCAGGAGGACGGCTCGCGGTCGAGATCCTGGACGATGAGCGCCCGCGCCCACACCCTGTCGGACTCGGCATCGAGGGCGTTGACCCCGACCTGACCGACGTGAGAGGTCGTCAGACAGAGGATCTGCCCGTGGTAGGAGGGGTCGGTGAGCATCTCCTGGTAGCCGGTCATGGCGGTGTTGAAGACGACCTCGCCGTCGATGATCGCCGGCGCCCCGGCGGCAAAACCGGAGAAAACAGTCCCGTCCGCGAGGACGAGATGGGCGGGCCGTGGGCTGTCGAGCAGGCGCGGGAGAGAGGAAGTTGTCACCATTCTGAGGGCGGAGCTTAGCATGGCTCTTGCGCGGATTTCCTCCCACTCGGTTTTGCGCCGGCCCACCCGGACGAAGCGCGCTCGCGTATCCTTGAACCACATGAGCGTTACCAACGACGCATCCGCCTGGGAGGCCACGGCCGTGCTGGTTCGCCGGGCGCGATCGGGGGATGAACGGGCATTCGCAGAGCTGCTCCAAAGCCACCGAGCCGCCATCACTTCGACGCTGTTCGCGTGCGGAGTGCGGCAACCGGAGACCGCTCAGGATCTCGCCCAGGACGTCGCTCTGAGAGTGTGGAACAGCCTATCCAGCCTGAACGATCCACGCACCTTCAAGGCCTGGGTCCGGCGGATCGCCGCCAATGCCGCGCGCGATCACCTCCGGCGAATGGCGGTGCGCAAGGAGGACGAGCTCGACGCCGCACTGCACGTCGAGTCCGACGACGATCCCCACGTGCAGGCCGAGCGCCTCGCCGAGCTCCGGCTCATGATGACGGCGCTCGACAGCGAGGATGCCGAGGTCGTTGAGCTCCTCATGGCCAAGGCCGACGGCGAGAGCATCGAGAGCATAGCCGGTCGGCTCTCGCTCAGCGAGGGCGCGCTCAAGATGCGGCTCATGCGGGTACGCAAGAGATTGAAGAAGAAACTCGAAGAGTTGCGGCTCGGGAAGTGAACCGGACAGCGGCCGGGGTGGAAGGACGCCCCGCCCGTCGGCTTACCTGGCGCCGGGACGCCACCACGGCTCGAGCCGCCGGCACAGCGCCGCCCACGCGGCATCGGTGTCGATGATGGCGTCGCCGCCGAGCTTGACCAGCATCTCGTCGGCGAGGACGAGCGCGAGCATGGACTCGACGATCACCGGCGCCGCGCCGATGGCCGTGACATCGGAGCGCTCCCACGCCGTAGCCCCGGCCTCGCCGGTGGTCAGATCCACCGAAGGCAGACCCTTGCGCAGCGTCGAGATCGGCTTGAAGTACGCCCGTGCCACGAGATCCTCGCCGTTGGTCACGCCGCCCTCGAGCCCGCCGGCGCGGTTGCTGTCCCGGCGCAGCCGGCCATCGACGACGCGGATCGCATCGTGCGCCGCGGACCCGAGACACCCCGCGACCTCGATCCCGGCGCCGACGGCGGCGGCCTTGACCGAGTGGATGCTGACCAACGCCTGGACGATCCGTCCGTCGAGCTTGCGATCCCAGTGGGCGTACGAGCCGAGACCCGGCGGCAGCCCCCGGACCACCCCGCCGACCACGCCGCCCATGGTGTCGCCGTCGGTGCGAGCGGCGCGGACCGCCTCCACCAGGTCTCCCTCACGGTCGGGATGAGGCGTCACCAGGGGCGAGTCGAAGTCGACACCGGCGAGGCCGTCCCAGGTCGGCGGACCATCGCTGACCACGTGCGGTCCGAGCTGGAGCACCGCCGACCGCTGCGCGATCCCGTAGCGTGCGAGGAGCTGGGCGCAGACGGCGCCGGCCATGACCCGCGCCCCGGTTTCGCGCGCCGAAGCCCGTTCGAGGACGTTGCGCATGTCCTCGAGCTGATCCGTCGAAGCGCCGCCGGAGTAGTCCGCGTGGCCGGGACGGGGCCGGGTCACGGCGCGGCTGAGCGCCTGCTCCTCGTCGATGGCCCAGGGGTCCATGATCTCCGACCAGTTTTTCCAATCGCGATTTTCGAGCTCGAGCACCAGCGGACCGCCGATGGTCCGGCCGTTGCGCAGACCGCCGGTGACCACGACCTCGTCGGTCTCGATGCGTTGGCGGCCGCCGCGGCCGAAACCGTGCTGGCGACGTTTGAGCCAGGAGTTGATAAAGACCTCATCGAGCTCCAGACCCGCCGGCAACCCCTCGAGAACGGCCGTCAGCCGCGGCCCGTGGGACTCACCGCCGGTGAGAAACCGGAGCCGCCTCATCGCCAAAAACCGCCGAGAATAACGCCAAATGAAACCATGCTTCAGTTATACGCGGTCCCGGCCCAACCGCCAAGATCGCACGCCGCGGTTCTCTGATATGATCCCTGCGCGCCATGGCTGGACGACCCCGGTTTTCCACGATTCTTATTGTGGGGTGTGCATCGGCGATCACCCTCGTTCCACCCTATGCCGCGGCGCAGCATCAGAGACTCACTCTCCTTCACACCTCCGATCTCCACGGCAGCGTGCTGCCCTGGGACGACTTCCAGAATCAACCCTCCGATGGTTCGCTGGCGCAGGTTTCGACCCTCGTCAAGCAGATCCGGGATGAGGTCGACCACCCGGTCCTGGTTTTCGATTCCGGCGACACCATCCAGGGGACCCCGTTCGAACAGTTCCCCCACGTCCGCTGGTCCGAGCCGAGTCCGACCATTGCGGCCATGAACCTCATCGGCTACGACGCCATGGCCGTGGGCAACCACGAGTTCAATTTCGGGCTCGATGTCCTGCGCCGGGCCGAGAGCCAGGCCGATTTCCCCTTCCTTTCGGCGAACACCGTCAATCAGGCCGACTCCCGGCCGGCGTTCCCGACCCACATGGTGATCGAGGCCGGTGATCTCCGAGTCGGAGTGATCGGCCTCGTGACCCCGAACATCCCGGGCTGGGAGCGGCCGGAACACTATCGGGGCCTGGTCTTTGAGCCCATGGATGCGACCGCCCGGGAACAGGTCCGGCTGCTGCGCGACAAGGAGGGGTGCGATCTCGTGATCGTCCTCGCCCACACCGGGTTCGAAAAGGACCCCGACGACGGCTCCCCGAGCGGAACCGAAGTCGAAGATTTCGCCTCGCGTTTGTCGCAGGTTCCGGGCGTTGACGTCCTCCTCACCGGTCACACCCACAAGGACATCCCGCCTCGTCAACTCGCCGGCGCCATCGTGTCGCAGCCCCGGGCCCGCGCCCGGCTGCTGACCCGGATTGACCTCGAGCTCGAACGTACGGACGACGCTTGGCGACTCGCATCGTGGGAGGGTCGGAACCTGCCGATCGAGTCCGTCACACCCGACCCGGCGATCCTCGAGCCCATGGCCGCGCTCCACGAACGGGTGGTCGAGGCTCTCGACGGGCCCGTAGGCCGGGCCGACGCACCCGTCAGCGTGGCCGGTTGCCGGCTCCACGACTGCGCCGCCCTCGACCTCATCCATCAGGTCCAACTCGCTGCTTCGGGAGCGGATCTTTCGCTCGCATCGCTGCTCACCGATCGCACGCCGGACCTCCCGGCCGGGCCCGTGACCTGGCGTTGGATCTACTCGTTCTATGTCTATCCCAATACCCTGGTGAAGGTTGCAATCACCGGCGCCGAGATCAAGGACATCCTCGAACACGCGGCCCGTTACTACAGCGGTCTCGACTGCGATTCGGAGGGTGCGTGCACGCTATTGACAGATCCCACCGTCCCGCACTACAACGTGGACACGATGGCGGGGGTTTCTTACCGAGTGGACCCCACCCTGCCGGTGGGCCACCGGGTGCGCGATCTGCGGATCCGGGGCCGTGCTGTCGATCTTCACCACGAGTACACCCTTGTTTGCAACAACTACCGCGCCGCCGGCGGTGGCGGTTA
>JAHECW010000091.1 GCA_024641545.1 Acidobacteriota bacterium
GGGACAGCGGCAGGGACAGCGGCAGGGACAGCGGCAGGGGCGGCGGCAGGGGCAGGGGCAGCGCCCGCGACCGGAGACAGCGGCAGGGGCAGCGGCAGGGGCAGGTTCAGAATCGGCGTCGCGCCACCACGACCTCGAGACCTCGCGCCCCCGTCCGAGTATCATGGACGGGCCGAGACACGGGAGGTGCGGTGGCCGAAGAAGACCGGCAGCAACACGACGGGCTCTTTCACCGAATCTGGCGATCGGTCTTCCGCGGTCCCGTCATCCCCGGCAACGACCGCGACCGGCGGTGGGTGGTTTTCAACACCCTGCTGCTCCACTTCCGACCGACCCAGGTGCCCGAGAGGACCCTGCGCTACACCCACACTTTCGGTCTCGGCGGCATGTCTCTCGTGCTCGTCCTGCTGCTCTTTGCCACCGGCATCCTGATGATGTTCGTCTACCAGCCTTCACCCGCCGCTGCGTACGACTCCGTCACCAGCCTGCAGGAGGACGTCCTCTTCGGCCGGTTGGTCCGCAACACCCACCACTGGAGCGCGAATTTCCTGGTCGGGATCGCGTTGCTCCATCTCCTTCGGGTCTATCTCACCGGCGGCTACCACACTCCGCGACAGTTCAATTGGGTCGTCGGGTTGGTCCTGCTGCTTTTCATCCTGGTCGGGAACTTCACCGGTTATCTCCTTCCCTGGGATCAGTTGTCCTACTGGGCGATCACCATCTCGACGGCCATGCTGGCCTATGTTCCCCGGGTCGGCGAACGGTTGCAGCAGCTCGCCCGCGGCGGTCCCGAGATCTCGTCGGCAACCCTCATCGGGTTTTACACGCTCCACACCACGGTGGTGCCGGCGGTGTTGATCGCCGTCTCGGCGCTCCATTTCTGGCGGGTGCGCAAGGCCAGGGGCGTGGTGATCCCGAGGCGTCCGGACGAGGCCGTCGAGGACAAGCCGGTCTCGGTGCTCTTTCTCCCGAATCTGCTGACTCGTGAGGTCGCGGCGGCGTGCGCGCTGGTGGCGGTGGTCGTCCTGGTTTCGGTCCTCTGCAACGCGCCCCTCGGCGCCGAGGCCAACCCGGGGATGAGTCCCAACCCGGCCAAGGCGCCGTGGTACTTCCTCGGTTTTCAGGAGCTCCTCCTCCACTTCCACCCGGTCATTGCTGTGGTGCTCATCCCCCTCGCCCTCGCGGTCTTCTTTGCCGCCCTGCCCTACATCCGCTACCGCGAGAACCTGTCCGGAGTGTGGATGATGTCGGCCGTCGGCCGTCGCGCCGGGATCGCCGCGGTGGTGACGGGTTTCGTCGTGACGCCGGTGTTGATCGTCGCCGACGAGCTGCGTCCGGCCCCGGTCGATCTCTCCAGCGGACTGTCCGGGATCCTGCCCGTCGTCGCGGTTCTCGCCGTGATCGCCGTCTTCGTTTTCGTGCTTCAGCGCCGGCTGGCCCTGCCGAAGGAGGAAACAGTCCAGGCGCTCGTGATCCTGATGCTCGCGGCGATGGTGGTTCTCACCGTGGTCGGGGTGTGGTTCCGCGGTGCGGGGATGTCGTTGGCGTGGCCGTGGGAGATCGGCGGATGACGGCGCAGTCCGGGAACCATGAGTCCACCACCCGGCGGAGCTTCCTCGGCAAGATCTGGCTGTGGCTGGGTGGGGTGGCGATCGCCGAAGGCGCGTGGATCTCCACCGCCATCTTGAGGCCGAGAAGACAACCGGCGACCGCCGATCGCGATGAGATCGTCGTCGCCGGGCCGGTGGATCGATTCGAGGTGGGGACAGTCACCGCCTTCCCGACCGGCAGGTTCTATCTCAGCCGGATCGAGGACGGCGGGTTTCTCGCCCTGTCGCGGCGCTGCACCCATCTCGGGTGCACGGTTCCCTGGTCGGCGGAGGAGGGGCGGTTCATCTGCCCGTGCCACGCATCGTCGTTTGATCTCAAAGGAGAAGTCCTGAGCCCGCCGGCGCCCCGCGCCCTGGACCTCCACCCCGTGCGGATCGAAAACGGCGTCGTCAAGGTCGATACCGGGACCACGGTCTCCCGACTCGCCTTTGCGCCGTCTCAGGTGGTCCGGCCGTGACCGCGGGCGGCGATCGTTCACCGAGTCCGACGGATCCCCTGGCGCGGTGGAAGCTGATCGGTGCGGCCGCCACCGCGGCCATCGTTGTCCTGATTCCGCTTTCCCTCGTCGTGCAACCCGGGTCGGGCGCGGGCGCTGGCCCTGAGGAGACCGGACCGTCGTTTGTCGGCCGCGACCGGTGCGCGCCCTGCCACGAGGCGGCGACCCGGGCGTGGACCGGCTCGGACCACGACCTCGCCATGGCGGAGGCCACCGAGGAGACCGTCCTCGGCGATTTCGACGAGGTCGAGCTCGAGTTCCACGGGATCACGAGCCGGTTCTTTCGCCGGAACGGCGGGTTCTTTGTCCGCACCGAAGGCCCCGGCGGCGAGATCGGCGACTTCGAGATCGCCTACACCTTCGGTCACGACCCGCTGCAGCAGTACTTGGTTCCCTTCCCCGGCGGCCGGCTCCAGTGCCTCAGCCTCGCCTGGGACACGGTGCGCGGCGAGTGGTTCCACCTCTATCCCGACCGGTACATTCCGCCGGACGACTGGCTCCACTGGACCCGCAACGCGCAGAACTGGAACGGAATGTGCGCCGAGTGCCACTCCACCAATCTGATCAAGGGCTATGACGCCGAAACCCAGACCTTCTCGACCACATGGTCCGAGATCGACGTCAGCTGCGAAGCCTGCCACGGACCCGGGTCGGCGCATGTCGCCTGGGCCGATCTGCCGCCCATGGCGCGGCCGGTCGTCGACGACTACGGTTTGCTCGTCCCGACCAGCGGCATCACCTCGCGCCAGCAGGTCGAGCTCTGCGCCCCGTGCCACTCCCGCCGGACCGAGCTCGGCGACTTCAAGCACAGCGGACTCGAGCTCCTCGACAGCCTGGTGCCGTCGCTGCTCGACGAGGGCCTGTATTACGCGGACGGTCAGATCCTCGACGAGGTCTATGTCTACGGGTCCTTTGTCCAGAGCAAGATGTACCGCAACGATGTGCGATGCGCGGACTGCCACGATGTCCACAGTCTGAAACTGCGTTTCGAGGGCAACGACCTCTGCGGCCAGTGCCACCGGCTCGACACCTACGACAGCGCCGACCATCACTTCCACAAAAAGGTCGTCGACGGCACGCCTTCCGCCGGCGCCCTGTGCGTCTCCTGCCACATGCCGCAGCGGCCCTACATGGTCGTCGACTGGCGGGCCGACCACAGCCTGCGGGTGCCGCGGCCCGACCTGACCCGGGACATCGGCACCCCCAACGCCTGCGGCCAGTCCGGGTGTCACGCGGACAAGAGCGTCGACTGGCAGGTTGCGGAGTACGAGGCCTGGTACGGCAGGGCGAAGAAGCCGCACTACGGCACCGTGCTCGCCGCCGGCCGCGCCCACCGGCCGGGGGCGCGCGGCCAACTCGTGCGCCTCGCCGGCGACGCCCTCTACCCGGCGATCGTCAGGGCGACGGCCCTCAGCCTGCTCGGGGACGACCCGCCGGACGTGTCGACGGTGAGGATCTTCGATCTGAGCCTCGCCGATGAAGAGCCCATCATCCGCCGAACCGCGGTGGAGTTCCTGCCCGCGACGAGCACCGAGGATCTGCTCGGCAAGCTCGCGCCGCTGCTCTTCGACCCGGTCAGGGCGGTGCGCACCCTCGCCGCCAGCCGGCTCGCCGGCGCTCCGGATGCGCTGCTCAAGCCCTACCAACGAGAGCAGCTCGCCGAGGTCATCGCCGAGCACGTCGCCGATATGCGCTACTCACTCGACTTCGCCTTCGCCGGTCACAACCTGGGGAATCTCTATTCGCAGCTGGGCGAGCCGGAGAAGGCCATCGAGGCCTATCGTTCGGCCATCGAGGTCGACGGTCTCTTCTTCCCGGCCAAGGTGAACCTGGCGGTCCTGTACAACTCGGCCGGCCGCAATTCCGAGGCCGAAACCCTGTTGCGGGAAGTGCTCGAGGCCTATCCGGAGGACGCCCGGACCGCGTACTCGCTCGGGCTGCTGCTCGCGGAGATGGGTCGTTTGGACGAGGCCGTGGAGTTCCTCGGCCGGGCGGCGGCGCTCGAGCCCGGCCGGACCCGGGCGCACTACAACTACGGGCTCGCCCTGCAGGCGTTGGGACGCATCGACGAGGCCGAGTCGGCGCTCTCGCGGGCCGTCGAGCTCGAGCCGGAGAACCTCGATTATCTCTACGGGCTGGCCGATCACTACGCTCGGGCCGGAAACACCCGCGCCGCCCTCATCGTCGCCGAGCAGATGATCGCCACTCATCCCGAGAGTCCCGTCGGCCGCGATCTCAAGACCCGGCTCGAACACGCCATCGGCGATGGCGGCCAGGATAGGTAAACCGTGGAGTTCAACGTTTCCGGGGTTGTCGTCGCAGCCTGGGTCCCACCCCTCGTTGCCTTTGTGATTTCCTTTTTCACCTCGATGGGCGGCGTCTCCGGCGCCTTTCTCCTGCTGCCGTTCCAGATCAGCGTCCTCGGCTACACGACGCCGTCGGTGAGCGCCACCAACCAGCTCTTCAACATCGTCGCCATCCCGAGCGGAGTCTGGCGCTACATCCGCGAGGGCCGAATGGTCTGGCCGCTCACGTGGGTGGTCATCATCGCGACCCTTCCAGGGGTGCTGATCGGCGCCGTCGTACGGGTTCGCTTCCTGCCCGATCCCCGGAGCTTCAAGCTCTTCGCCGCCGGGGTGCTGCTCTACATCGGGGTGCGGATGGTGCTGGATCTCGCACGACGCCGGTCGGGCTCCGGCGGCGCCAAGGACGCCGAGCAGCGTTTTCAAAGCCTCGTCAGCGAGTACCGCCGCAAGGGCGGGGCCGGGAGCGCCGGTCTTCCGGCGGTGGTGGTCCGGCGGTTCAGCCTGACCCGCATCGAGTACGAGTTCTACGGCGAGTCGTTCTCGTTCTCGACCCCGGGCATCTCGGTGCTGGCGTTCATCGTCGGCATCGTCGGCGGGATCTACGGCATCGGCGGCGGGGCGATCATGGCGCCGTTCTTCATCTCGGTCTTCGGCCTGCCGGTCTACACCGTGGCCGGGGCGGCCCTCATGGGAACCCTGATCACCTCGATCGCCGGGGTCGTCATCTACTCATGGATGGGGATCGGACCGGACTGGGCGCTGGGCCTGCTCTTCGGCCTCGGCGGCGCCGCCGGAATGTACTGCGGCGCCCGGGCGCAGAAGTTCGTCCCGGCACGGGCGATCAAGGTCATGCTGACCGCGGTGATCCTGTTTACGGCCGGGAAGTACGTGGTCGAGTTCCTGCGCTGAGCCGGCTACGGAACACGACGTCCGGATCGCCTCGGCGGCGGAAGGGTTCGACAGTCATCCGGCACGCCGTCCCCGTCGCCGTCGTCCGCCGCGCCGGCCGCGATCTCGCACTCGTCAGGAATTCCGTTCCGGTTGCAATCGCCGCTCGTGGAGGTGTCGATGTCGATGTCGTCGGCGATCTCGTTGCCGTTGCAGTCGTAGGGGCCGATGCGGAGGGAGTAGACGTCCTGCTCGCCGTTGAACGTAGCGGCGAAGACGAGGTCGGCGCCGGTGGCGTCGGATCGCATGTGGTAGTAGTCGCCGATCTTTTCGTCCGGCGGGAAGCCGGCATTGCTGTCGAAGGGCGCGGTCACCGCCGTTGGATCGGACCAGCTCCGCCCGCCGTCGGTCGATGACGAATAGCGGATCTCCCCGATCGACGGCGCCGCCGCTTCGATGGTCTCGACCCACACCAGGTCGATGCGACCCGTGGGCCCGACCGACATCGTCGCGAACCACTGCCAGGCGCCGCGGTCGTCCGACGCCACCGCGATGGGCTCGCTCCAGGTCGCGCCGCCGTCTTCGGATCGCGCGAAGTGAACGTCCATGGGGTCGTCGCCGCCGTCCGGGAGCACCGAGCAGGCGAGATAGACGTGGCCGCGGTTTTGTCCGTCGGAGGTGTCGGCCGCGACCCAGACCTGGCCGGCGAGACCGTAGGGGTTCGGAGGGATCAGGATCCAGAACATGCCGCCGAGATCGACGTGGGAGATCGCGAATGTCGGCTCCTGAGCGGGGTCGCGGGCGTCGAGGGAACGCGCCACGACGAAATCATCGAGATCGAGGATGCCGGCGATGTAGAGCTCGCCATCGGGGCCGATGGCGTGCGTGCCGAGAGTCGGTGGGGGGTCGATGGCGATGGGCTCGGAAAAGCTCAGGCCGCCGTTCACCGACCGGGTGAAGACCCGCTCGGAACAGCAGCCGATGGTGTCCTGCCAACTGGCGTAGACGTGGCGGCGGTCGGGGTCGACACTCATCCACGGTTTGTCGCCGCCGAAGGCGGGGATCGGCGCCGACCAGCTCGAACCGGCGTCGTCGGAGACGAAGAGGTCGCAGCTTTCGTTGCCGCGGTTCAATCCGAGGTAGTAGATTCGGCCCGTCGAGTCGGCGGCGAGGACAGGGTCGGAGCGCCAGACGGCGCCGTCGATGGCACCGTGGAACGACCAGGTGCGGCCGCCGTCCACGGTGGTCGCCCAACCGGCGGTCCGGTGTCCGGCTCCGACGTCGTCGAACTGGCGCCAAGCGACGACCATCCGGTTCGGGGCCGCAGGGTCGACCGCAAGGGTCGGTTCGTTGGCTGCGTCGCCGGGGATGTTCACGCCGTCAGCGGAGACGTTGATCTGGACCGGGCCGTGGACGACCAGCAGGGGAGCGCCGTGCAGCTCGGCGCGGGTGACGGTCGTATACGCCAGGGAGACCGGAACCCGGGCGATGGCCGCGAAGGTGGGGATATCCGACGCGGTGGCCGGCGTCGCTGTGAACGCGAGCGCGATCACGGCGGCGGCACAAGACGTGGCCCTGGAGTTCGAGGTGCGGTTCATGGCCGGCCTCCGACGCGCCCGGTCGCCCGTCGCGGCGGCGGCGAAGGGCGGCGGCAGTTGGTGCACACCAAGGCGAAATCCTGGTCGGTGAGATCGCCGGTCGACGGCAGCCCGTCACCGGCCATGAGGGTTGCCCGAACGGAGATCACCGCCGATTCGCCGGGAGATGTCACGAAGACGTTCTCCAGGTTGTTGATCGAGTCGGGATCGCCGTCGGGGACCGATGCGCCGTCGACAAACACGTTCCCGAGGTAGATTCTGCCGCCGGTCGTGAGCTCGAGATCGAGGTCGTTGACGAGGGCCGGGTTCGCCCCCGGCATCCCCGCGGCGTCGGTCCAGGCGAGGGTCACCTTGAGCGGTCGCGAGGGGTCGTCGACCTCGACGGCGAGGGTCCACTCGTCGCCGGTGTCGTCGAGAACCACGGTCTGATCGACGTGGACAACCCGGACGCCCGGCCGGAGCGAGTTGCCGAGGTGAATCCGCCCCCAGCCCTCGTCCGGGTTGGGGATCGGCGGTGTCCCGGCGACGTCGACCGCGCCGTTGACGAGCAGCGCCTTCGCCATGGCCGGGCTCGGGTCGGCGCCGGCATGCGAGCGCCTCCACCATTGGGTCAGTAGGGCGATGGCGCCGGAGACGTGCGGTGCGGCGGCGCTCGTGCCGGTGAAATCGAGGTAGAGACCGTCGGTTCCGGGCACCTCGAAGACCCCGAAGATCCCGCCGTCCCGGTGCATGGCGCTGATCACATGTTCCCCCGGTGCAACCAGGGTCGGGACGATTCGGCCGTCGACCGCCGGGCCGCGACCGCTGAAGTCGGCAACGCGATCGATGTCGCCATTGGTGCGGGCGTTCTGGGTGGCGCCGACGGCGATGATGTTCTTCGCCTCGGCCGGCGCCTGAATGGTCTGCGGATCGGGGCCGTCGTTGTGGACCGAGAACACGATGAAGTACGGTTCTGCCGACTCGGCGGTGTCGAAGTCGCCGTCGCGAACCATGAGGTCGAAGGCGCGCTCGGTCGCCTGGTAGCCGTGCGCGATCCCCTCGCTGCTGTTCCAGCTGTTGTTCATCCCGACCGCGCCGTTGGCGAGGCCGTCTCGGCTCAGGGTCTGCCAGCCGCCGCCGGGGGGCCACGCCGACTGGTCTCCGCAGAGCGCGTTCTGGCTGACCAGCATTGCTCCGGGTGCGACCCCGAGGCCGTATCGGAAGCCGAGGGGATCGGCAAGGCCGCCGCCGCCGGTGCCGGCGATGATCCCCGCGACCGGAGTCCCGTGACCGACGAACCCTGGATCGTCGCCGGGTTCGTCGGTCTCACATCCCGGGTAGCTCACGCCGGCGGCCACCTCGAGGTCCGGATGGAAGGGGTCGACGCCGCTGTCGACCACCGCCCAGCGCACACCGCCGCCGTCGAGGCCGATGTTTCCGAGCCAGTCCGTGTAGCCGAGCACCGGTACCCCATCCTCGTACCGCCCCGCGACGACGGCGTCGGACATCTCGTCGCTGAGCGTCGGTTCGGCGCTCGCGCTCTCGAGCCAAACCACGGTGGGAATCGCGGCGATCTCCGAAAGATCCTCGGCGCCGATCTCGACGACCGCTTCGTGAAGCACGCCGTCGGGTTGGGCCGGGTGGTGGCGAAGCACGGTCCCGCCGGCGATCTCGATCGCGGTCAATGTCGGACCGATCGCGCCGTCATTGACGAAAACAACGTTGACGAGGGCACGGCTGCCGGTTGATGTTGGCGGGAATGGGCCGATCTTGTAGAGCGCCCGGTAGGAACCCTGCCAACGAACGAGCGCCATCCTCGACGCGGCCTCGATAGACGACGCCTCGGCCCACACCAGGTAGGTGTGCCGGGGGATGTACTGCAGCAAGCTGAGGCCGACCGACTGCAGCGCGGCAATAGTTGCGTCTCGAGGAGGTTCCGCGAGCTGGACAAGGTAGAGGCTGCTGCCCCCCGAGCGCGATTCCAAGGTTCCGGCTGGTGGTTCGCCGGCCGCGATCGGGTCAAAGCTGAACCCGCCGACGGTGATCGGGATCTCGGCGGCGCCACCGGTGGTGGCCGCCGCAATCAACATTGCGATCATGAAACTGGCCGTGCTTGCCATTTGGAACCCCTTGAGTATATCCCTACGGCCAGGATAGACCGGGGTTTGTCGGGTCCGGCGGCCGGCCGGGTGGTGTTCGTGGCCGGGGTCACACTCGAGCATCGCGAAGCGGGTTGTTCACCGCATTGGTGTTCGGCCCGGGGGCCGTCCTCGACGCCTGGATCTCCGATATTTGCCCTGAAGGCCGGGTTCGCGGAAGGTCCGAAGGCAATTAGATTGATCGTTCTAGTCCCTTGACATCGTTCATTCCCGAGATTAAATTAGATTAGATAGAACGTTCTACCTATTCTGATTGTAAAAGGAGGCCCGCCGGTTGGCACGCCAAACACAGACCCGAGAGCGGTTGGTGGGAACGGCCGGTGAGCTGTTCTGGCGGCAGGGCTACGCCCAGACCGGGGTGAGTTCGATCATGAAGCGGGCCGGAGCGACGAGCGGGAGCTTCTACCACTTCTTCCCGACCAAGGACGATCTCCTCCTCGCGGTGCTCGATGCTGCCGCCGAGCTGATTTCAACTGAAGTCCTCGCAGCGGCGGAGACCGACGCGACGGATCCCTTTGGCCGAGTGGCGATCGTGATCGACGCCTACCGAGCCCGGACGGCGGCGAACGCTCCCGGGTACGGGATTCCGGTCGGGACCCTGGCGGGCGAACTCGGGCCCGACCATGAGGCGGCCCTTCGCCGGGTCGAGAAGATCTACGTCATGCTGGTTTCGCGGATCGCCGGGTGGTTTGCCGATGGCGATCGTCGGTGGAACCGGAGCGTCGATCCCCGGCGGCTCGCCGAGTTCGTCGTCGCGGCGCTCGAGGGTGCTTCGATGATGGCGGTTGCGGGCGGAAGATCCGCGCCCTTCGATGCCTGCGCCGAGCAGCTGCAGATGCACCTCGCCTCGCTCGCGATCGGCCCGAGTTCCGGCGCCGAAGATATGCCGCCGCCGGCTCAGTCGGCCACCGGGGCCGGGGGCTGGAAGGCGTGGTGATGGGAGGCCGGTCATGAAGTCCGAAGACGAGATCCGGCGACTCGTGACCCGGGTGGTGGATCGGACCCTGGCCGGCGCGGCGTCGGGCAGCGACGGAGTCGCCATCGGTTGCGACCACGGCGGGTTCAAAATGAAGGAGATGCTCGCCGGCCACCTGCGCGAGCGGGGCCGTAGCGTCACCGACTGCGGCACCTCGAGCACCGAGTCCGTCGACTACCCGGACTTTGCCCATGCGGTCGCCAGGTTGGTCGGCGAAGGCTCCTGCAGCTCGGGGATCATCATCGACGGCGCCGGGATCGGCTCGTGCATGGTCGCCAACAAGGTGCCGGGGGTTCGCGCCGCGCTGTGCTACGACCTCTCGTCGGCGCGCAACAGCCGAGAGCACAACCACGCAAACGTCCTGACCCTCGGAGCGGGTCTCATCGGCGAGGCTCTGGCGCGCCAGATCGTCGACGAGTGGTTGGCCACCGAATGGGGCCCCGGACGGCACGCGGACCGGGTCGGGAAGATCATGGCGGTGGAGTCGATGTACCAGAAATCCGAAAGGCGGTCGTGATGGAACGAAACCAGCTCATCGAGACGGTCACCCGGGAGGTGCTGGCCATCCTCGGGACCGGCGGTGAGGTCAGGCTCGGACTCGACCACGCCGACGAGGCGGTGGCCAACGGGGCGGCGCGGCTCGGTTTCTGCGGCGACGGATGCGATGTCCCCACAAGTCTCGCACAGTACATCGACCACACGGTGCTCAAACCGGATGTCCCGCCGGAGAAGATCGACACGCTCTGCGACGAGGCCGTGCAGTACAACTTCGCCGCCGTCTGCATCAACCCGGTCTGGGTTCAGCGGGCCGCGCGGCGGCTCCGTGGGTCGAGGGTCAAGGTGGCGTCGGTGGTGGGTTTCCCGCTCGGCGCCAACGTCCCCGAGATCAAGGCCATGGAGGCGCGGCGGGCGATCCGCGACGGGGCGCGCGAGATCGACATGGTCATGAACGTCGGTGCGCTCAAGGGCGGCGACCATGAGCTGGTCCAACGCGACATCGCTGGGGTTTCGGACGCCTGCCGCGAGGTCGGCGCGCTCAACAAGGTCATCATCGAGGCGTGCTACCTGACCGATGAGGAGAAGGTGGTGGCCTGTCGTCTCGCCCAGCTCGCGCACGCCGATTTCGTCAAGACGTCGACGGGCTTCGGGCCGGGTGGCGCGACGGTCTTCGATGTCGCCCTCATGCGCGAAACCGTGGGCTTGAAAATGGGCGTCAAAGCCGCCGGCGGCATTCACGACGCCAGCGATGCACGGGCCATGATCAGCGCCGGCGCCAATCGAATCGGCGCCTCGGCGGGAATCCGCATTGTGTCCGGTGACGAAGGAGGTTCCGGTGAATCGTATTGACCTTCGGTCCTATGTCTTTCTCGACAACCTGCAGCCGCAGTACGCGGCGTTTCTCGGCACGACGGCGCAGGGATTCCTGCCCCTGGCCGGCGATGCCTCGCTCTATGTCGAGATCTCGCCGGGGATCGAGATCAACCGGCTGACCGACATCGCGCTCAAGTCGACCCGGGTGCGGCCCGGGATGCAGATCGTCGAGCGTTACTACGGTCTGCTCGAGATCCACTCCGAAGAACAGGCCGAGACCCGCGCCGGGGGCGCCGCCATCCTCGACGAGCTCGGTCTGACCGAATCCGACCGGCGCAAGCCCAAGATCCTCTCGAGCCAGGTGATCCGTCACCTCGACGACCACCAGGTCCAGCTCATCAACCGGATGCGCCACGGCAACATGATCATCCCGGGCCAGACCATGTATGTCATGGAGGTGGAACCCGCGGCCTACGCCGCGCTCGCCGCCAACGAGGCCGAGAAGGCCGCGGAGATCAACATCCTCGAGGTCCGGGCCTTCGGTTCCATGGGCCGGGTCTACCTCGGCGGCGAGGAAAAGGACATCGATGTCGGCTGGCAGGCGGCTGTCGCGGCCATCGAAGGCGTCACGGGTAGCGACCGAGATTAATCATGCCTCGATTCCGAGTTCATGATCCTGTGAATCAGGAGCTCGGAATTGAGAGAGCGGAACCTACAAGCAGCGAAGGGAGATACTTATGGCTGAAGCGTTGGGAATGATCGAGACGAGGGGGTTCTCGGCGATGGTCGAGGCCGCCGACGCCATGGTCAAGGCGGCCAAGGTGGAGCTGGTGTCCTACGAGAAAACCGGCGGCGGCTATGTCACGGCGGTGGTCCGCGGCGATGTGGCGGCGGTCAAGGCCGCGGTGGAGGCCGGCGTGCGGAGTGCCCAGAACGTCGGCGAGGTGGTCTCGACCCACGTCATCGCCAGGCCGCACGGCAACATCGATGCGGTGCTGCCCCTCGGCCGCGCCGAAACCGCCACCTCCAAGCGGAAGGGCTGATGCTCCTCGGGAGGGTGGTCGGCACGCTGGTCGCCAGCCGCAAGGACGAGGGCCTGCTCGGTCAGGTCTTCCTCCTGGTCCGGCAGCTCGATCTCGATGGCGCCGAAACCGCCGGCAGCGTCGTCGCGGTCGACAGCGTCGGCGCCGGCGAGGGGGACGTCGTGCTCTGGGCTTCGGGCTCGTCGGCGCGGCAGACCGAGGGCACCCGCGATCGTCCGTGCGACGCCGTGATCATGGCCATCGTCGACAGCTGGGAGGTCGGCGGCGAGACGCGGTACCGCAAGACCCCGGCGGACGGCGAGTGGGCGAGCTGAAGACGTGGGTGGGTGCCAGGCTGTCGAGGTCGGGAGCCCGTTGAGGGAGCCGATGCCGGTGCCCGGCGCCGACGGTGCGCGCCGCGCCCGACGTTGCCTGCCCTTCACCGCCGAGATCGCCTCCGGGAGATGAGATGAGAACCATCAACGAAACCGAAGTCCAGGCGATCATCGCGCGGGTCCGCCGCAAGGTGAGCGAGCCGTCGCCAACGCCTCGACCCCGGCCGGTCGCATCGACGTCCGCCGGGGGCACCGGTGTCCACGCCACCGTGGATGCCGCGGTGGCGGCCGGTCGCGCCGCCTTTGAAACCTACCGGGCGCAGGGTCTCGAAGCCCGCCATCGGGTCGTCGACCGCATCCGCTGCGTGATGCGCGAGCACGCCCGCGAGCTGGCCGAGATGGCGCACCGGGAAACCGGGCTCGGTCGGACCGAAGACAAGGTCAAGAAGAACCTCCTGGTGATCGAAAAGACCCCCGGGCCGGAAGACCTCGTGACCGAGACCTGGACCGGCGACCGGGGTCTGACCCTCACCGAGCCTGCGCCGTTCGGTGTCATCGGCGCCATCACTCCGACGACGAACCCGACCGCGACCATCATCAACAACACCATTGCCGGCGTCTCCGCCGGCAATGCCATCGTCTTCAACTGCCACCCCAACGCCAAGGCGGTGTCGGCCCACACCATCCGGTTGCTCAACACCGCCATCACCGATGCCGGCGGGCCGGCCAATCTCGTGACCTGTGTGGCGGAGCCCACCATCGCCAGCGCCCAGGCGCTGATGAACCACCCCGGTGTCCGGATTCTGCTCGTCACCGGCGGTCCCGGGGTGGTGGAGGAAGCGAGAAAGACGTCCAAGCGCGGGATTCTCGCCGGACCGGGCAACCCGCCGGTGGTGGTCGACGAGACCGCCGATCTCGATCTTGCGGGTCGCGAGATCGTCCGCGGCGCCTCCTTCGACAACAACCTCATCTGCACCGACGAAAAGGAGGTCTTCGTCGTCGCCTCGGTGGCCGACGGTCTCCTCAAGGCCATGGTCGCTCACGGCGGCTATCTGCTCGCCGAGCACGAGCTCAAAAAGATCGAGCGCCTGATCTTCAAAGAGGCGGCCCACGACGGGACGCCCGGCAAGATCGACCCCAAGTGGATCGGTCAGAACGCCGGCGACATCCTCGCGGCGATCGGAGTCTCGGGCGCCGATGACCGCCGGCTGGTGGTGGCCGATGTTCCGGTGACCCACAGCCTGATCTGGACCGAGCAGATGATGCCGGTAATGCCGGTGGCGCGCGTACCCGACGTCGATCGCGCCATCGAGCTCGCCGTGCGGGCCGAGAGCGGCTGCTGCCACACGGCGTCGGTCTTCACCCGCAACGTCGATGTCATCACCCGGATGGCGCGGGACATCGATGTCAGCATCTTCGTCGCCAACGCGGCGACCCTGGCCGGGCTGGGTGACGGCGGTGAGGGCTTCACCTCGTTCTCCATCGCCAGCCCCACCGGCGAGGGCCTGACCCGACCGCGCAGCCTTTCCCGCGAGCGCCGGCTCGCGGTGGCCGGCGGTCTGAGGATCGTGTGACCCTCGCGGACCAACCGGCCATTGCGCTGCTCGAGTTCGGTTCCATCGCCTTCGGGGTCCGGGCCGGCGACGCCATGGTCAAGAGGGCGCCGGTGGAGATCGCCTACGCCGGGACCGTGCATCCCGGAAATTACCTGATCCTGGTCGCCGGTGACGTCGCGTGCGTCGATGAGGCGTATCAGGCCGGTCTCGAGGCCGGTACCGAGACCCTGCTCGATCGGCTCTTTCTGCCCGCCGTTCACCCCGAGGTGATTCGGGCCCTCCTCGGACGGCGCGGCGCGAGATCGGGAGAGGCGCTGGGCATGATCGAGACCAGGACCGTAGCGGCCATCATCGGCGC
The DNA here is from genome assembly GCA_024641545.1 of Acidobacteriota bacterium. GTDB lineage: Bacteria > Acidobacteriota > Thermoanaerobaculia > Thermoanaerobaculales > Sulfomarinibacteraceae > JAHECW01. Next base: position 14,596 of record JAHECW010000091.1, read on the forward strand.
CGCCGACTGCGGCCTCAAGGGCGCGGAGGTCTCGCTGGTGGAAATCCGGCTCGCCGATCGCATCGGCGGCAAGGGCTACTGCGCCTTCTCGGGACCGCTGGCCGAGGTCGAGGCCGCGGTGGAGGCGGCGGTGGAACGGCTCGCCTCGCCCGAGACCCTCATCGCCGATGTCGTCATCCCCCAGTTCCACGACGAGATGCTCGCCAACATCGAGGCGAGCTCGGAGTTCTGGACTCGACTGAAACAGGAGGTGGGCTGAAATGCATCTCGCCCGAGTCATGGGGACCGTTGTCGCCTCGACCGTCACTCCCGGGCTGGAAGGCACGCGCCTGCTCATCCTCCAGCCCCTGGATCGCCGGCTCGAGCCCAAGGGCGGGGCGGTGGTGGCGGCCGACGCCGTCAACATGGCGGGGCCCGATGAGCTGGTCTACTTCGTCTCGAGCCGCGAGGCCGCCGTGGCCATGCCCGAGACCTTCGTACCCGTCGACCACGCGGTGATCGGCATCGTCGATCAGGTTCACGAGGTGGCGCCATGAAGATCGGACAGGTCACGGGGACGGTGGTCTCGACCATCCATCTCCCCATCATGACCGGGAAACGAATGCTGCTGGTCGACCTCCTCGATCTCAGCGGCAGGGCGACCGGGGACTATGTCATCGCCATCGACACCGTCGATGCCGGCGCCGGCGAGACCGTCCTCATCCTCGACGAGGGAACCGGCGCGAGGCAGGTCCTCGGTGAGCCCGACGCGCCGGTCCGGGCGGTGGTGGTTGGGATTGTGGATGAGATCGCGGTCGGCTCGCCACAGGGTTGAACCGCGAAGACGTCGCTGCCGGGTTGCCGTTCCGGGCCGGAGCCGAACCCGCGACCGGAGCCGGAACCGGATCAGCGATCCGATCCGGGTCCGTGGCCGCAGCCCTTACGGGGTCGCGCTTCCGCAGATCACCGACGCTGATCGCTGTCCCTGCCCGCTGGCGCTGATTGCCGCCGCTGTCCTAATTCCTCTTGGGGTGTGCATGAGAAGAAACCCGGGATGGGCGCCGGCCTCGTTGTCGGTTCCCGGACACCCATCCAGGAGATTTTCCTCAGAACGGATAGAAGATCACCGCGGCGACCTCATCGGCCAGACCGGGATACCTGAGCCAGACCGCGATGTAGATTCCGGTTTCCGCGAGGCTGAAGGTCGGTCCGCTGTACGAAAAGAACCGGAACTCCTGCAGGGTGGCGTCGACCTGGCCGTCGCCGTCGAGATCCAATGGTGTGTTCTCCGAGACGAGCATTCGAGTGTCTTCAAAGTCCTGGATATCAGGGGTGTAGAAGATGGTGTAGGTCGACGATGCGGTGCCGGCCCAGAGAGTGACCGCCCGTCCGCGGTCGTCGAGACGGACTTCGTTGGGCTCGGCGTTCGGGGGCGCGAGACGGATGCCGTCGATGACATCGCCCTCGCGCATGACCACTCTTCCATCCAGGACGGTGACCGCGTTCCGGTAAGAAGGTTGGTCGGTTATAGCTCCGAAAAGGACGTGGCCGGAACTGTTGACATCGAAGTGCCAGAACTCCGTCGGGGATTCCTGGCCCGAGGGAAGCGGCTCACCCAGCACGAAGGGACAGTGCCCGTCGACATAGAGGGCGGTTCTCGTCGTCCCGGACCCGGTGGCAATGTCCATGACCTGACCATGGATCTGATTCTCCGCCATTCTGAAGTGCCGGAGGTTCGCCACCAATCCGCCACAGACCGCATCGCCCTTGTTCATCAGCAGGTCGACCGCACTCTTCGGCCCCGGCTGAGCGCGGTACAAGGCCCTGCCCGACTCGGTTGGGGACAACCAATCGGCCACCCAGTAGGTCTGGCCGTTGAGGAGCATCTGGATCCGCTGGATATCCGCGACCTGCGTGCCCGCCGGAAGCGCCGGAGCCGAGGAACCGAGCTGCTGTAGGACGCCCCAATTGCTGAGCAGCGCCCGAGAGGAGTCCGGCATGGCCGCCTTGATGGCGAACGGCGCCGCCGAGCTGTCGGAAACGCCCCACGCGGACTCGGCCAGGACTCCGAAACGGTTGATATAGAACTGATGAGCGCCGACGTCGGGTGCGAAGATCAGCGTGTCGCGGCGGGAGTCGTGGTGGCCGACCATCATGAAGCTATCGCCGCCGCTGCTCAGGCTGGCTGCGATGCCGACGTGGTCGCCACCCGCGTTCACCGGTCCGGACAGGGCTTCGACAAAGCGCCGGTCGGCGTCTTGAAGCACGTCACCTTGTTGCAGGATCAAGAAGGCCCGTTTCGCGTCGCCCTCGGGTTGTGCCGACGCCGCGATTGGAACGATTTGAACGAGTACCGCGAGCGGGACCGACAACGTCGCTGCCATCAAAGGTCTCATGACGTGCTCCTTGGGTTGTGCAGATTGCCGCCTCGAATTGGAGATGAGATTCGTCGTTGTGGTCATGACAGCCTCCTTGAGCTGGTTCTTCCACCAACGTCGGGTCGAGATCGGCGAAAGAAATTGAGGATTGGTTTGGGTTTTGTGAGGGAAAGACGGGTGAATGGAAGGTTGCACCTTGTCGTTTCTCATCGAGATCGTGGTCTACGGTCTTCAGCTCGGGACGCCCGAGTGGTTGCTGCGGGTCGGGAACATGACCGGAAACCTCGAGCGGGTGGGGTGATTCGGACCGAGGATGTGACCGAATCCGAATCCGAATCCGAATCCGAAACCGAGACCGAAGCCGAGGCCGAAACCGACACCGTGACCGCTGCTTCGAGCCTCTCAGCCTCGACACTCTCAAACCCCGAAGGTCCGACTGTGGGATCATGGGGTGCGCTCGCCGCACACAATTTGCCCACGCCGGGTCGGCGTGCGGGCCCGCTGCAACCGGAGGTTCGACCTCCCCGGAGGGACTATGCCGGTATTCGAGTCGACCGACCAGCTCTACTGCGTCATGGGCGCGCTGTTTGACAGGATCAGAGACGACCCCGCTATCGCCGAAGCGCTCCTCGAGGGCAAGATGGTGGTTCGTTTCCGCTGGAAGGACCCGGACGGCGAGGCGACCATCGATCTTCGGTCGTCACCCATTCAGTTCACCATGGGCCCTTCGGAGCTCGATCCCGATGTCGAGATGATTCAGACCGCCGATGTCGCCCACCGCTTCTGGCTCGGCCGGCTCAACGTTCCCCAGGCCATCGCCACCCGCAAGGTCGTGTCCAAGGGCTCGGTTCCCAAGGCGCTGAAGCTGTTGCCGGCGGTGCGGCCGGCCTTCGCGATCTACCGCCAGGTGCTCGAGGCTCAGGGTCTCGGGGCGTTGATTCCGTCGGAGGCCGGGGTGCGCGGCCGCCGAGAGAGGGTCTCGTTCTGGCGCAGGCTGTTCCCGAAGGGGGGGCGACGGCCGGTCGTGCCGCCGCGGGAGAGCCTCAACGCCCACCACATCCCGTTTCAAGATGACGACGCAATCCGACCGCAGTCAGGGCCGCGCACAAGAACCGTGCCCGAGGACGAAATCGGTCGCAAGCGCGCGATGCTCGAGCGCATGGTGCTGATCCGGGTTTTTGAAGAGCACCTGGCTCGCGCCTTCGCAGAACGGCAGCTTCCCACCGAGGCCATCCACCTGTCCATCGGGCAGGAGGCCACGGCGGTGGGCGCCTGTTCCGCCCTCGAGCCGACGGACACCATGACGACCACCCACCGCGGGCACGGCCACATGCTCGCCAAGGGCGCGAACCTCGAGGGGATGATGGCCGAGCTTTATGGCAAGCGGACCGGCCTGTGCAAGGGCAGGGGCGGTTCGATGCACGTCACCGACGCCGCGGTCGGAGCGCTCGGCGCCAATGGCATCGTCGGTGCTTCGACCCTGGTGACGACCGGCGCCGCGCTGGCGTCGAAGCTGGCGGGGGACGACCAGGTGAGCCTCGCCTTCATCGGCGACGGCGCCACCAACCAGGGGATGTTCCACGAGGGGCTCAACTTCGCAGCGGTCTTCGACCTGCCGGCGGTCTTCGTCATCGAGAACAACCTCTATGGTGAGTTCACCCCGCTCGCTGATCACACCCGGGCGACGAGACTTGCGGATCGGGCCGCAGCCTACGGAATCCCGGGTGTGCAGGTGGACGGCAACGACGTTTGGGCGGTGTTCGAGGTGGTCGGCGAGGCGGTGGCACGGGCTCGCCGCGGCGAGGGACCGACTCTGGTGGAGTGCATGACCTATCGTTGGTGCGGCCACATGGAGGGCGACGAAATGGGCTACCGGCCCGCCGGCGAACTCGAGCGATGGCGGCAGCGGGATCCCGTCGCGATGTGGCGCGACCGATTGTTGGGGGATGGGGTTCTCACGGTGTCCGAGTTCGACGACATGCAACACCGTGCGGTGGCCAGGGTCGAAGCGGCCACGGTGGCCGCGATCGAGGCTGCCGACCCACCCGTGAGCTCGCTCGCTGATGACGTCTTCGCGCCCGAACCCACCGGTCTGTATCGCTCAAAGCGGTTGCCGCAAGCGAACAAGACCGTGACCTTCTCTCGCGCCCTGTTTGAGGCCATCGCCGAGGAAATGCAACGCGACCCTGCGGTTTTTCTGATCGGCGAGGACGTGGTCGGCGGCGGCTATTTCGCAGTCACCAGCGGGCTCGGTGACGAATTCCCCGGGAGGATCATCGACACACCCATCAGCGAGTACGCCATCGGAGGTGCGGCTGTCGGGGCGGCCATGTGCGGCCGCCGCCCCATCGCCGAGATTCTCTTTTCGGATTTTCTGACCACGGTGATG
>JAHECW010000092.1 GCA_024641545.1 Acidobacteriota bacterium
ATTTCGCCGGCCCGAAGAACGACGGGGCCCCGGCCGATTGATCAGACCCGGTCTTGTTCACGGGACGGGATCCTAGCACGCACCGCCGACATCCCACACGGTCAGTCGGCGAAGACGAATCGGACGGAACGACCGAGCAGACCCTCGATGGGGAGGGTGCCGATGGCCATGGCCTTCCCGCGGGCCATGGCCGCTTCGAGGGTGAAGCCCTGCTCTCTGACGAGATACGCCGACCACATGTAGCTTGCCCGCCAGGCGACCGTGCAGTGGACGAGAACAGGACCGCCGTGGTGCTTCAGAACCCCGGCGAGACGGTCGACCGCCTGCGGCGTGTAGGGGTGATCGTCTCCTCCGAGCGGGATGTGGACATACTCCATGCCGAGGGAGTCAACGACGGCGGCCTCATCGAACGGGACCCGCTCGCGGTCGTTCACTTCCGCGGTCGACCGCAGGTTCACCACCGCGGTGACCCCCATCTCCCGAAACCGGGCGAGGGCCGTCTCATCCGGTTGGCCGCCGATGAAGACCCTCCCGTCGCGCCACAAACCACGGATCTCCCCATCGAAGACCTTGATTTCGAGGGGAAGGCCGTCGCGCTCGAGCGCGATGTCGACTGCGGGCTGAGCCGTCTTCTCCTGACCGGCAACCGAACCGGAAACGAGAAAAACGGCAAACACCAGCGCTGCGGCGATCTTGACGGACACGGGAACCTCCTCCGGCCTCTCCATCGTTCACTTCACCCTACGGAAACCGGCGGATGACCGTTTGCCTTCCCTCGCCGTAGTTCGTGTCGCCTCCCGAGCGGTCAACCACCCGCCGCGCCGGGCGCGTCGAAGTTCGATCTCGCCTCGACCACCTGGATCGAAGCGGCAGCGGCAGCGACACGTTCGCGAACGACATCGCTGGGCTGACCCGAAATGTCGGCGAGATCCTGGAGTTTCTTCCTCCACGGCGGATTGACCGGCCTCCCCGTGGCCTTGCTGACGGCTAGGTCTTCGGCAAGCGCAGCTTCCATCGCTTGTCGCTGGCGCTCGGCGACACTTCTGGCCTCGGCTTTGAGCTCCTGGACGAGCTCTCCGACCGGTTGATCCAGCATGGTGGCCAGTCGCTCTACGCGGAAGTGCCAGCGCTGCATCTCCAACGGTCGGCGGGACAGGGGCGGGGTGTTCTCGACGGCGGACCAATCCATGACCAGCACGTGCCAAAGCGGCCTCGCATTCATCTGCTACTCCCCTTCTCGCATCCGGCCGTCATCGAGGGTCGGAAGCTGTCCGTATTTTTTCTGGAAATCAGCCAGATACTCTTCGAGAGCGTCGGTGACGAGGACCCAGAGCGGAATGTCCCTGATCGTCGCCACCACTTTCAGCCTCCGCACCAGACCTCGGGGGACGTAGGTGGAGAAGTGGTCGGGACGTGTTCGTTCAGCGCCCACCGTACCCGCGCCGGTGCTCTTCACTCTTGCGTTCATGACGGTCCTCGTGTCATTGCTTCAATCGTACTACAAACATACATGTATGTATATATCGTTACTTGAACTGACTCTGCCGACCAGAGAATTCGGGGCGAGGTGATGGCGGGGGCGCCCAAGAACGCCGGGCTCAAAGGAACCGCCTCCCGAAACCGTGGCGCTGCCGCTGAACCTGCCCCTGTCGCTGCCGCTGTCCCTGCCGCCGAACCTGCCGCTGAACCCGCTACCTGCCCTCAGCAGGCCCCTCCCACCGCTGGAAGAGATCGTCGCCAAGCTCGATGTCGAGGAGGTCGAGGACCCGGTTGACGGTCTGGTCGACGATCTCCCCTACCGTCTCGGGGCGATGGTAGAAGGCGGGGACCGGCGGCATCACCACCGCTCCCATTTCGGCGACCCGGACAAGGAGGCGGAGATGGCCCAGGTGAAGCGGCGTTTCCCGCGGGACCAGAACCAGCCGCCGCCGGTCCTTGAGCGCCACCTCGGCCGCGCGCACGAGAAGATTGTCGGCAAAGGAGTTCGCGATTGCGGAGAGGGTCTTCATCGAACACGGCACGATCACCATGGCCGATGTCCTGAAGGAACCGGAGGCGATCGCGGCGGCGATGTCCCCCACCCGATAGACCCGGTCGGCCAGTGCTTCCACCTCTTCAACCGACCGATCCGTCTCCAGCGCGATGGTCCGCTTGCCGGCATTGGAGATTACGAGATGAACCTCGACATCATCAACTCCCGTCAGAACTTCGAGGAGTCGAATACCGAAGATCACGCCGCTCGCACCGCTGATACCGACGACAACACGTTTCATCCGACGAGGGTCCTCCAGGAAATAGAAACCGGATCTTAGCAGACGACGCCGGTACCGAAACCGCCGCGATGCGGTCCGGAGAACGAGGCCGCGGCCTCGGACCTTCGGTAACGGCCTTGTCAATATTCGACCCGTTGATTCCCTTTTCTCGCCGCTGCTGTAATAATTTCCGCCAGTCCCGTGTTGCGACTCATCGAAGCCACCGCGTCCAATGGTTGTAACCGCGGACGGCGACGAGACAAATACGATCAACGGCACTGCATGCAAATCAACAAACACCTGTGAAAGGGGCCCTGACATGAAGAAAACTCTCGGATTACTCGTCATTCTCGGACTTGCGGCCACCCCGTCCTTCGCCCAGAAGATCACCATCGACTATGCCCACGACTTCGACTTCAGCGGGCCGGAGACCTTCCAGTACATCAACACCGACGAATCCAACGCCCAGAACCCGATGATGGCCGACCGCATCGAGGCCATGATCAAAGCGAAGCTGAAGGCGGGCGGCGCGACCGAGGTCACCGAAAACCCCGACTTCTACATCACCTACCACATCACCACCGAGCAGGAGACCTCGTACATGACCACCAGCTTCGGCTACGGCGGCTACGGTCCCGGTTGGGGCGGTTACGGCCGCTACGGCTACGGCTACGGCGGCATGGGCGGCATCTCAACGTCGCAGACGACCGCGACGAACTACACCGTGGGGACCCTCATCATCGATGCCTACGACGGACAGGAAAAGAAGATGATCTGGCGCGCCACCGGCGAAGTCACGGTCAAGGACAGCTCCGAGAAGCAGATCAAGCAGGTGGAGAAAATCCTCACGAAGATCGGCAAAAAGTGGCAGAAGATCCTCGCCGGTCAGGGCAAGTAAGCAAACCGCCCTCCCCTGACGACATTCGAGACCCGGCCCCGGCCGGGTCTTTTTTTGTCTCGTCGCCATCGAACCCGGCGTCCGGGACAGCAACCCGGCTCATCGCCCTTCCGTTACAACCGCCCGCCACCCGCGAAACCACGCTCCATCGTCCCTCAGCCCTTGAATCCCCCAGAAATTGACCCCGGTCAAGGTGAGACTGGCCCTGTTGCCGCATGGTTTCAATGTGCTATCTTGCGAGCATCTACATCGGAATCGAACAACCGGGCGGGAGGATGAGGAATGCGACACGTCAGCCTGATCGTGGGAATGTCCCTCGTGATTTCAACCGGAGCCATGGCCGCAGAGGACCCCAAGATTGCCGGCGCCTGCATGACCTGCCACAAGGAGAAGACACCGGGTCTCTACAAGCAGTGGTTCGACTCGGACCACGCGGCGCACAACGTCACCTGTCTCGGATGCCACCAGGCCGAACGGGGCGACGCCGATGCATTCACCCACTACGACGCCACCATCGCGACCCTGGTGACCCCGGCCGACTGCGGCCGCTGCCACCCCAAGGCGGCCGAAGAGGTCGGCAACTCCTACCACGCGACGGCGGGCAAGATCCTGGACTCGGCCGACGCCTACCTCGCTCATGTCGCCGCCGGTGATCCGGTGGCGGTGATCGGCTGCGAGAGCTGCCACGGCACCAAGGTCGAGATCGACACATCAAGCCCCAACAAGCTCTCCCGACGGAGTTGGCCGAACTCGGGAATCGGCCGAATCAACCCCGACGGTTCGCTTGGCTCGTGCAACGCCTGCCACCCGCGGCACAGCTTCGCCAAGGCCCAGGCGCGGCAGCCCGAGGCGTGCTCGAAATGCCACCTCGGCCCCGACCACCCGCAAAAAGAGATCTACGAGGAGTCCAAGCACGGCAACACCTACTTCACCAACGAGGACCTCATGAACCTCCGGGCCGACTCCTGGGTGGTGGGGGTCGACTACTCGGCCGCCCCGACCTGCGCCTCGTGCCACATGTCGGCCACCAAGACCCATGGCGTCACCCACGATGTCGGCCAACGGATCGCCTGGACCCTCCGTCCGCCGGTCTCAATACACAAGGACGACTGGCAGGCCAAACGCGCCGCCATGCAGGATGTCTGCACCGCCTGCCACACCAAGACCTTTACCGACGGCCACTTCTACCAGTTCGACGCGTCGGTGCGGCTCTACAACGACAAGTTCGCCAAACCGGCGACCGAGCTCATGACGCTGATTCGAGAAAAGAAGCTCCTCGAGAACCCCGCCTCCTTCTCCAACAAGATCGAGTGGACCTACTGGGAACTTTGGCACCACGAGGGACGCCGCGCCCGCCACGGCGCCGCCATGATGGGGCCCGACTACACCTGGTGGCACGGCTTCTACGACATCGCCCAGCACTTCTACTTCAAGCTCCTCCCCGAGGCCCGTGAACTCGGCGACCCCGATGTCGACGCCTTTGTCGACAAGCTCCTCTCGAGCGACCCCATGCACAGATGGGTCCGCGAGCAGACCGACGACCTGAAGAAGCAGATCCGATCGGGTGAGATGCGGCGAATCTACACGAGGTTCTTCGAAGCCGAGGAGTGACCATGCTCCGCTCCTATCTCGATTTCGTCCGGGCGGTCTCTCTCGACCGTCTCGGCCGGGTGGGCGTCATCCTCGTCACCACCTCCTTCGTCAGCTTCTTGGTGATGCAGCTCGGGATGCTCCTCGGCATCGTGACCAACGCCTATGTCGGTCTCATCGTCTACCTCGCTTTTCCGGTTCTCTTCGTCCTCGGACTGGTGATCATTCCGGTGGCGTGGTATCGGCAGCATCAACGCACCGGACTCACCATCGAGGAGCTCCTCGAACGGGGCTTCGGGCCCGATGGCGTCAAGGGACGAGTTGCGGGCTCGCGGGTGTTCCGGACCATCGCCATCCTGACCCTCGGCAACGTCCTGATTCTCGGGGTGGCGAGCATCAAGATGCTCCACTTCATGGACTCGGCCGAGTTCTGCGGCACTGCCTGCCACTCGGTCATGAACCCAGAGTGGACGACCTACCAGGCGTCACCCCACGCCCGCGTCGCCTGCGTCGAGTGCCACGTCGGCGAAGGCGTCGGCGCCCTCGTCAACTCCAAGCTCAACGGGGCCTGGCAGATGGTCTCGGCATCGTTCGATCTCTACGAACGTCCCATTCCCACCCCGGTTCACCAGCTGCGGCCGGCCCGCGAGACCTGCGAGAAATGCCACTGGCCGAAGAAGTTCTACGGCAGCCGATTGCAGACCCGCGTCAGATACCGAGATGACGAGACCTCGACGCCTCAGTTCACGACTCTCAACATCAAGATCGATCCGGGCGCGGCCGGTGACAGCGGCGTCCACTGGCACGTTGACCCTTCCAATGAGGTCCGCTACGCCTCGGTGAACGATCAACGCAAAGAAATGATCTGGGTCGAGTCCCGCCAGTCGGACGGCAGCATCCGCCGGTTCGTCAACACCGCGCTGGCCCTCCCCGACCCGAAGGCTGAGGACCTGCGGACCATGGACTGCGTCGACTGCCACAACCGGGCCACCCACATCTACCAGGAGCCCGACCGGGCGGTGGACGAAAAGATCCGGCTCGGCGAGATCGACCGAAGACTGCCCTATATCCGGCGCGAGACGGTCAAGGCCGTCCGCGGCGGGTACCCGTCGCTGGAGGCCGCCGAAGCCGGGATCCGGGCCGGAATCGAGAGCTTCTACCGGCGGAACTTCCCTGACCAGGCGTCGTCCTGGTATGACGCCATCGACCGGGCGGTGATCGAGGCCGTCGAGGTCTGGGGGCGCAACATTCACCCCGGGATGAACATCGACTGGGGCGCCTACCCCAGCTTCCTCGGCCACAGCGATACGCCCGGGTGCTTCCGCTGCCACACCCGCGAGCTGCAAGACGCCGATGGCCGGTGGATCTCCGATGACTGCACGCTGTGCCACTCGATCCTCGCCTACGGCGAATCGACCCCGTTCGCATACCTGGAACCGGCTGAGGAGACGGCCCCGAACCGCCCCATGCACGAGTTCCTCCGCGACGAGTTCCTCACGTCCATTGCAGACTGACCCCGAGATTTCGAGCCACAGGAGGCAACAGATGCGCCCGTTCGCCACAATCAGAACCTCGGTGATTCTCGCGATGACCATGGCCGTTTGCGCGACCGCGGCCCCAATCGCCGCGGAAGAGGGCTCCGGCCATCTCCTCGACGCGATCACCAAGGGCACATTCAAGCTCAACCTCCGCTACCGCTACGAGGATGTCGATCAGGATGGATTCGACACCCGCGGCCGGGCTTCGACCATTCGGACCATGGCCGGTTACAACACCGGCGTCTGGAAGGGCTTCGAGGTCTATCTCGAGTTCGAAGACATCCACAACATCGGCCTCTCCAACGACCACAACAACGCCGGTGCGGGTTCGCTGTGGAACGGCGTCGGCGACCGCCCCGTGATCGCAGACGCCGCGGTGACCGAGTTCAACCAGGCCTACCTCGGCTGGAGACCCACCAAACACCTCCCATTCCGGTTCGGCCTGCAGGAAATCGTCCTCGACAACTCGCGATTCGTCGGCAACGTCGGCTGGCGCCAGAACCACCAGAGCTTCGAGGCCGCGAGGGTCGAGTTCGACGGGGTCAAGAACCTCACTCTGGGCTACTCCTTCATCGGCAGGCAGCACGACATCTTCGGCGGCTCCCAACCCATGTCCACCATGCACCTCAGCGCCGCCTATGATTTCAAGAACATCGGGACGGTCAAAGCATACGGCCTGATCCTCGACTATGAGCGCGAAGCGCTGTGGGCCAACAACACCGCCACCGTCGGCGCGTTTTTCGACGGCAGGGCCGAGCTCTCAGACAGTCTGGGGCTGCTCTACCGGTTCGAGATCGCCCGTCAGACCGAAGTCAACAATCCCGGCCACCACATCGACGCACGCTATATCCGCGCTGATTTCGGCGTCTCGATCTCGAAGGTGACGCTGGCTGCCGGATACGAAAGTCTCGGAGGATCGGCCGAAGACGGTCAGTTCCGCACACCGCTGGCGACCCTCCACAAATTCAACGGTTGGGCGGACAAGTTCCTCACGACCCCCACCAACGGTCTTGAGGATCTCTACCTGTCGGTCACGGCCAACCTCGGCAGATTCAAGCTCGAAGGCATCTACCACGATTTCTCCGCCGACACCGGCGGCGGCGACTGGGGCACCGAGCTCGACGCGGCAGTGACCTACACCGCGCCGTGGAAACAGCAGTTTTCCTTCAAGTTCGCCGGCTATGACGCGAGGGATTTCGCCACCGACACCACAAAGTTCTGGGTTTGGACCTCCTGGGGCTTTTAGCGCCGACTCCGCGTCGGTGACACTCGTTCACCGGGGCGTGCCGGGCGCGGCATTGTGCAGGAAAAAACCTCCGACAGTTCGACAAGCTCCGCACAATGCCGACGCCGGGCAACCCACGGCGAAAGCGACCCCGCGCATCTCCTCAAGTCGACATGAGGCCGCCGGAGGCGGACCAAAAGGCCGGAGATCCGGGAAACCGCGTGCCGAGACACAGCGCCCTCCTGCGGGCGAGACGCCCGCACCACAATGCGCGACGACGGGTCGCCGAGGGCGACCCGGAAGGCCGGTAATGCAGGGCCTCAGTCGCCACCACTCCCACTCTTCCTCGCCGGCTCCGGCGCCCCCTTCCGCTCATCGAGCAGGTGGCGGATCGCGAGGTAGGGATGGCGCCAGATCATCCTCGGCCCGGCGAAGCGCATGACCTCACGCATCCGCGCCCTCTGTTCCGGCCGATAGCAGTGGATGGGACAGTGGGTACACGCCGGCTTCTCGCCGCCGTAGGGACAGCGGTCGAGCTTTCGATCGGCATAGTCGGCGAGCTCGGAACAGTCGGCGCAGAGATCGCGGCCACCGTGGTGGCGACGACAGTACATCGCCACCATGGCGCGCACCGTGGCACGCTCCCGGCGCAGGCGCGGCGGATCTCCGTCCGACCTCATACCAGGCGAAACAGCCGGTCCGCCCGCCGAATTGCCGCCGCGACCGACTTGCCTCCTCGACCGGTATCAACTAGCGTGTGAGCCATGAATGTACGAGATTTCATCACCCACCACTACCGCCACTTCAACGCCGCCGCGCTGGTCGACGCCGCATCCGCCTACGAGAAGCACCTCGCTTCCGGCGGCAAGATGTTCTTCACCATGGCCGGCGCCATGTCCACCGCCGAGCTCGGGCTGTCGTTCGCCGAGATGATCCGGCAGGGCAAGGTGCACGCCATCTGCTGCACCGGCGCCAACCTCGAGGAGGACGTCTTCAACCTGGTCGCCCACGACCACTATGTTCGGGTGCCCAACTATCGCGATCTCACGCCCGACGACGAGCAGGCGTTGCTCGACCGTCAGCTCAACCGGGTCACCGACACCTGCATCCCCGAGGAAGAGGCGATGCGGGCCATGGAGCACGTCCTGCTCGAGCTCTGGCGCCGCGCCGACAGCAGATCCGAGCGCTTCTTCCCGCACGAGTTCTTTTTCCAGGCCATCAGGGAGGGCCGCCTCGAAGGCGCCTACCAGATCGACCCCGCCGCGTCCTGGATGGTGGCGGCGGCCGAGCGCGACGTGCCGATTTTCGTTCCCGGCTGGGAGGATTCGACGCTCGGCAACATCTTCGCAGCGCGCGTGATCGACGGGCGTGTGCGGAGCGCATCGACCATGCGATCCGGTATCGAGTACATGGTCGAGCTCGCGTCGTGGTACACAGGGGTCAGCGGCGACGGGCGCGGTCCGGGCTTTTTCCAGATCGGCGGCGGGATCGCCGGCGATTTCCCCATCTGCGTGGTTCCCATGCTCAACCAGGACCTCAAGCGCGACCTCCCGGTCTGGAGCTACTTCTGTCAGATCAGCGACTCGACCACCAGCTACGGGTCCTACAGCGGGGCGGTTCCCAACGAGAAGATCACCTGGGGCAAGCTCGCCGCCGACACCCCGAAGTTCATCATCGAGTCCGACGCATCCATCGTCGCCCCACTGATCTTTGCCTACCTGCTCGGTTGGTAGGACGCGAAGATCTGACCGAGGAACCGGTAAACCAGCTTGGCGGCGAAAAAATCACTCGCCCACTGTCCCGGCGTCGGCAGCAGCTCGACGACGTCGAAACCCACCACCCGGCGCGTCCGGGCAACCTGCCCGAGCAGATCGACGGCCTGGTACCAGGTGAGACCGCCGGGCTCAGGTGTGCCGGTCGCGGGAACCACCGACGGGTCGAAGCCGTCGAGATCGATGGTCACGTAAACCTGGTCCGTCAGGTGGTCGAGTGCGCGATCCACCCAGTCGGGCTGCGCTTCGGGCCCGTTGATCTGGTGTCCCCAAACCACCCTTTCGTCCTCGAGACCGGGGATCTCCGAGATGTCGACCGCCCGTATCCCGACCTGAACCACGGGGCAGATCTCCCGCGCCCGGGCCATGACGCAGGCGTGGTTGAACGACGATCCCGCATAGGTCTCCCGGGTGTCGGCGTGGGCGTCGATCTGGAGGACCGATACGCTGTCCCGTTTTCTGGCAGCCGCGCGGATTGCGCCGATGGACACCGAGTGCTCACCGCCGAGCACCACCGGAAGCACGTTGCGGCCGAGGATTTCAGTCACCCGGCGATCGACGAGATCGGCCAGGACTTCGGGGCCCTGGTCGGTCGTGACGGCATCCAGAGTGGCGATCCCGAGCCGGCAGGTTTCCCGGCGCGTCGCGAGGTCGTACCACTCGACGTGGTGCGATGCTGCGAGGATCGCCCGCGGGCCCTGGTCGGCGCCTTTGTTCCAGGTACTGGTCAGGTCGTAGGGGACGGGGAGCACCGCGGCAACCGCGTGATCGAGGTCGGCCAGTTCGTCGGGAAGTTCACAAAATCGCGGCAGGTCGTTCATCCGATTCACTCCAGGTAGGTGTAGCCGGTGAGTCCGGCCTCGTAGGCCTCGAGCAGCACGCGGCCCTCGGCCACGGTGAGGCGACCCGCCCGCATCGACCGTTCGCAGTCGCGGCGGATCGCCTGGAAAAGCGCCCGGGGCTCGTACTGGAGGTACCCCAACACCTGGCTCACCGTGTCGCCCTCGACGATCTGCTGGATCTCCCAACCCCCTTCGCCGTCCATGATGATGTGGACCAGGTTGGTGTCGCCGAAGAGGTTGTGCAGATCACCGAGGGTCTCCTGGTAGGCGCCGGTGAGGAAGATCCCGAGGTAGTAGGGTTCGTTCTCCCGGATCTCATGCAGAGGCAGCGTCGGAGCGACATCGTTTTCGAAATCCACGAACCGGTCGATCTTGCCGTCGGAATCGCAGGTGATGTCGACCAGGGTCGCCCGCCGAAAGGGCTCCTCGCCGAGCCGGTGGATCGGCATGATCGGAAACACCTGGTCGATGGCCCAGCTGTCCGGCAGGGACTGGAACACCGAGAGATTGCAGAAGTAGGTGTCGCTCAGGCTGTGCGCCAGCTCCAGCAACTCCTCGGGCAGGGGGTCGAGATCCCGGGAGAGCCGGTCGATCTCGAGGCAGGCGCTCCAGAAAAGCCGATCGACGAGGGCCCGCATCTCGAGGTCGAGCAGCCCGACCCTGAACAGGGTCAGCGCCTCCTCCCGCGCCTGGACCGCGTCGTGGTAGGACGCCAGGAGGCGATCCTCGCGCACCGAAGAAAGGGCGTCGACCACCTCGTCGAGGGCGCGCGGCGGGTCGGGGATGGCGGCCAGAGCTTCGCGCGCCTCGTCGGCCGACATCGTCCACTGATCGACCCGGTGGGCGCCGAGGACGTCACAGACCAGCACGCAGTGGTGGCTCACCAGCGCTCGACCGGCCTCGGTGACAATCGTCGGGTGGGGGACCTCCGCCTCGTCGCAGCCGGTCATGACGCGGTAGACCACGGTTTCGGCGTACTCCCGCAAGCCGTAGTTTGTCGAGAACTCACTGTTCGTCTGACTGCCGTCGTAGTCGACGCCGAGCCCGCCGCCGACGTCGATGTACCTCATCCCGGCGCCGAGACGACAGAGCTCCGCGTAGACCCGGGTCAGCTCGGCGAGCCCCGCGTTGACGACCTGAATGTCGCTGATCTGGCTTCCCATGTGGCAGTGCAGCAGGACCAGACAGTCGAGCATCCCCGCCGCTTCGAGCTGTTTGACCACTCTCAGGACGCCCGCGATGCTGAGCCCGAACTTGGCCTTTTCCCCCGTCGAATGCCGCCATCGGCCGCTGCCGTGGCTCTCGAGCTTGAGCCGGATGCCGATCTTGGGTCGCGTCCCCGAGTCCTTGAACACGCTGAGCAGGATTTCGAGCTCGTGGAGATTCTCGATCACCGCGACGATGTTTCTCCCGAGCTTGGTGGCGAGCATGACGTGCCGGAGGTATCTTTCTTCCTTGAACCCGTTGCACACGATGAGGCGATCCGGGCTGTCCACCGTCAACCCCATGACCGCGAGCAGCTCGGGTTTGGATCCGACCTCGAGTCCGAAGTTCAGATCCCGGCCGATCGCCTCGACCTGCTCGACCAGGAAACGCTGCTGGTTGACCTTGATCGGGTAGACCCCGGAATACCCGCCGGTGTACTCGTTGCGCTGCATCGCCTCGGTGAATGCCTCCACCATCTCTTCGATCCGGCGCCGCAGAAGGTCCGGAAAACCGATGGTCACCGGGCTTCGAATTCCCCGCTCTTCGAGCCCCTGGACGACCTCGAAGAGATCGATTCGATGGTCGATCCTGTCATCGGGTCGGACCATCAGGTTCCCGGATTCTCCAGCCACGAAATAACCCATGCCCCATTCGTCGAGGCGGTAGAGATCGGCGGTGTCCTGGATCGTCCACGGTTCTTCGCGGATCAACGTCTTCGAGGGATCGTGGGAATCAGTCTGTGTCATCGCAGCATCATATCCGGATCTTGAAGATCCTGTTCGGATCCCGGGTACTCGGCCGCGAGGACAACGGGCCCCACTGCTCCGGCTGCGCCCTTTTCACCCGCCGAACCGAACCTTGCGGTTCACGCCCATCCGATCTGCCGGTTTCGGTCCCGGTTCTGCTATCCTCGCCGCATCAGAACGGTCGTCGGACCGATACAGGAAAAGGGGGAAGGAAACCATGGGAAAAGGATCAATGAGGCAGCTGTTCCGCTTCATCCTGCTCGTCCTCGTGATGGTCGCCATCGGCATGCCGGTCTGGGCGCAGGAGGCCACTGAGGAATCGGAAGAAGCACAGGTCAAACATGTGGTGATCGAGGAAATTGTCGTCACCGCCCAGAGGCGTGAAGAGAACATCCAGGATGTCCCCCTCGCCATGACCGCCCTCCAGGGCGAGGACCTCGAAGCGATCTCCGCCGGCGCACCCGACATCCGGGTCCTCTCCGGTCGAGTCCCGAGTCTCGTGATGGAGTCCTCTTTCGGTCGTGCGTTCCCGCGTTTCTACATCCGCGGTCTCGGCAACCCCGACTTCGACCTCAACGCCTCCCAGCCGGTGTCGATGATGGTCGACGAGGTCGTGCTCGAAAACCCGGTCGTCAAGGGCATGCCCCTCTTCGACATCGAACGCGTCGAGGTGCTGCGCGGACCGCAGGGCACCCTCTTCGGCCGCAACACCCCGGCCGGCGTGGTCAAGTTCGAGACCCGCAAACCGACCCTCGGCGACCCGGGCGGCAACTTCCGCGCTTCCTACAGCACTTTCAACACCTTTGATGTCAGCGGTGGCGTCAACGTTCCGCTGGGCGACAAGGTCGCCATGCGTTTTTCGGCTCTCTACCAGTCACAGGACGACTGGGTCGACAATGATTTCGAGCCCGGACCGGTCGACGCGCTCGGCGGCTACACCGTCGGCGCCGGCCGCTTCCAGCTCCTGTGGAGCCCGACCGACAACTTCAACGTATTGGCCAACCTCCACGCCTGGAATGTCGACGGGACCGCTCGGATCTTCCGCGCCAACATCCTCAAACCCGGCGGCGGCGGCCTGGTCGACGATTTCCGCCAGGACACGGTCTACATCGACGGCAAGAACTCGCAGGACATCTCGTCGTACGGCGGATCGCTCCGTTTCGACTGGGACCTCGGCTTCGCCACGTTGACCTCCATCACCGGCTTCGAGACGATCGACAACATGCTCAGCCGCGGCGACATCGACGGCGGCTACGGCGCGGTTTTCGCTCCGCCTTACGGCCCCGGTTTCATCCCCTTCCCGTCGGAGTCGGCGGACGGCATCCCCAACCTCGATCAGCTCACCCAGGAGTTCCGCCTCGCCAGCAACGGCAACAGCGTCCTCGATTGGTTGGTCGGCGCGTACTACTTCAACGAAGACTTCCAGGCCGACACCTTCAGCTTCGACTCCCTGGCGCCGGGCAACCCGCGCGACGGCTATGCCTTCCAGAACCAGGAGAGCACGTCTTACGCCCTCTTCGGTTCCCTCAACTTCCACGTCGGTGAGAAGTGGGACCTCGTCGCCGGTCTGCGCTACACCAATGACGAGAAGGACTTCTCCGCCGAGAGGCCCGACCCGACCTTCCAGCTTCCGACCTTCGCCCCCATCACCCAGCACACCGATGCCGACAACGTGAGCTGGGACCTCAGTGCGACCTACAAGGCGAACTCCAACGTCAACATCTACGGCCGCGTCGCCACCGGTTTCCGCGCCCCCTCGATCCAGGGCCGGATCCTCTTCTGCGCCGACTTCGAGGGCGGTCTCAACCCCGCCACCAACTGCGTCACGGTGGCCGACAGCGAGGAGATCATCTCCTTCGAAATCGGCGCCAAGACCATCCTGGCCGAGAACAAGCTGCGGCTCAACGTCGCCGCCTACACCTTCGAGGTCACCGACCAGCAGATCACCGCCGTCGGCGGCGAGTACAACACCGCCGCGCTCCTCAACGCCGCCAAGACCGAGGGCTACGGCCTCGAGGCCGACATCGAGTGGACCCCGTCCTCCCATTGGTTCATGACCTTCGGCGCGAGCTACAACCCGACCAAGATCAAGGATCCGAACCTCACCGTCGCGCCCTGCGGCGGCGGCTGCACGGTTCTCGATCCCATCGACGAGAACGGTCTCGCCAACATCGACGGCAACTCGCTGCCGCACGCCCCCGAGGTGATCTTCAACGGCATCATCAACCTCCGCTCGGATGCCGTGAACAAGGGCTTCTTCGCCGCCCTCGACTGGGCCTACTACTCCAAGAAGCAGTTCTTCCTCTACGAGTCGGCCGAGTTCCAGGATGACTCCTTCGAAGTCGGGCTGCGCCTCGGTTACGGTTGGAACCAGGCCAAGTACGAGGTCGCTCTCTTCAGCCGCAACCTGCTCGATGCCGAGATCGTCCGCGGCGGCATCGACTTCGACAACCTGACCGGTTTCACCAACGATCCGCGGATCATCGGGATCGAGTTCGTCAGTCGGTTCTGACACCTCGGCTTCAACGCTCTTTTTCGACGCCCATCCCTCCGCGGGGTGGGCGTCTTTTTCGTTCCCGATCCCGTTCCCGCGCCCGCGTCCGTGCCCCCGTCCGTTTCCGCTTCCGTGTCCGTTGCCGTGTCCCCGCGGCGCCATTCTGACTTGGTTCCCCCATCGCTTCTGCCCGTGAGGCCCCCCCTTAGACAATGTTCGGCCTCAACTTCCACCAAACCGAGACACCCTGAAGTGCCGATCATTGATCAAGGACGGCACGTCCGTTCAACCCCAGAGCCGCAGATCCTCGAGAGAACGCAAATCCCGGAACCCGTACAATCTCCTTCATGAAACAACCACCGTTTGAAACCGGCATGGACCTCGGCGGCTGGCGCCTCTTCTGGGCCCACCTCGAAGTCGAGGCTGCGGACACCACCGTGCTCACGGCCCGGCGGACCGAGGTCGCCGCCGCCGCCCGCCGGCGCTTCGCCGACACCGCGGCGATCAGCGGTGATCCGGTGGCGGCGGCGCTGCGCACCCTCTTCCGCGCCGCCGGCTGTGACCCGACACGATACCGCCCGGCGTCCGAGGCGCTGCTTCGGCGCCTCGCCAAGGGCGGCGACCTGCCGGCCATCTTCCCCCTCGTCGACCTCAACAACTGTCTGTCGGCCGCGCTCGCAGTGCCCTGCTGCGTCATGGTCGAGGGTTCCTTCAAACCTCCTCTGACCTGGCGCTCCGGTGTCGAAGGCGAGAGCTACGAATCCCTCCGCGGTCCCTTCAACCTCGCCGGCAAACCCGTGCTCTTCGACCCGGAAGGACCCCTCGACACGCCCATCACCGGCAACGTCAGGGTCAAGGTCGAAGCCGTCACCCGGAAAGCCTGGCTCGTCGCCTACATGCCGGCATCGGAACTCGATCTCGAGACCGCGGGGAACACCCTCGACCGCCTCGCCGAGGGCACAGGGATCACCGCCGAGTGGAAGTAAACCGCGGGCACGTGAGGTGCCCATCGCAACTTCTTTGCGTCTTAGCGCCTTCGTGTTTGCGACGGTGCGATGGCTCAATAGTGTGACGGCCTTTGCGATGTTCTTGGCGATCTTTGCGGTAAGACTGCGATGTGTGCCTTGTGTCCTCGCGGTGCATCACGGCCGATAGAGCTGAATCCTCGCCTCGGGCACGCGTTGGGACAAGCGGGTCACGCTCTCGCCCACCCTGGCTTTGATCTCTTCGAGATCGAGGGTCAGCAGCCTGCGGTCGCGCATGATCACCCTGCCGTCGCAGATCACCGTTCGGACATCCGACGCGCGGGTCGAATAGACCAGGTTGGCCGCAGGATCGTGCGCTGGCTGGTTGTGGGCGCCGCCGAGATCGATGAGGATGACATCGGCGAGAAAGCCAGGCGCCAGATGACCGAGGTCATCGGGCATCCCGAAGACCTGCGCACTCTCGCGGGTCGCGA
The DNA here is from genome assembly GCA_024641545.1 of Acidobacteriota bacterium. GTDB lineage: Bacteria > Acidobacteriota > Thermoanaerobaculia > Thermoanaerobaculales > Sulfomarinibacteraceae > JAHECW01. The sequence goes on from JAHECW010000092.1 coordinate 16,023, forward strand.
TGGTCAGCGCGGCGCCCACCGGCAAGGTCCTGGGGTCGCCCGCCTCGTGCTTGGCGACCATGGCCATCAGTCGCAGCGACTCGAGGATGTCGAGGGTGTTGTTCGACACCGGGCCGTCGCTGGCGAGGCCCACGGGAATGCCGGCGGCGCGCATCTCGAGCACCGGCGCGGCGCCCATGGCGAGCTTGAGATAGGTCTTGGGAGCGTGCGCCACCCCGCACGGCAGCGAGGCCATGAGCTCGATGTCGGCGGCGGTGACACCGCAGCAGTGAGCGAGGATCGTCGGCCGGTCGAGGACCCCGGCATCGGCGAGGACCCCGATCGGCGTGCGTCCCCGAGCGGCGAGACTGGCTTCGGTCTGGCCGGCGGTCTCGGCGGCGTGGATGTGGATGCCGAGGCCGAGTCTCTCGGCCTCGGCCGCCACCGCCGCGAGAAAGACGTCATCACAGGTGTAAGGCGCGTGCGGCGCGAGCCAGGTGGTGATTCTGCCGTCGGCGGCGCCGCAGTAGTCCTCGGCAAATGAGGCCGTCCGCGCGACACCCAGGGCGCCCTGGCTGCCGAAGACCGCCCAACCGAGCGCGGCCCGAGTCCCGGCCCGATCGACCGCCGCCGCCGCCCGATCCATGTGGAAGTAGTGGTCCGCGACGGCCGTCACCCCCGCCGAGATCATCTCCGCCAGGCCCAACTGCATCCCCCAGTAGACATCCTCGGCGGTGAGGTTTGCCTCCAAAGGCCACATGTACTCGTTGAACCAGGTCTCGATGTCCACATCTTCGGCGAGCCCGCGGAAGATCCCCATGGGCACATGGGCGTGGGTGTTGATCAGACCTGGAGCCGCGAGGAGCCCACGCGCGGGGATCACCTCGACATCCGGCGCCGCTGCGGCGGATTCGGACGGCGCCACCGCGGTGATCCGATTGCCCTCGATGTGGAGATCGTGGCAGCGAAGGATCCGGCACCGGTCCGATTCGCACTGAAGGACATCGGCGCCCTGAATGAGGAGCTTCTTCATGCTGTGAATTCTACCGGACGCAGACTGGTGAGAACCGCGGGTGCGGCTAGGCCGAAGGTGTTTCCACCGACTTCGCCGAGAGCTCCTGGGAGGTCGCCTCGCGCATGGAGGCCACCGAGACCTCGAAGTGGAGGTTTTGACCCGCCAGCGGGTGATTCCCGTCGAGGGTCACCTTGTCGCCCGCGATCTCGGCGATGAGAAGGTGCTGCTCGCGGCCGTCCGGGAGGCGAGCCGCCACCACGGTGCCGACCTCGGGCTCGAACCCGAGCTGCTCCTTGTTCACTTCGACGATCTTGTCGCTTTCGCGGTCGCCGTATCCCTCGTCGGGGGGAAAGGTCATCGACAGGTCGGCGCCGACACCGAGGCCTTCGAGCGCCTTTTCGAGCCCGGGAATCAGATTCCCGTGGCCATGGAGATACTCCAAAGGTCCGCGCTCGTCGGTGCTGTCGACCATCGTGCCGTCATCCAGGGTCAATCGGTAGTCAATGCCAACCACAACATCTTTCTCGATCCGGTCAGTCGCCATCAAGGCCTCCGTCTAGAGCTCGGGATCACGAATTTCGGCGGATGCCTTGAGCTCTGTCACCAGCTCCGAAAGCACCTGGGCGATGCGCTCTTGGCGCAGGAGATTCACCACCGCCGGCCGGGCGTCTTCGAGGGGCACGGTCGGCCCGCTCCGGATCTCTTCGACCTTGATCACGTGGTATCCGAATCGACTCTCGACCACTTCCGAGATCTCGCCGGGTTTGAGGGCCCACACCGCCTGGTCAAACGACTCGACCATCTGGCCCCGGGTGGTGAATCCGAGATCGCCGCCCTTGGACGCGTTGGGCCCCTCAGAGAGTTCTACGGCGAGGGCGGCGAAATCTTCCCCTGCCATCGCCCGCGCGTGAGCCGCGGCCGCCTTGTCCCACGCCGCCTTCTTCTGCTCCGGGCTGGCTTCGGTTTCGAACTTGAAGAGAATGTGGCGGGCGTGAATTCTGTCCGGGTTTTTGAAGAGCTCGGGGTTCTGGTTGTAAAACGCCAAAACCTCGTCCGGGGTCACTTCGCCTTTGGTCGCGACCTGGGCCTCGACCAGGGTTTGGACGAGATCGGCCTGGACGACCGTCGAGCGAAGCTGGGAGTAGTCGATTCCCGTCTTGACGAGCTCGGCCTCGAGGTCGGCACGGCTGCCTGCCCCCGCCACCATCTTGGCCAGCTTCTCATCGACCCGGGATTCGTTGGGCTCGATGCCGCGCCGACGAGCTTCCTGGGCGATGAGCTTGCTGTCGATGGCGCGGTCCAGAACCGACCTGATGACGACACTGCCCTTGGGTTCCAGACCCTGGCTCGTCATTTCGGCCTGGATCTGGGGCAGCAGCAACGCCAGCTCCCAGGTGTAGATGTTCTCTCCGTTGACAACCACCGCGACCTCTTGGGACTTGCTCTGAGCCATCGCCGTCATCGCGACGACGACGAGCAGGGCGACCACCACGACGCACGGCAGTTTTCTTTTCATGGGGAACTCCTCGTCAGTCGATCAGAAACGATCCGAGGTTGTCGATGTGAACCCGCAACCCGCCGTTCCCGGCGCATTACGTTAGCACACCGACTCCGCGATCACCCCGGCGGCTCGGGTCCTCAACCCGCCGGGCGCCACAGGCTCCGCGCTCGAGCGACCTCCTCACCGTTGTCCCGTCGAACGACACGGTGTCGGATCTCGGCGCCGTCGCCGCTGGAGCAGGTCTGGCTCGTCGAGACAATGCTCTGTCCGTGGCGGCACTCCGAGAGATAGGCGATCTCCAACTCGGCGAGATGGTTGGCCTCCCACACCGGGTCGGGAACCGCCTCGACGACCCACTCGACATAGCTCGTGTTGTTGACGTGGCCTGCAAGATCGAGATCGCTTCGGCGGATCGTGAACCCGACCTCGGTGTCACCGGGGTCGGGCGGATCCAACACCTCGGGTCGCATGGGGCTGGTTTCCAGGTTGAGTCGACCGAGTACGTCGACGACCGTCGCGGGAAGTCGGATCGGCCGCCTGGTTTCCAGATCGAGGATGAACCACAGAGTCGCCGCCGTGGCGATGATCGCACCCGATTCATCAACAACTTCGAACCGCCGTTCGGTGAAGAGGCGATTGGCGGCCGCGGGCCAGGTCTCGACCACCACCTCCTCCTCGGCCCGGGGCCACCGTCGGACCGCGAGCCTCAACCGCGACAGCACCCACGCCACGCCGCCGTCGATGAGGGTCTCGACGG
>JAHECW010000093.1:0-9435 GCA_024641545.1 Acidobacteriota bacterium
GGCGGTGAATCTGCGATGCGCGGCTTCGTCGTCAGCGTCGTTCGCCGGTGTTCCGGAGCTTGACGTCGACCCACTTGCAGAGCACCCGCACTGCGCGGTCGGCCGAGCGAAAGACCGGCACACCACCCGACTCGATCACCGCCGCAAGGGGGTCGAAGAGACGACCGGAGTCGACCACCGCGACGAGAGGAGTCTCGTGTTTGGCGGCGATGGCGGGCAGCCGCCTGGCGATGGATCCGGGATCGTCGACCGACTCACGGTGAGCGGCCCCGGGCGGGAGGGTCTGCATCGCCGGGGTCAGGGGTACGATCCCGGTCACCATGACATCGACGTTCGGCGATCCGAGGATCGCTTCAACCAGGGCCGCAAAGGTCTCGTCGTTGGCCATCGGGGTGACGTCGAAGGGGTTCTTGACATCGACCAGGCCGTCGAGCTTCGCGCGCTCGAGAATGAGCTGGAGCTTCGAACCGGTGGCGTCGTCGTAGCGGGCGAGCCGAAGCGCGGCCCGATCGTACTCGATGGAGTCGGCCATCCCCACCGACTCGAAACCGGCGTTGGACATGGCGGCCAAACGGCGGCCGGGAACGGTCTTGCCGCGAAAGCCGACACAGAGCCGAAGCAGGTCCGAGAACTCGTTGAAGTCCGCCGCAACGAAGGCGCCCGCCTCGGTGATCGCCGCCTCGCAGACGGCGTAGTCACCCGCCACCGACGCGGTGTGGCCGGCGGTCGCGGATCGTCCCGCCGTGGTGCGCCCGGCTTTGTAGAAGACGACATCCTTGCCGAGGGCGACGGTGTCGCGCACGGCCTGGGCGAAGACCAGCCCGTCGCCGGGCTTGAATCCTTCCATGTAGACCGCGAAGACATCGATCTCGGGGTCGTTTTTGATGTGGCGAAGGAGATCGGCGGCGGTGAGATCGATCTGATTGCCGATGGAGAGGGCGTAGGCCGGGTCGAACCAGGGCATCCGGCTCAGGTTGGCGATGATGTAGGCGCCGGACTGTGAGATGAAGCAGGCCGATCGCGGGTGGTCACCGCGCGATTTGGCGAGCTTGGTCTCGGGGATGAACATGGTGTCGTAGCGTCCCGGGTGGGAAATCACGCCGAGGGAGTTTCCACCGATGAAGACCGGGCCGCCGTCGTCGGACTCGCGGGCCCGGCGGATTTTCGTCGCCAGAGAGTCGGCGATGTCTTCGCTCCCGACTTTCTCGCCGAGCCCACCGGGGATCAGAATCACCGCGTTCGCGGCGTCGTTGTCGATCAGCTCTTCGAGGACCTGGGGAACCTGAGCGGCGCCCACTGCGACCACGAAGAGATCGACCTTTCCGGGGAGATCACCAATCGTGGGCACGCAGGCGACGCCGTCGATCGTGTCGGCGTCCGGGCGGATGACGAAGGCCCTTTTCGAGTCGAAGCCGCCGCCGAGGATGTTGCCGAGGATGATCCGACCCATGTTCATGGATGTTCCGGAAACCCCGATTACGGCGGCGGATCGGGGTTTGAGTAGGTGGGAGATCTTGGCGATCGGGCGGGTGGCGACAACCGGATGCGCCGGGCCGAAGACACAGACGCCGTCGAGCGGAGACAGCCGCGATCCGGCCACGGTGAACGGGTTGACCTCGAACTCGAGGATCTCAAAGTCGGAGTAGGGGTTGAGCTCCGAGAAGTGATTGGCGAGGCTGATGACCGCTTGGAAGCACTCGACCAGGACCGCGTCGGTGACCAGGCGGCTGGAACCACGCATGGCGCCCGACAGACGCTGGTACGAGAGGGTTCGTTTGAAGAGCTTGAGAAACTGTGGGCCGTCGACCAGACCGGTGGGCGCGATGGCGACGGCGGCCCCCTTCCGGGTCTCCTTGGCGAGGGTTTCCATCTCGACGCCGCCGAGGCCTGCGGTGATGATGGGGCCGAACTCGGCGGTTCGGCGGACACCGACAAAGAGCTCGGTGGCGAATCCACGGACATCGGCATCGACGAACTGGCAGATCAGGACACCGGCGAGCCGGTCGCGAAGATCTTGTTGGGAAACGGCGCCCCCGGCATCGTCCTGGGTGTCCTGTTGGTTCAGGTATGCGGCATAGGCTTGGGGGGCCTCCCGAACCATCGCGTCGAAGGCGTCTTCAACCGCGGCCAGACTTTTCTCCACGATCCGGACTCCGGTCGCTTCGGTCTTGTGGATGATGTCGGGCGAGACGATCTTGAGGACGACCCGGTCACCCGGGATTGCGGCGAGGTCCGCCTGGGTCGGGCGCGCGCCCGTCGCAACGAGGCGCGAGATCGGAACCGCTTCGGCCCCGGTCGCCTGCAACACCTGATAGCACTCGGGCTCGTAGAGCCGGTTGCGGCCATCCGAGCGGGCTTGTTTGAAAAGCCGCTCGATCCGCGGGAAGTCGATGGCTGCCATGGTTGCTCCTCGTGGTCAAACCGGTTCCGTGCGCGGGCCGGCGGCGCCGGCCGGAGGTCAGGCCCTCGCCGGGATCCGGTCGCAGGTGATGGTTTCGTCGGCGGCGAGCACCGATTCGAGTCTGCGCTCGTCGCGACCCACGCCGGCGAACCAATCGGCCGCAAGGGCGGGGTCATAGGTTTCGGGTGCGATCTTCTGAGACAGGCGAAGGGCCGATGGTATCGTCATCCCGGCATCCACCAGGCCGCGGAAGAAGAGCCCGGCGGCGCGACCGTAACGGAAGGCGCGCTGATTGACCTCGACGATCTTTTCGCCCTTCGGTTTGAAGAGCGCCTCGACGTACTTCAGCAGTTGGTCCTCGGTGAAGTCGAGCCGGGACGAGGCGGCGCCGACGGCAACCATGTTCTGCGCCCGCAGGTTACCGGCCGCCTTGGCGATGAGGCCGCCGTCGACGAGGATGCAGTTGGGAAAGGTGGCCAGCTGATCGAGCACCAGGTCGGTCTCGGGGTAGTCGGGGATGTTGATGTAGGGCGTGACGCTCGAAACCACCCAGCCGTCGGGTCTGAGGAAGTGCCAGTAGCGCATTACCTCGAGCGGCTCGACGCTCAGGACCATGTCGGCCGCACCCTTGGGGATGAGGTCGGAGTGAATTTCGTGATCGGCGTACCTGAGGTTGGACTGGACCGCTCCGCCGCGCTGGGCCATGCCGTGAACCTCGGCCTGTTTGAACTCGAAACCGGCGTCGAGGGCGGCATTGTCGATGACGAAGGCGATGGAGAGGATTCCCTGTCCGCCGACCCCGGCGAGGATGATGTTCTTTTCCATTCCTGGAATCCTCCTAGGCTCTCTTGATCGCTTCGAGGCAGGTGCGCCGGGCGATGATCACGCTCGGGCCGTCGTAGGCGAGCTCTTCGCGGAAGATCTCGACGTTGGTTTCGTGGTTGCGCGGCGTCGGGGTGATGACCCGCAGGTGCTCGCCCGCGATCCCGGCGCCGAGGATGATCTGGTCGAGGGTCTCGCCGGTCGACATCGAGCGTTGGGTCCCGGTCATGCCGACGGTGTCGTTGTCGAGCACCAGAACGTTGAGGTTGACGCCCTGTTGGACCGCCGACAGGAGCGGGGTGATGCCGCCGTGCGAAAAAGTACTGTCGCCGATGGCCGCCACCGCCGGCGTGTAGCCGGCGTGCGCCGCACCGGCCGCCATCCCGATGGATGCGCCCATGGCGACGCAGCTGTGGATTGCTTCGAGAGGCGGCAGGGCGGCCAGGGTGTAACAGCCGATGTCGGAGAAGACCTGGGGGTTGTCGAAGGTGCTGAGTGCCTCGTTGAGGGCCCGGAAGCTGTCGGTGTGAGGGCAGCCCTTGCACAGCGCCGGCGGCCGGTTGGCGAGATCGGCCGCGGGTGCGTGGGCTGCCGGCAGGGGAGCCAGGCCGAGCGCCGCCCGGACGATGTCCGGATCGAGCTCACCGGTGCGCGGCACCTCGCCGGTCATCCGTCCCTGGACCTTGACTCCGGCAAGACCGAAGAGGCCGCGAATCATGCTCTCGACGAGCGGGTATCCGTCCTCGAGAATCAGCAGCTCGTCGACGTGGCCCACGAGGTCGCGGATCTTGCCCGCGGGAACCGGGTACTGGCGGATGGACAGGATCGAGTAGTCGCTTTCGGAGATGTTCTCCCGCAGATAATTCTCGGCCAGGCCGCAGGTGATGATGCCCTTTTTGCCGGCGAGAACAAGCTCGTTGTGGGGACTTTCCTCGGAGCGTTGAAGAAGGATGGGTTGCTTCTCGGTGAGGTGCTTGTACTGCACCCGGGCGTTGGACGGGAGCAGGGTCCACTTCTTGATATCGCGGGAGGGGTTGAGAGGGTTCTGCTCGCGCGCGGGCCGGGTCCGGACGCCGGCCCGGCTGTGGGCGATCCGGGTGACGAGGCGGATCATGACCGGGAGGGCGAGCTCCTCGGACATGTCGAAGGCCTCGAACATCATGTCGTAGCACTCCTGCTGGTTGCGCGGTTCGAAGCAGGGGATGAGGGCGAACTGGGCGAAGTAGCGGCTGTCCTGCTCGTTCTGGCTCGAGTGCATCCCGGGATCGTCGGCGACGGCGAGGACGAGGCCGCCGTTGGTTCCGGTGACCGCGCTGTTCATGAAGGCGTCGGCGGCCACGTTGAGGCCGACGTGTTTCATGCACACCAGGGCCCGCTTGCCGGCCCAGCTCATGCCGAGGGCCTCCTCGTAGGCGACCTTTTCATTGGTAGACCAGAAGGCGTGGACATTGCCGGCCTTCTTTGTCGCCCGTTCGACAAACTCGAAGATCTCGGTCGACGGGGTCCCCGGGTAGGCGTACACGCCGCTCATTCCCGAGTGAATCGCGCCGAGGCCGACGGCCTCGTCGCCAAGCAGAATCTCGCGTGACATAGGCTCCTCCTGTCGGTTGGGCATTGTAGCGAAAAATTTCACATTTTGGCTCTCGGGTTTTACCGTGATGTCGGCGGATCGCGGTGACGGCTGCGGTCAAGAACGCGGCGGCTGTGGGATAATCCGCCCATGCCCGCGCCGCCCCGCATCCTGATCACCAACGACGACGGATTCTCATCACAGGGGATTTCGGCCCTGCTCGAGGCGCTCGACGATCTCGGCGAACTCTGGATGGTGGCGCCCGATTCCGAACAGTCGGCGGTTTCGCACGCGTTGACCCTGGATCGCCCCCTGCGCGTGCGTCGGGTGGGCGAGCGGAAATTCGCCGTCAACGGGACCCCCACCGACTGCGTGACCCTGGGGATCTCCAATCTGCTGGGTGATCGGCCCCCCGATCTCGTCGTCTCCGGGATCAATCGCGGCGGCAACATGGGGGTCGATGTTCACTACTCGGGAACGGTCTCGGCGGCGTTCGAGGGCGTCATTCTCGGCTACCCGGCCATCGCGGTCTCTCAGGTCGTCGGCGAAGGGATGACCTGGGAGGCGTCGGCGGCGCTGGCTCACGAGCTCGCCGCGTGGGTTCTCGTGCACGGGCTGCCGGAGTCGACTCTGCTCAACGCCAACGTCCCGCTCGGTCCACCCAGAGGGCGCAAACTCACCCGGCTCGGCGTTCGACGCTATACCGAAGGCGTCGTAGAACAGCGCGATCCCCGCGGACGACGGATCTACTGGATCGGCGGCGGGGAACCGGTCTGGGAAGCGATACCCGGGACCGACTTTCACGAGGTGGGCAGAGGCTTCATTTCGGTGACCCCGCTCCACCTCGACATGACCGATCACGATTTTCTCCACGACCTCGAAAGCGTGGTTCCGTCGTTTCTCGTCCATCCCGACGGCGGGGATCGTCCGTCATGACTGCGACCGACGGCTACGCCTACCGAAGGATGCAGATGGTCGAGGCCCTGGTTCGGCTCGGAATCCGGGACCAGCGGGTCCTCGAAGCCATGCGGGTGATTCCCCGGGACCTGTTCGTGCCAGAGGCCTATCGCCACGCGGCGTACTCCGAGGATGTCTCGATCAACATCGGTGAGGGCCAGACCATCTCGCAGCCCCGGGTCGTTGCAGCCATGACCGAAGCGGCGCGGATCGGACCGGACGACCGGGTGCTCGAGATCGGCACCGGGTCGGGATACCAGGCCGCGGTCCTCGCCCGCCTGGCTCGGTTCGTCTTCTCCATCGAGCGGATCGCACCCCTGGCGAGACAGGCGAAGGCCCGGCTCGACGGCTTGGGAATCGAAAACGTCAGCATCAAGGTGATGGACGGGACCCTCGGTTGGAGGGCGCTGGCGCCCTTCGATGCGATTCTCGTGACGGCGGCGGCGCCCGACGTGCCCGAGCCCCTCATCGAACAGCTCGTCGACGGCGGACGCCTGGTGGTGCCCGTCGGCGCCCGCGAATCCCAGGTCATCCGCGTCGTCGAACGACGAGGTGAGCGCTGCGTGACCCGCGATCTCCAGGGCGCCTGTTTCGTGCCGCTGATCGGGCGGCACGGCTGGCAGGGGGAGCCGACATGAACGCCGTCGCCGAGTGGATCCATCAGGTCAAGGACTCGCTCTTCGGCCTCATCGACCAGTTCGCCGCCTCCCCGCACCCGGGGTGGTGGCTCTTCGCGCTGGCGGTCGCCGAGAGCTCGTTCTTTCCCATCCCCCCGGATGTCCTGCTGGTCACCCTCGGAGTCGCGCGGCCGGATCTGGCGATCTGGTACGCCGTGATCACCTCGGTCGGCAGCGTCCTCGGCGGCGGGCTCGGCTACGCGATCGGGCTTTACGGCGGGCGTCCGTTGCTCTACCGCTTCTTCAATCAAACCAGGATCAACGCGGTCGAGCGGCTCTACGACCGTTTCAACGCCTGGGCCACGGGAATCGCCGGACTCACGCCGATTCCGTACAAGGTCTTCACCATCGCCGGCGGCGCCCTCAAGATCGATTTCAAGATCTTCATGCTCGCGTCGCTCGCCTCCCGGTCCCTTCGGTTCATGACCGAAGGTGTGCTGCTTTACTTCTTCGGCGAACCGATCAAGGACTTTCTCTACACCCAGTTCAACTGGCTTTCCATCGCTTTTGTGGTTCTCCTCGTGGGGGGCTTCTGGCTGATCCGGCATTTCGGCAAACGTCACGCCCGGACAGAGGCTGAGATCGCGGAGGACTGAGGTGGTGCTCGCGCATCGCCTCCGCATCCACGGTCGGGTCCAGGGGGTGGGGTTCCGCGCCTATGTCTATCGCGAGGCCCGGCTGGCCGAAGTCGACGGCTGGGTGCGGAATCGACGGGACGGGACCGTCGAGGCGATGGTCTGGGGGAAAGCGGCGGTCATCGACTCGCTGCTCGAGCGGATCGAAGAGGGTCCGAGGTTCGGGCGGGTGGATCGGGTGGATGTGACCGTCGAAACCGGGGGAGAGGAGCGCCCCGACGGTTTCGACATTCGACAGGATCGATGATGGTCGAGTTCGTGCCGCCGGCGGAGAGCGCGAACCACCGGGTGATCGAGAGCGTGCTCGAAAATCTCAGGGCCGGCGCCACACCGCTCCCGCCGCTGGTCTTTGTCGATGACGGCCCGAGGTCGTGGCGGTGCCACGCCGCGGCGCTGCCGGTCGAAACGCGTCGTCGCTCGGTACTTGCCGCCGCGTCGGAGGCGAGCCTGGTTGATGCGTTGCGGTTCGAGATCGGCGGGGCCTCGTGGCTGCCGGTTTCGACCGCATCGATGGAAGAGGCCTGTGAGGCTGCCGCGACCCGCACCGGTGAGAAGCTCGCCCCCATTGCAACCCAGGGGGTGTTCGACGCCGTGATCGACGCCGCCGCCGAGCTCACGGTGGTGGGCTGGTGACCGCGGGCGTTCTGGCAGCGGCAGGTGGGTTCGGTTCGGCCGACCGCCCGGTTGGTCGAGATCGCCGAACGGCTCGCGGTCGTCCCGGTGATCCTGCCCGGACCGATCCTCGTGATCGAGGGCCGCAGTCACGTCGAAATCGCGGCAGCGTGCGGCGATGTCGGCGTTGCCTCCGGACCGTCGTCCATCCCGGCGCCGCCGGGGATCGCGGAGTTTCGTGCATCGACCCTCCCGCCCGGCCGAAGGGTCCAGATCAGCGACGTTCTCGCGGGGTTGATGACTGAGCGAGGTGGAGCCGATCTGCGATCCGAACCCGACTTCCCGGTCCTTGAAATTCCCAGCGGCCGAACCGTCGGGCGATGGTCGCTCGCGCCGGCGGCGGCGGGTGGATCGTTTTGGCACGCGTTTCCCGCGGAGGGAGACCACGACTGGGGGTGCTGGGAGCTGGTTCGCGACGACGGGTCGAGCGAAATCGTCGTGGAGTCGACCTCGTCTGCTCTCGATGAGGCTGCCGGCCAGTCCCTGATCCGGGCGCCGGGATTTGTCGGCGCCGACGTGCGCCGCGGCTCACCGGCCGGGCTTCTCATCGAGCGGCTGGCGAGCCACGCCGCCCGTGCGGGACGTCCGATCTGGGTTCCCAGCGTCGATGCCGAAGCGGTGAGGTTCCTCCTCAGCCTGCCCGGCCCGATCTGGGTCGACGGCCCGGGAGTTCCCGGCTGATTGACATGAAGAACGCGCCGGAATAGCATTTGGCCTCCTGCGGGGCTATAGCTCAGGTGGATAGAGCAGTGGATTCCTAATCCGAAGGTCGCAGGTTCGAGTCCTGCTAGCCCTGCCATTTTCGGCCCCCCGTTCGCGTTCGAACGAGGGGCCGAAACCGTCCGCGGCGCGCGGTTCGTGGCCTCCGACAACGTCGTGATCGCGAACCCACGATCGGGAGCTCGAATCGACGCCGCCGCCGTGGTGGTCTTCATCATCGTCGACACCCTGCGGGCGGACCACGTGACCACCGAGCTCATGCTGGGTGTCACGGAGTATTTTTCCGACGGCCGGCGCTGGTCTCAGGCCACCGCCAACGCGTCCTGGCCCCTGCCGTCGGTGGCCTCGTTCTTCTCCTCGCGGCCGGTCCTCGACCTCACGACGCCGTCGGGGGATCTCATCGGGATTCCCGCCGGCGTGTCGACGTGGGGCTCCGCGCTCGAGGCTGCGGGATGCACCGGCGCGGCCGTGGTCGCCAATGACTGCCTGTCGGTCCTCAACGGCTTCGGCGAGGGCTTCACGAGCTTTCGAGCGCCCGACGGACCCGGCAGCGCCGAGCAACCCGACGCGCGGTGGGTCGTCGATGCCGGGCGGAGGTGGCCCGAGCGCCATCGGGGCGAGGCCGGGGCGGTTCGACTCGCTGAACTGCGGCCGCCCGATTCGCTTTCCGAGGGGCTCAATCTCTGGTGGAACCCCGCTCGGCCTCTGATAGTCGGCGGCTACGGCGAAACCCTGGACCGGCTTCGGGCGCTGGGTTACATCGAGTAGAGGACGGCGCCGGATCGTCGCAAAAGGGTCGGCCCACGGCTCCCACTCAGGCGGCAGCCGCGGTCTGCGACTCGCCGGCGTTCCTGCCGTCCACCCGGTTGCTGAAGAGGACGCGTTCGGGCGGCTCGCGGAGCCCCCAGACGATGTGCGGGATCGACAACGCCTTGAGGATGAGATAGCTGATGTCGAGCTCCCACCAGAAAAAGCCCTGCC
>JAHECW010000093.1:9535-19149 GCA_024641545.1 Acidobacteriota bacterium
ACCCGGTTGCTGAAGAGGACGCGTTCGGGCGGCTCGCGGAGCCCCCAGACGATGTGCGGGATCGACAACGCCTTGAGGATGAGATAGCTGATGTCGAGCTCCCACCAGAAAAAGCCCTGCCGCGTCGCGGTCTGGTAGTAGTGGTGGTTGTTGTGCCAGCCTTCGCCCAGGGTCAGCAAGGCGAGCCAGATCGAGTTCCGGCTGGTGTCGGTGGTCCGGTAGCGGATCCGGCCGAAGACGTGGGTCAGGCTGTTGATGGCAAAGGTCGCGTGCCAGGTGAGCACGGTGCTGACGAGAAAGCCCCAGACCAAGGCCGGCCAGCCGCCGAAGGCCAGGAGCACCACCGCGAGCAGCACCCCGGGCACCGCGTGCCAACGGTTGAGCCAACGCAACTCGGGGTATTTGACGAAGTCCTTGATGAGGTCTTCCGGCGTCTCGTCATAGCGGTGCGAGAGGATCCAGCCGACGTGGGCCCACCAGAAACCGTCCCGCTGCGGCGAGTGGAGATCCTCGGCCTGGTCGCTGTAGCGGTGGTGGTGCCGGTGGTGGCCGGCCCACCAGAGCGGTCCCTTCTGCAGCGAAGATGCGCCGACGAAGGCGAGGATGAATTGAAAGACCCGGCTCGTCTTGTACGAACGGTGGGCGAAGTACCGGTGGTAGCCTGCGGTGATGGCGAACATCCGCAGCCAGTAGAGACCGAGGCAGAGCCACACCAGGCCCCACGAGAATGGGACCCAGAACACGGCAAGCGCCGCCGCGTGCACGAGAATGAACAGGATCGCGCCGGGACCGAGGGCGAGCATCTTGCGTATTGCCATGGTGCAAGTCTTTCATTGATTGCGTCTTGCGTGTGTCAGGGATGTTTCACCAAACGTCAGATCTTTGTCAGGAATCGTTGTCGACAAAGGGGGACCGGGCCTCGTCCGGGGCGGCGGTCGTCGGCCTCGGACCCGGAAGCCGATACGGCTGCGGCTGCGGCCACGGACTCGGCGGTGAGGTCCTTTTCGAGCTCATCCCGTGGTGTCGGCGTGCGGTTGTGGTTGTGACGCCCGGAAGCGGTACTATCTTGATCGATGGCTCGCGCCCGCACCTTTGTCGTGCCCTATGTCCTCTCGCTGGCGGTGGTGATCGCCGTGCTGGTGATGTGGATCGTCTACGCCGTCTCGTCAGGGAGCCGGCTCAAGGAACTGGCGCAGCGGGTCGGGGCCTCGGGGCCGACCTGGCACTGGGTGATCTTCGGGATCGGCTGCGGGCTCCTGGGTCTGCTCATCGTCTTCATCACCTATCAGCTCGCTCGATCGCTGGCCGAGTACCGGTACGCGCGCAAACAGGAGGAGTTCGTTTCCTCCATCACCCACGAGATGAAATCGCCCTTGGCTGCGATCCGCCTCCACGCCCAGACCCTGGAACAGGACGTGACCGCGACCGAGAGAAGCGAGTCCGTGGAGTACATCCTCCGCGAGTCCGAGCGTCTCGGCCGCCTCATCGACAACGTGTTGGAGAGCAGCCGTCTGGTGGCGAAGAAGAGGGTGCTCGATCTGCAGCCCGTGGATCTTCGGCGCTTCCTGGAATCGACCTTCGCCGAGATCGGACCCAGGGTGAAAAGGCAGGGAGTCGACCTCGATGTCGAGATCAACACGGCCGCCACCGTCGATGCGACCGAGGACGCTCTCCGGCGGGTGCTGACCAACCTCATCGACAACGCGCTTCGCTACTCCGCCAAAGGCGGTCGGATTCTGTGCCGGGCCGACGATTTCGGCAGGTCGGTGAGCATTCAGGTGGAGGACGAAGGGCAGGGGATTCCGAAATCCGAGCTCAGCCGGATCTTCGACCGGTTCTATCAGATCGGTCGCGATCGGGGGGCGAGCTCCGGCACCGGCCTCGGGCTCTTTATCGTCTCCCAGCTTGTCGAGCAGATGAACGGAAGCGTGCGGGCCTCGTCCCACGATGACCGTCCCGGGGCCGTCTTTGTCGTGGAGCTGCCCATCGCGGGTGGTGCCGGGTGACCGAGAGCGCACCCCGGATCCTGCTTGTCGAGGACGAAGAGGCCATCGCCCAGGGGCTGCTGGTGAACTTCCGCCGCAAAGGTTGGCTTCCGACCCTGGCGGGGGATGGGGAGGAAGGGCTCGATGCGGCCCGGAAGGGGAGATTCGATCTCGTCGTCCTCGATGTCCGGCTCCCGATCATCGACGGCTTCGAGGTCTGCCAGCGACTCCGGGCGTCGGGCGACCTGACGCCGATCCTCATGCTCACCGCGAAGAACCAACCCGATGATGTGGTCTACGGGCTCAAGCTCGGAGCCGACGATTATGTCACCAAGCCCTTTGACCTCGCCGAGTTGCTGGCTCGGATCGAGGGCCTGCTTCGGCGCAGTGGTTGGGCCCGGGCAGCGTCGGAATCGACCACCGAGCCGGGCCCGAACGAACGGTTCGTTTTTGGTGAGTTCTGGGTGGATTTCGGGTCCTGGCAGGCTGCCACGCGAGGCGGCATCATCGAGCTTTCGCGGAAAGAGATCGCCGTGATGCGGGTTTTTGCCAATCGTCCGGGCCAGGTCGTGAGCCGGCGCGAACTTCTCGCCGAGGTCTGGGGCCTGCCGGATCACCCCAATACCCGGGTCGTCGACAACGTGATCCTCTCGCTTCGAAAGGCCTTCGAGGAGAGCTCGCTCAGGCCCAGGCACATCCACAACGTCAGGGGCGTCGGGTACCGCTTCGAGGTGTGACGGCCGAAACCCGGCCCCGACTTTGATACGGACATCCCGCCGGACCGGCGGCGTGCGGTTTGCCGCAATCGTGCATGTTCTTGTCGTCTTCGTCCATGGTGTCGGCCCCGATCGGGGCCGATCCTGAAGTGATGGGGGGAGCATCATGCGCAGACTTCTTTTCGTCCTGACGATCGCGATCACGATTTCGGGTCTCGCGTCGTTGACCGGCGCTCAATGTCTCGAGCCCATCGGAAGCTGGGGTTTCGGGCCCACGGAAGGCGCGGACGGCAACGGGAGCATCGCCGCCTTCGGCAGCGGACGGATGTTGCGGATCGCGAGGATCGCGGATCCGGCGAATCCCACCATTGCGGCGTCCCTTGAGATGCCCGGGATGGTCAGTCACGTTCAGGTCGAGGGATCCTGGGCCTATGTCGCCGCGGGATCAGGCGGGTTCGTGGTGGTCGACGTCTCGTCGCCGAACCACCCCGAGATCGCCGCCGTCGTCGAGACCGAGGACAGGATGCGAGGGATGATCGTGGCCGGTGATCTCGCGTTTGTCGGCGACGGGTTCAGGGGCCTGGTCATCGTCGACGTTTCGGACCCCGCCGCCCCGGTGGAGCTGTCGGCACTCGCGCTGGATGGGAACGTCGAAGACATCGCGGTCTTCGGATCTCTCGCGTTCTTGGCGGAGAGCTACACCGGTCTGAGGGTGGTCGACGTGTCGGATCCCTCGAACCCGGTCTCGGTCGCCGTCATCGACGAGCTCGACCACAGCCGGCGGATCGCGGTCACGGACGACGGCATGACCGCATACCTGACCAACTACTTCGAGGGTTTCCACGTGATCGACATCTCGGATCACACCGCGCCCGAGATCGTCGGCTTCGTCGAGGTGCCGAGCTACACCATCGATGTCGAAACCAACGGCGATTTTCTCTCCGTGGCGAACCGCGAAAACGGTTTGCGGGTTTTCGATCTTGCCGCGCCCCGGGCTCCGGTCGAGGTGCAGCGGGTGGATCGCGACGGCGAAAACCAGAGCGTGGCGATCCACGGCGATCTGGCCTACCTCGGCAACTACACGGCCGGGTTGCGCCTGGTGGACGTCAGCGACCCCCGGGAGGCGGAGGAGGTCGGCTTCATCGACGGCACTCCAGAGTCGAAGGGAGTCGCGATCCAGGGCGGGATCGCATTTGTGGCCGGTGGGAATCAACAGACCATTCTGGATCTCGCCCGGCCCGACCTGCCCGCACAATCCTCGTCGACCGACTTCAACGGCTATGTGAGGCGGGCGGCGGTCGATGGGCGCTACGTCTACGCCGCAGGTGATTATCGGGGTCTCAGGGTCATCGATATCGCCGACCCGGAGCATCCCGAGGAGGTTGGTTTCGTCGAAGCGGACACCGCCTACGACGTGGTCAAGGACGGGCATCTGGTCTACCTCTCGTGCTCCGCGGCGGGGATCAGGGTTGTGGATGTCTCGGACCCCACCGCGCCGTCCGTCATCGGCACCCTCGAAGGCTTCCGGGCCGGCTTCATCAACATCGCCGGCGGCGTGCTCTACGTGCCGGAGTACAACGTCGGCGTTCACGTCGTGGATGTGACCGATCCGACCTCGCCGTTCGTCTACGACACCATGGATGTGACCAAGCCCCTTGGCCGGCCGGCGGTGAACGGTGATCTTCTCTACATCGCCGATTCGACTCAAGGGGTCAAGGTGTTCGATAGCGTCAATCCCCTGGCGCCGGTCGAGCTGTCGACGATCTCCGGTGCGCGATTCGGGTTCGGGATGGCCGCCGTCGGCGAGCTCCTATTCGTTGCCACCATTTACGACGGGTCTTTCGTCTTCGATGTGTCCGATCCATCGGCTCCGGTGGAGCTCGCTACCGGGGAACTGGCCACGCTTGCCGAGGGCGACGTGGACTCCGAGGGCAACCTGGTTGCGGTCGCCGAGATCTCCGGCGGTCTCGAGCTCTTCGATCTCGGTGAGTGCTCGGCCGCGTCCCCGTCGGCGGACTTCACCTGGCGGCCGTCGGATCCGGAGGCCGGCCGATCCGTGCAGTTGACCGACACCTCCATCGGTGCCGTGGCGACCCGACAGTGGAGCTTCGGCGACGGGGCGACGAGCACCGTCCGGAACCCGCAACACATCTGGTCGGAGGCCGGCGACTACCAGGTGACCCTGACCGTCGGAGGGCCTTACGGGAGCCGGACCGTGAGCCGCACCGTCACCGTCAACCCGCGCTCCGGGGGCGTCCCGCCGATCACCGATCCGGGTGACTACGCCTATGTCATCGCCGCAGCGGCGCACGCCCAGGGTCTCGAGAACACCGAGTGGGTCACCGACGCGGTGCTCCACAACCCCGGTGCATCTCCGGCGCAGGCGTATGTCTGGCTCATGGAGCAGGGGCGGAACAACATCGGCGCCGAAGGAACCGCGGTCTCGGTGGAGGCCGGCGGCTCGATCATGATCGATGACATCGTGCTTTCCGTCTTCGGCGAAAACGACGGCTCCGGAGCGATCCTGGTCGGTTCCGACCAGCCGCTCCTGGTGACCTCTCGAACGTACAACGACGCCGCGACGGGAACCTACGGTCAGTTCATCCGCGGCCGTCCGGTGTCGAGCGCAGTCGGTCGAGGAGACTCGGTGCGCCTGGTCCAGCTCACCCGTTCGACCACCTTCAGGACGAATCTCGGAGTCGCCAACCCGACGGAATCGAGTGTGAGGGTCGATGTCTCTCTGCGAGACTCGGATGGGGTGGAGATCGGCTCCACGGTGCTGACGGTGCCGCCGTTCGGCTACCTCCAACGGACCGATATCCTCGGCGCCGACGTCGACGATGCAATCGCCGTCGTCAGCTCAGCGACCGACAGCGCTGCCTACTTTCCGTACGCCTCGGTTGTCGACAATCGGACCGGCGACCCGATGATGGTCGAGCCCATCGACCCGGCGACCCAGGTCGTGATCGCAGCGGCGGCCCATGTCGCGGGTCTCGAGGATACCGACTGGAGGACCGATCTCGAGATCTGCAACGCCGGCGCATCGCCGGTGGAGGTCGAACTGGATCTGTTGCGGTCGAATCAGAACAACACCAACCCTTCCAGTGCATTGATCGACCTCGGCGGGATGACCTGTGACCGGCTCGAGGATGTCCTCGACGCGACTTTCGGCTACGAGGGGAGTGCCGCGTTGGGCGTTCGATCGAAGTTGGGCGAGGTGGTGGTTTCGAGCCGGACCTTCAACACCACCGATGCCGGGACCTATGGCCAGTGTCTCCCCGCCTTCCCCGAAGACGACGCCCTCACGGTCGGTCGGGAGGGGAGGATCGTCCAGCTCGCCCAGAGCCTCGCGAGCGCCAGCGGGTTCAGAACCAACATCGGGTTCGTCAACCGGGCGCCGTTCCCGGTGAACGTCGATGTCGATCTCATGGACGGGACGGGAGCGTCGCTGGGGACGCTGACGATCCCGCTGCAGGGCTTCGAACACCGGCAGATCAATCGGATCTTCCGCCAGGTGACCGCGGCGGCGGTGAACAACGGAATCGCAGTCGTCAGCACTTCGAGCGCGGGTGGGTCCTTTGTTGCGTATGCGTCGGTCGTGGACAACGCGTCGGGAGATCCTGTTTACATTCCGGCGTTGGAGATCGGAGACTGACGGCGGTGTCTCAGCGGCCGTTGCCGCGCAGAGAATCGAGCCTTTCGACAAGCGGCTGATTCTCCCGCAGGATCTGTGGGTTGAGGCGTTGCGCCTCATCGAGCCGGGCCGCCGCTTGGCGGATCAGGTCGGGTCGGCGGAACCGGTCGGACTCGGCCTGGATGACGAGCAGGGCGGCGTCGGTGACGAGCGCTCTCGCGAGCCCGGGGTTGCGGGCGAGGGCCTCCCGGATGTGCCGGCGCCCGTCCCGGATCTCGTCGTCGACGGGTCTGCCGGCGGCGAGGTCCCACTCGGCCCGCCAGCGGTGAACCTCGGCGGCGCCTTGATAGGCGACCGAGTTCTCGGGGTTGACCTCGATGGCGCGGCTCGCGGCCAGGTCGGCGGCGCGGAAGCACTCGGTCGGCGACAGGTGGTTGATCATCGCCCAGCGTGCGGCGATCACTTCCGCCGCGACCAGTTCCGGATACGCGAAGGAGATTCGCGGGTTGAGCTCCAACGCCCTGGCGAGGTCGGACCGGGCTGCCGCAACGGCGTCCGTGGGGTCGCGGCCGACCTCGAGCTCGACGAGCGCGAGAGTCCGCCAAGCGAGACCGCGGTTGGCGAAGGCATAGTGGTAGTTTGGGTTTCGCTCGACCGCGGCGTCGAACGAGGCGATGGCTGTCGCGAGCGTCGTGAACGGCGACAGACCGGTTCGGTGCTCGTAAACCGCGAGGCGCCAGCGGGCGATGCCGGCGTTGTTGTAGGCGTTGGCGTAATCCGGTTCGAGCTCGATCGCGCGCTGGTAGGCCGCGAGAGCCCGTTCGAGAGACGGTTTCGGGTTGCGGCCGACGCTCATCTCGTACATCGCGGTCCTCTCCCAGGCATAGCCCAATTCGTCCTGGGAGAGGACCGACGAGGGATCGAGCTCGACCGCGAGCTGAAGATTCGCCACCGCCTGCTGGAGATCCGGTTGCGGGTCGCGGCCCTGCCCCTGATGGTACTGGGCGGCCACGATCAGCGTCCCGCCGAGCGTGCCGTGCGCCGCTGCGCTTTCCGGATCGATGGCGATCGCGCGCTCCGCGGAGGCGACGGCGTCCTCGAGGTAGGGGACGGGGTCGGCACCGTGATCGTTGGCCTGGTCGGCGCGCTGCCAATAGAGACGCGCGAGCCGTTCATGGACATCGGCCCGGGTCGGATCGATGGCGACCGCGCGATCACATGCCTCGACCGCTCGATCGAAGGCGTCATGCGAGGTGACGCCGCGGCGTCCCATCAGCTCCATCACCATGGTCCATCGGCCGCAGTCGCCTTCGTTGATGCTCGGATCGGAGCGGGCGATATCGGAGGCCTCCTCGTAGGCTGCGCCGGCTCGTTCGAAGGCCAGCATCGCGCCGTCGTAGTCGCCCTCCAATGCGAGCTCCGTACCCATCTCGAGTTGGATGTCGCCGCTGAGCTTTTTCGCTTCGTAGAGCCACTCCGCTTCAGCATAGGCCTCCTCGGCCTTGGCGAGCGCGGTGCTCAAGTCGCCCTCGTAGAACGCGATGAGCCCTTCGACATAGGCTGGGGCTTCGAGGCGCAGACCGGTGGACGAGCGGAGGTGGTCGAGCGCCTGGTCCCTGAGCGATCCTTGGATCTGCAGCACCCTCGCATCGCGGAGTTCGGCGTCGGTGTATCGGCGGGCGAGGCGGAGCTCGCGTTCGTAGAGCTGGCCGAGGACCAGGCCCAACGAGTACGAGACCCCGGGCGAGTCATAACCGTCCGCGGCCGCGGCGCGCAGATGGCGCTCGGCCTCGTCGAGATTCTGCAGGGTGAGGTGGCCTCGGCCGAGGGCGTAGTGACCGGGACCGGCGGCGATCTCTCCGACCTCGGACATCTCCTTTTCGATCGCAGCCATCCTGTCGAGGATGGACTGCCGCTCCAGGGACCTGTCGTGCAAAGGCATCATGGCCGAGACCCGGGCCATGCTCTCGATCTCCTTTGCCTGCTCTACGAAGTGTTGGGCGACGGCCGCCCGCCGTCGGCCCTCGATCTCAGCGCGAATGCTGAGCGCCACGAGGATCGCCATGACCGCGACGGCGGCGAGCGCGACCGCCGTGAGCACCTTGTGCTTGCGGATTTTCTTGCTCGTCTTGTAGATCAGGCTGGCGCGCCGGGCCTGGATGGGCTCGCCGGAGAGAAACCGCCGGAGGTCCTCGGCGACTTCGCGAGCGGTGGCGTAGCGACGATCGGGTTCCTTCTCGAGGCACTTGAGGATGATGGTCTCGAGATCCGACGGGATCTCTGAATTGAGCCGATGGGGGGGTTCGGGTTCGCGTTCGGTGACCCCGGTGATGATCTCCGGGTAGCCGCCCTCATAGGGAGACTTTCCGGTCAAGAACCAGTAGAGAGTGGCGCCGAGTCCGTAGACGTCGGTGCGCCAGTCGAGCTTGCTGGTCTCGCCCCGGACCTGCTCGGGGGCGCAGAATGCCGGGGTCCCGAGGACCATTCCGGTGACCGTGAGGTCGTGACTGTCGACATCCCGCGCGATGCCGAAATCGACGACAAACGGCCTCCAGCCTTCATCGGGCTGGTGTTCGACCAGGATGTTCCCGGGTTTGATGTCGCGGTGGATCAGCCCGGCGAGGTGGGCGGCGTGAATGGCGTCAGCCGCGGATTGCATGATCTGCACCTTCTGCCGCAGCGACAGAAGGTCGGTGATCTGTTTGAGCGATCCTCCGGCGACGTACTGCATCGCGATATAGGAGTGGCCCTCGATTTCGCCGACCTCATAGACGGGGCAGACGTTGTCGTGGTCGATGCGTGCCTGCGCCTGGGCTTCGCGGATGAAACGTTCCACCAGATCGGGATCGTCGCGGCGGAGGAACTTCAACGCGACATGGCGGCCGAGACGGGGGTCCTTCGCTTTGAAAACATCGCCCATTCCGCCCCGGCCGATGAACTCCTCGATCTCGTAGCGATCCCAGTCGGTGACCGGGAAGCGCTCGAACGGGTCGGCGGAAGCGGCCGGTGACTCGACCCTTCGGATTCGATCCCCGGTGGTGTCGTCGACGACGATCTCGTCGGCGAGTTCCTGCGCCTGGGCTTCGCGGGCGAGGCGGACCAGGGTGTCGTCGTCGATGAGATCCGGTTTGAGGAAACCCCGCAGGGTCGGGTCCTGGATGCCGCCGTCCGCGATCTGGTCGCGCATTTCGGCCAGGGTCGACTCGGCCTCGTCCGAGCCCAGGAGGCCCTGGCCGACCGCCAGCCTCACCACACGTTCGGCAACCCTGGCGAACGATG
>JAHECW010000260.1 GCA_024641545.1 Acidobacteriota bacterium
GAACCTTGGGCAGGGTGTTCTCCACCTCGTGCCCGTGCTTCAGGCAGATCTTGCGCACGGCCTCGAGCTTCTCCTCGACATCGGCCTCGGTCCGACCCTCCACGATGTAGTGCGTGGAGTAGCTGTGCTCCTCCAGGAACGAGCGCCCGGCCACCGCCACCTTGACCGCCTCCTTGAGCCCTTTGCCGATGTTCTTCGCCGAGGTGACGACCCCCTTGAGGGCCTTGACATCCTGGGTCAGGCTGGTTCGTTTCATTCTCTGGTGCTGGAGCACGGGGTCCATGCCGAAGCACATGCTGACCAGGCGGGATCGCGCGACCTCGCCCATCGCTTCGGCAAACCGCGTGCCGTCGGAGAACTCGAAGGAGGCGAATCGCGCCGACGGCGGGATGCGCATCAGACGGAGCACGGCTCGGGTCTTGATGCCGAGGGCGCCGGTGTCGCCGAGGAAGAGGCCGGTCAGGTCCGGACCGTAGTGGCGGAAGAAGGGCTTGGCGCCGACGGTCGACCAGGAACCCGTGGGCACGACGCTGCCGTCCGCCAGCACCACCTCGAGCCCGAGCACGCTTTCTCCCGACGCCCCGTGGAGAGCGGAACCGTGCAGAATCGCGTTCTGGGACAGGCTCCCGCCGACCGTGGCCGTGCCTCCGGAGGCCGGGCCCCAGAACGGCGGCCGGACGCCGTGGGGTTTGAGAGCCCGGTGCAGCTCCTGCCAGGTGCAGCCGACCTCCACCACCACGTACATGTCGTCGGTGTTGATCTCCACCACCCGGTCGAGGCGCTTGGTGTCGATCGCCACCGAGTCGGGTCGGTCCGGCAGCAGACCACCGGTGTAGGACGACCCCCCACCGCGGGCGATGACCGAGAAACCGGCGTTGGTGGCGGCGGCGACAACCTCGGCGACCTCGTCCACCGTCCCCGGGCGGATGACAGCCGCCACGGTCTCGTCGGCCGCGCGGTAGATGTCCTGCGAATAGAACGCCCGATCCTCGTCGCCCGTGAGCACGTGCTCGGCGCCGAGAATCTCCACCAGCTCCCGGTGGAGATCGGGGTTGGCTGTCGTGATGTCCATGGCGGATCCCTCTCCGTTCTTCGGCCGGCTACTCGATCGGTTGGAAGAGCTCGACCATGAATCCGTTCGGGTCGAGGACGGTCATGCTCGTGTGGCGGCCCAGCGACGGACTCTCGTACTCCACCGGCGGTGAGAAGGGCTCCACGCCGGCATCGGTCAGCCGCTGCGCGATCTCGTCGAGATCTCGGACCGGAAAGCTCCACATGACCATCCCGCGGTTGGGCGGACGCCAGGCGATTCCGGGGCTCGGGAGCCCGAGGCGCCCCTGGTAGTCGAGGAAGAGCAGGTGGCCGAAGGTGGCGCCGTGGGCGTAGACGATGGAAAAGCGGAACTCGGTGCCGTCGGGGACACCGAGGGCCCCCTTGCTGCCGCTCGATTTGAACTGGCGGTCGCTGCGCAGCTCGAGACCGAGGACATCGACATAGAAATGGAGCACCTCGTCGGAGTTCTCGATGACGTGCGCCGAGTAGATCGGGCCGCCACGTCCGGTTGCCGGGTCCACCGGACCGAGCTGCGGCATTCCGTCACGCCGCGAAATCCCCACCGAGTGCATGAAATCCGGCGCGTTGAAGATGGTTTCCTGGATCCCATAGGTCGTCCCGTCGGGTCGCGGAATCTGATAACTCGCCATCGGCATGAGCGACTCCCATCCCTTGGCTCGAAGCTCGGGGTCCCAGGTCTCGAGATCTTCGCTGGGGAAACCCATCGAGAAAGGTCCCGGTTCCTGCGGGTTCCACGTCGTATGGATCATCGGGGTCTCCCGGTCGAGAAGGAGCACCCGAACCTGGATGGTCCCCGGAACCGCCGGCCGGTCCATGACGTAGAGCTCCCAGCCGAGGTCCCCGGGGATCCCCCAGAGCGCGCGTTGCGTTTCGCGGACAGCTGGATCGAGCTCGATGGGACCGGTGATCCGAAGGCCGAGGCCGTCACCGTAAAACGACCTGATGGTCTCCATGTCGGTGGTGCACAGGGTGGTCGTGTGCAGCTGTTTGGTGACGGCGTCTTCGTCCGAGGTGGTTGGAGCGAGAGCGTCGGAGATCTTCGGCACCGGCTCCGGTTCGGTGGCGGCGGGCTCTTCGGCGGGCGCGCACGCGAGGGTTGAGATCAACGCGATCGCAAGAAGGGAGATGGTCAGGAAACGACGAAGCTCGGCGGGAAGACGCATGGTTCCTCCAGTGGGTTTTCAGGGTGCTCGAAAGTATGTCCTAACGTCAGAACAATAGTATCATTTTTCGAGCCTGGCCAGTACGTCGTTGGCGAAATCGAACCGCCAGGACGCAAGGAACGCCAAGCATCGCAACTTCGCAACATCTCGACATCACAACCACCAAGGCTCAAAGACACCGAGACATCGCACACGAAGTGAAACAACGTCGATTAACCACAGAGGCACAGAGACTCAGAGAACTCACAGAGATCCGAGGCAGACGGCGGAGTCGGCACCGGTCAATGACCGGTACCACCGGGGGATCGAGCGGTCGCTCCGATCACCAGTGCTCGTCCCGACCGCTCGATCCCCCGGCCCGCCGCGCCGTTGGCGCGTCAGCTCCGCCTGCGTCACTCTCACACTCTTCTTCTTTCCTTATTTAAGCGGAGGTGGTGTCAACTCTGCGCTCTTGAGGTTGGCCCTCTCGTTACCGAGGCCGATCGGGCGTGCCGAAGGCACAACCTGAGGTTCAAGGAATCGGCGGGCGAGGCGCCGCGTCTCGACCGACGGTTCATTGGACCGAGAGTCCCAAAACCCGGATCTGGGACGGCCGGCCGGTTGGCGTTGAGTCATGTATTGAACACCTTTGTGCGCTCTGTGTCTCTGTGCCCTCTGTGGTTCATCCGCGATGCTTTGCGTTCTTTGCGTCCTTGCGGTTCTACCCTGCGACGATGCGATGCCTTTGCGTGCGATGTCTTGGTGCCTTGGTGTCTTGGTGGTTGCGAGGGAGCGAAATCGTTGTAGTTCATTTCACTGCTATGATTTCCAACCATGGCGCGCAAACTCTCGCTTGCATTCCTCGCCATCGCCTCGCCGGTGATGCTGCTTCTCTTTCTCGTTCCGTGGTCGTGGAGCGAAGTGGTTTTCACGGTGCTGGTCATGGGCTACCCGGTTGCGCTCATCGCCGTTGCCGTCGGACGCCGCAACGGGGTCGGACCACTCGCTCTCCCCCTCCTCGCGCTCCTGGTCTTCCTCGAGGCGTGCGCCATCGGAATGCTCCTCCTGCGCGGCCACGTCACGGACGCTCCCTGGCTCGGCGGTCTCCCCCTGGCCGCGTCCATCCAGCTCTACGGGTTGTTCCTGACGCCGCTGCTGGTGGTGGCGCTGACCTACGCACTCACCTTTGATCGGTTCGAGATGAAGCAGGAAGACCTCGATCGACTCGAGGAGATCAAGACGAGACCGGAGAGCGAGAGATGATGCCCATCCTCGACAAACCGGCCATCATCTGGACCGCGTTGATCTATCTCTCACTGGTGGTCGTGATCGGGATCTGGGCGGCGCGCCGGACCCGAAACGCCAAGGACTTCTTCATCGCGGGCCAGGGCATCGGGCTCCTCGTCACCGCCCTGGCGACGATGTCGGCGGCGTTCAGCGGATTCGTCTTCATCGGTGGGCCGGGGCTGACCTACCGCATGGGTCTCGCCTCGCTGTTCATCTGTATTCCGGTGAGCTTCACCGCCGGTCTGCTGTGTTGGGTGGTCGCCAAGCGGCTCCGACTCCTGGCCGGGGTCCGGGAGATCTACACCGTTCCCGATGTCATCTACTGTCGCTACCGCAGCCGACTGGCGTCGGGGCTGGCCGCAGCGGCGGTCATCGTCGGGACGGTGGGGTATCTCGGCGCCCAACTCAAGGCGCTCGGCATCCTCATCGAGGCGATTTTCGGAACCCGCGAGATTCTCGGCCAGTGGAGCCTGGCGGCCGCCATGTTGATCGGCCTCGTGATCGTCGTCTTCTACGCCACCGCAGGCGGCATGGTGGCCGGGGTCTACACCGATCTCTTCCAGGGCGCGCTCATGGTCGGCGCCGCCATCGCGGTCTTTTTCTATGCGCTCCGGGCCGGCGGCGGTATCGAACGGATGGCACGATCCATCATCGCGTCCGAGTCATTCGGTCCCGGGCACCTCGACCCCCTCGGCGCCATCCCGGTCTTCACCGCCATGGGCTTTTTTCTGGTCTTTGCGGTGGGCAACCTCGGTCAGCCCCACATGCTGCACAAGTTCTTCATGCTCGACGACCCGCGCAAGCTCAAGTGGATGCCGATGATCGTCGGTGTCACCCAGACCCTGTGCGTGCTCATCTGGCTCGGCATCGGTCTGGCCGTCCCCGCGCTTGTTGCCGGCGGCGCCCTGGCGCCGTTGGTCAATCCCGACGAGGCTTCACCCCTGTTCCTGCTCCATTTCGCGCCCGAGATCCTCGCCGGCATCGTCTTCGCGGGAATCCTCGCGGCCATCATGTCCACCGCCGATTCCTTTGTGAACATCGGTTCCGCGGCGCTCGTTCGCGATCTGCCCAAGGCAGTCGGCCGCACGGTCTCGGACGAGCTCTTCTGGGGCAGGGTCGCCGTCGTCGGCATCGGGTTGTCGGCCGCGGTCTTCGCTTACCTCTACGGCGATCTCATCGCGCTGCTCGGCACCTTCGCCTTCGGCACCTTCGGCGCGGCCCTCGGACCCGCCCTCGCCATCGGCCTCAACTGGCGCCGGGTCACCGCCACCGCCGCGTCGGCGTCCATCGCCACCGGGATGGGAACAAATCTGGTGCTCGAGTTCCTGGCCAAACAGACCTTCTTCGAGGCACTGCCGAGGCCGCCGTTTCAGACCGGCGTCCTCCCGACGGCGGTTTCCCTCGCCGCCTCGTTCACCGTGCTCTTTGCGGTGACC
>JAHECW010000261.1 GCA_024641545.1 Acidobacteriota bacterium
CTCTACGGCGTCGATCTCAAACTCACCAACGGCCGGTGGGTCGTCATCGAGGTCAACGACAACCCGAATATCGAGGCCGGGGTCGAGGATCTCGTCCTCAGGGACGAGCTCTACCGCAGGGTCATGGCGTCCTTCCTGCGCCGCCTCGAGGCGGTGACCGACGCCCGGCCTCGATGATGAGCACCGCTCGTTGTCCGGTACGGCCGTAGCGGGCCATCTTCTCGAACTCGAAACGAGCGATGGGCATGTTGACGCAGTCGGCCGCCGTCTCGCCCTCTTCGTCGTCGACGAAAGGATCGTGGGCGTAGATGAAGTCGCGGTCGAATCCGGTCAGGACCAACCAGTGCGGGAAGCGTTCTTCGTAGATTCGGTGCGAGCTGATGAGGACCACCGGAATGCCGCCGGCCTCGAATCGCCGCCTCACCTCGTCGAACCCGATGAGACGGTAGTGGACGGGGATGTCGGCGGCGGCGATCTGGTCGAGAAAGTCCTCCTCGACGACCCGCATCACCTCCTTCTTTGCCTCGCTGCGGACGGTGTCGACGAGGAACGGGCCGTTCTCCTGGACGAAGAGCTCGACCCGAAAGCCTCGGTTGTGGGCGGCCAAAGCGAGGCCGTAGGGGCCGCAGCCGCCGTGACCCGAGGTCATGAAGATCGAGGTCGATTCGCGCCACAGGCGGAGTTCGGTGCGGCGGTCCATCGGCGCCCCGTCGTCGATGGCGCGCATCGCCATCATCAGGCACGCCGGGCCGCAGGTGAAGTCGGTGGTCTGTTGGCAGTAGGGTACGGGCACATGAGAAAGCTCGGGGCGCGGGGCGAGAGAACGCTCGAAGCGGATCGCGCCCATGTGGTCCTCGTAATAATCCTCGACCTCGTCGAAGACCTCGTAGCCGGCTCGCTTGAACAAGCCGAGCGATGCGGCGTTGTCGCGCCGGACCTCGGAGCGCATGGAGACGCAACCGCGACCCAGCGCATCGGCCTCGGCCGCCTCCACGAGCAGGCGGCCGACCCCGCGTCCGCGCATCGAATCATCCACCGCGATCGAGTAGAGGCGGGCGAGTGCGGTGCCCTTGGAGTAAAGGACGAGGACATACCCGCCGAGCTGCCCGCCCTCGTCCCAGACCTGGGTGGAGGCGCGGGCGTCGGTCAACATGTAGCGCAGGTTGCGGCGGCTCAGTCGGTCGGTGGTGAAACAGCGGTCCTCGAGCGCGACGAGGGCGTCCAGGTCGTTCAGCGAGGCCCGGCGGATGGGTCTGTCGTCCATGGCCGACCATCATGCGCCCGGCGGCGGCGGAGCGTCAACTGAAAGGGAGCCGGCGCCGGCGCGGTCTGGGGCACGCCAGATGACTCGAAGGGTCGAAGAATGGCCGAAAAGGGTGTAAGCTGTTGCTTCAAAGGAGGGGTAGAAATTGAATTCGGAGGTTATCCGTCTGATTTGTGTCGGTTATTAGGAGTTTCTGCCTCCGAAAAGGGATGCGTCGATGGGCCCATTCGTTCTCGAAAGTTGGCGCGGAGCTTGCGAAGCGTCGATATCAACAGGGCGCTCGGGCGACCCGAAAAAGGAGAGATTGAAATGAATCATGTGATGCGTTGGACGATCATCCTGGCGGTAGCAGCTGGACTCGCGGTTCTGACCGCGTGTGCAAAACCGCCGCAAGAGAGAATGGACACTCTGAAGAATGCGATGGAGCTCGCCGATATCGCGGAAGCCGCGACCTACGCGCCGGCCGAGCTCGAGGCCGCGCGCGAGGCCGAACGGACGGCACTGGCCGAGGTCGAGGCCCAGAATCAGAAGTTCGCGCTGACCCGGTCCTACGAAAGCGCCCGTGAGATGTTGGACAAGGCGAGCGCCGCCGCCGAGACGGCGCGTGCTTCTGCGGCGGCCAACCGCGAGCTCGCCATGGCCGCTGCCAACGAAGCGGTCGAGGCCATGACCGCCGAGCTGGCGACCGCCGAAACCGACCTGGCGGCATTGGCTGCCTGCCGCAAGAAGCCCAAGGGATTCACCCAGGACCTCGACCTCATGCGCGGCAAGGTCGAGGCTTTGAGCGGACAACTTGCCGAGCTCGAAGGGGAAGTCGACGCAGAGAACTACAAGGCTGCGGTCGAGCTTGCCGATGCCATGCGGCCCGAGATGTCGGCTGTGGCGACGGACCTGTCGAGCGCCCGCGCCAAGCTCAATTGCTGACAGAACTCCCGTTTGTTGTCGGCCGGCCGGTGGTGCGCGCGATGGGCCGCCGGCCGGCCGCTTTCTACCCGTTCGTGCTGATCGTCGCCCTGGCGGCGTGCGGCCGGGGCGCGCCGAGCCCGGACGCTGCGAGCTGGCGGGCCGCGCTGACGCGGGCGCTCACCGAGGTGCGGCAGGCCGACCCCGAGCAGGCCGGGCGCCTCGAAGGGCTGATCCGGGATGCGGAGGTCGCGCAGGCGGCGGTCGATGGGAGGCGGTCTGCCGACCGTGCAATCCGGGCCTGGTGCGCTGCGATGAAGAGCGCCGCAGATGAAGTCCGGCGGGTTCGACAGGCCGATGCGGAGACGGCGGTCCGGGCGCGGGCGCAAATCGAAGCCGCCACGCACGTGGTCGAGCTCGCCGAAGCGCGGGGAACGGCGGCGGGAAGCTCGCGCGAGCATGCCCGGGCCGCTCAGGCTGCACGGCTCCGGTTGCGGAAGGCGGAGAGCCTGATTCTGTCGCGCGACTTCGAGGGAGCGTTGACCGCGGCCGAGGACGCCGTCGCGCTGGCCGATGCGGCGCAGGAGGGGTGGCGCCGCCAGCGCGACCGCATTGCCGACCCGGAGCTGCGGAAACTATGGTCGCGGCAGGTGTCCGAAACCCTCGAAGTGTCCCGCCGGAAGGGACTGTCGGTGGTGATCATCGACAAGGCGGACCACCGACTGATCGTCTACCGGCGTGGCCGGCAGGTGGCGGTATTCAAAGCCGAACTCGGCACCGCCGGTCTCGCGCCGAAGCGGCACGCCGGCGACTGCGCGACGCCCGAGGGCCGCTACCGGGTGACCGCGGTCAAGACCGGAGGCGCAACCCGTTACTACAAGGCGCTGCTGCTCGACTACCCGAACTCCGACGACCGGCGCCGGTACCAGCTCGAGCGCGCCGCAGGAACCATCGAGGCGGGCGTCGGCCCCGGCAGCCTGATCGAGATTCACGGCCACGGCGGTCAGGGCCGGGACTGGACCGAAGGCTGCGTCGCGCTCCGTGACGACGACATGGACCGCTTGCTCGAGCTCGTCGCGGCCGGCACGCCGGTGACCATCGTCGGCGGGGTGGACTGAGGTGAGATCATGATCGAAGCGACGCGGGAAATCGACGCTTCGCCGGAGATCGGCGGGAGCGCCAGGCGAACCTGGATCCTGGCGGCGATCGGGGCTGCCGTTGTCGTCGTTTCCGTGATCCTGATCGGCTTTTTCGCCGGCAACCCGGTTGCCGTCGCGACATGGTCGCCGCCCGAGGGGACCGCGCCGGACCCGAACGCGGTCGGCCGCCTGCTCCAGCAGAACCCGAAAGGGCTGGTGGTGATCATCGACACCGCGCGCGGGCGGCTTCGGGTGGTGCGCGACGGTGTCGTTCTTCGTGACGCCGCCTGCTCGGCGGGCAGCGGGACGATTCTCCGTGAACCGGGCGACCGGGTCTGGATCTTCGACACCCCGTTGGGCGAGCGACGGGTCATGTTCAAGCAACGCAACCCGGTGTGGACGAAACCTGACTGGGCCTTCGTCGAAGAGGGCACCTTGCCGCCGGCCGACCCGGCCGACCGGCGGGATGACGTTTCTCTCGGCGATTACTCGCTGTCGCTCGGCGACGGCTACCTGATTCACGGCACGTTGTTTCAAACCCTGCTGGGCCAGCCGGTGACTCACGGCTGCATCCGGCTTGGAGACGAGGATCTCGAATATGTGTGGCGTACGGTTCGCGTCGGTACTCGCGTGCTGCTGTATTAGCGCCGGCGTCGCCGGCGCCGGGGCCGAGGCGGCGCAGGACGACCCCGCCTCCCTCGAGTTGGCGCTGGCCCGCCGTCCCGCGCTGTACCTGGTGATCGGACGCGACGGCCGGTGGTTGTCGGTTCGGGTCCGCGGGTTGGAGCTCGACTCGGTTCCCCTGAGCGGCGTCCGGGTCGCCCGGCAGGGAGTGGGCGTCGGCCCTGACGAATTGGCTGAGCTTTCGTCGCCGCAGGTGTGGCGGGTGACGGAGGCGCCGGCAGAGAACTGGCGGCGGGTGGTGGCGCCGGAGGTGCTGGTTCCGTTCACGGATGATGAGGATCAACCGGAGCCGGCTGCCGGGATCGCGCCGAGCCCGACGCCGCCGCCGCCGAGGCCCGATCGGTACACCGTCACCACCGATTCGGGCTGGCGTTTGGCGGTTGCACCGTCGGTCGAAGCCGCCGCACCGGTCGGCTGGTGGCGGCGGGTGGTCCGCGGCTGGCGGCGGATCGTCGGCGATCCGGAGCCGGCGCTCCCGCCGACCCTGGTCGTGATCGTGGCCGATCCGGACGACGCCCGGCGGCTGGTCCACCTCTTCAGCCCCGGGACGGCGGTGCTGTTGGGTGGCGACGAAGCCGTCGCGTCGGGGCTGCCGGGGTCCTGATTCCAGTCGCCGATCTCAGCGGAAGTTCTCTTTGCGGATGCCGTGCTTGCGGAGCCGGTCGAAGAGCGACCTCGGGTCGACGCCGGCAAGCTCGGCGGCGACGCCGATTCGACCCTGGCTGCGCTCGAGCAGTGCGCTCAGATACTCGGTCTCGGCGGCCTCCGTCACCCGCCGGCGGAATTCGGGCAGACCGAGGGTCAGCCAGTCCTCCGGAACTCTGAGCTCGCCGGGGTCGGGCGGGTCGGCGACGATCGCAGCGGATGCACCTGACGTCTTCTAA
>JAHECW010000262.1 GCA_024641545.1 Acidobacteriota bacterium
AGCGCCAGAAGCTCGAGGTCGATATGCAGCGGGCGGGGAGCAAGCTGGACCAGATCATCGCCGACTCGAGGAAGGACGGCGGCGAACCCGGCTGGTTCCGTGGATTCGCCAAACCGCCGACTCCGAAGCCGACCGAAGGGGTCATGCCTCGCTGAGCCCTCTCCACGGCGGTCGAGCCGAGCACTTCGCGGGGGCTGAAGCGAAGGCGGGGGAGGGCGGTCCGGTGGCCGAGGGGGTGGATGGCCGACGCTGGAGGTGGAGCGCCCAGTCGATGCTCGATCGTGCTCAAACCGATGGTGCGCGGTCGTTTGCGGATTCCCGTGCGACACGATAAGATCCCGGCCGTGGTCCGTTGAATTTGGGAGTGAAATTCAATCGCAATATGAAGACGTTCTTTGTCGAAACCTGGGGCTGCCAGATGAATCAGCACGACAGCGAGCTGATCGAGGGGCAGTTGCGCCTGCACGGCCTGGCGCCCGTGACGACCGCCGAGGACGCTGATCTGGTCGTTCTCAACACCTGTTCGGTCCGTGACAAACCGGTGCAGAAGATCATCAGCCGGATCGGATTCCTGGCGAAACAAAAGCCGGAGACGATCATCGGCGTCTGCGGCTGTGTCGCCGAACAGGAGGCCGGCGCCCTCCTCGATCGCTCCGCGTCGGTCGGGTTTGTCCTCGGCCCGGGACAGACCGCACGCATCGGCGAGGCCGTGCGAGCGGTTGAACAGGGGAAACGTCCGGTCCTCACCGGGTTTGACGCCGAGGCCGAGTACAACTTCCACACCATCTTCCGCAAGAGCACGACCCGGGGGATGGTCACCGTCATTGAGGGCTGCAACGAGTTCTGCACCTTCTGCATCGTGCCCTACACGCGGGGGCGGGAGGTGAGCCGTCCGCTGGGCGCGGTGCTCGCAGAGGTTCGATCCATCGCCGCCGACGGGATCAAGGAAGTCGAGTTGCTCGGGCAGACCATCAATGCCTACCGTTGTCCGGAAACGGGCGCGACCCTGGCGAGGTTGCTCGAGGCCGTCGCCTCGGTGGACGGGCTCCTGCGGGTGCGATTCATCACCTCGCACCCGCGTCATTTCGGCCAGGACCTCATCGATGTCCTTGCCGAAAACCGAAACGTCTTTCGCTATCTCCATCTGCCCATTCAGTCCGGATCCGACGCCATCCTCAGGAAGATGCACCGCAAGTACACCCGCGATGAGTATCTCGCCCTGGTGGATCGGATCCGGGCGGCCACCCCGAAGATCAATCTCTCCACCGATGTCATCGTCGGTTTCCCGGGCGAGAGTGACGCCGATTTCGACGACACCATGCGGGTTCTGACCCAGGTTCGCTTCGGTCAGGTCTACGCTTTCGGTTATTCGCCGCGGCCGAAGACCCCGGCCGCTCGGTACCGACCGGAGATCAGCGAAGAGGTGAAGACCTCCAGGTTGCAGCGTCTCTTTTCGGTTTCAAACCGGATTTCGCTGGAGCTCAACCAGGAGCTCGTCGGTGAAGTGGCGCAGGTGCTCATCGACGGTGAGAGCCGGCGCAATCCCGAGCACTGGCAGGGCAGGGGAGAGGACAACCGGGTCGTCAACTTCCCCAAGAGCGGCCGTGAGGATGTCGGTGACGTTGTGGAGGTTGAAATCCAACGCGCCGGGCCCCATTCGCTCAGCGGCGAGATCATCGCCGGCGCCGTGAGGTTGCCCATCGTCTCGGCAGGTTGACCGATTTCGAGGCCCGGCATGGAGCGCGAACGCTCAGCCGCCGCCGCCGATTGGGATCAGGATCACTCTGAATCCCGGTGCCTGCTTGACTTCTCGCAGCCGCACCGACACATTGGACGCATGACAACCGAGAATGACTCAGGCCCGGTCAAGATGTCGGTGCGGGCGTTGGTCGTCGATCCCGCGACCAACAGCCCCGTCGTCATCCTCGCCAGGGCGGAAGAAAAGATCTACCTGCCGATCTGGATCGGTGTCTGCGAGGCCAACGCCATCGCCATCAATCTCGAGGGCGTGAAGGTTCCCCGGCCCATGACCCACGATCTGATCGGAACTCTCATCCGGGATCTCGGCTTCACCCTCGATCACGTCCTGATCCACAGCCTCGACGACAGCGTCTTTCTGGCCTCCGTCCACCTCAGCGACACGAACGGTGAGGTGCGGGAGGTGGATGCCCGTCCTTCCGACGCCATCGCCATTGCGCTGCGTGCCGGCGTCGACGTTCTGGTCGATCGGAGAGTGCTCGAACGGGCCGTGGTCACCGAAGCCACTCAGGAAGAGGCGGTGATGGCCGTCCTCGAGCAGATGCGCCCCGAGGACATGGGCGATTACGAAATGTGACCGTCCCGCGATCGATTGTGACCGAGATCGATTGACACCCTGCAAGCCGCGCCCCTATGATTGTCGCCGCGGGCTCCCAGGAGGCACAACCAGTTCATGATTGTTGCAATCACCAACCAGAAGGGCGGGGTAGGCAAGACCACAACGGCGGTCAACCTTGCCGCCGGATTAGCACACAAAGGTCTCGCGACTCTCTTGGTGGATATCGATCCTCAAGCCAACTCGACCATGTCCAACACCGACCTGAGAAAGGTCGGGGGAAACATGTTCGACGTCCTCACCGGACGATCGAGTCTCGAGGAGATCATCATTCCCACCGCCCAGGAGAATCTGTGGCTCGCCCCATCCCGGATCGCCATGGCCAAGCTCGAGGTCTCGATGGTGGGGGAGCTGGATGCGCCCTACCGTTTGAAGGACTGTCTCGACGGCATCGCCGATCGATTTCAGGCCATCGTCATCGATACGCCGCCGACCCTTGGGTTGACCACCGTCAACGCGCTGGTCGCCGCGACTCACGTCGTGATCCCGATCCAGTCGTCGTACTTCGCTCTCGAGGGCACCGATGATCTTCTCGACACCATCGACAAGATCAAGGCTCGTCCCAACACCGACTTGAAGGTGCTTGGGGTTTTGATCACCATGTTCGACCGTCGAACGATCCTCGCCCGGCAGGTCAGCGAAGAGATTCAAGGTGTGTTCGGGGATCTCGTCTTCGACACCCTGATCACCAAGTCGGTTCGTCTCGAGGAATCTCCGGCGCACCAGTGCAGCATTTTCGATCATGCACCCGATTCGAGCGGCGCCTACGAATACTACCGCCTGTGCGAGGAGGTTCTCGAGCGTGTCGGACACTAGCCGAAAGAACGTTGGACTTCCGTCTCGGCGTCGGATGCGCCACGATCGGCACTATGTCGATGAACTGGTCACGCCGCGGTCCGGCGACGGCCTTGGGTTGATGGTCAGGGTGACGCAGATTTCATCCAATCACGACCAACCCAGGACGAACCTGGGAGACCTCGCCGCTCTCGTCGCCAGCATTCGGCGCTACGGCGTCCTCGAGCCGCTGCTGGTGCGGCAGCGCCCCGATGGGGGACACGAGCTCATTTCGGGCGAGCGCCGGTTTCACGCTGCGATGATGGCCGGTCTTGACGAGGTTCCCTGTGTCGAACTCAAAATCAACGATCAGGAGGCCCTCGAGATCGCGCTGATCGAGAATCTTCAGCGCAAGGACCTCACACCGTTCGAGGAAGCTGAAGGCTTCACCACTTTGATCGACGCCTACGGCTACACCCACGAGGAGGTGGCCGCCGCGGTCGGACGGTCACGCGTGACCGTCACCGAGACGCTCAAGCTCCTCGAGATTCCGTCTGCCGTCCGCGACGCATGTCGGCATGCCGACATCACGGCGAAGAGCACGCTCCTGGAAATCGCCCGCGCGCCGGATGAGGAATCCATGCTCGCGCTCGTTCAACAGATCGTCGAAGAGCGCCTCGATCGCGCCGAGCTCCGGAAACGACGGCAAGAGGGCCAGGGCCAGCCCTCAGCTCCATCACCGGAGAAACCTGCGACCCGGCCGTTCATCGTGCGGTTCAAGCCGTCGGACGACCGTCCTTTCGGAGTTTCCCTGTCGTTCCGCACCGAGTCGGAACCGGAACCCAGGGATGTGCTCGAGGCCCTTCGCAGTCTGATTCGCGAGATTGAAGCCGGGCTCGAGCACGAGGCGGTCGAGGCTGGCGCCACGGAATCCGGCTACGAGTGAATTCGATGGAGGAGAGCGATCGGCATTGGTGTTTCGGTTTCAGGTTTACATAATATATCTTATCGGACATTGATACCGAGGCGTGAATCTGTGGAAAATCCATCGGTTGCGGAATTCCTGCGGAAAACTCTCTGATGTAAACTGACGACGGATTTTCTGGGAGTCTGGAGTCTCGTGAAGTCTTTCGGCAGTCTCGATCGATTCGTCATCCGCGAGGTGGTGCCACCGGCGCTGATGGGTCTGCTCGTCTACACCTTCCTGCTGATGATGCGGCCGATCTTCAGCCTGGTCGAAATGGTGCTCGTTCGGGGCGTGCCGTGGAGCGCCGCATTCCGAGTATTCGCAAACACCATCCCCCACGTCATGGTCTTGACCGTACCCATGAGCTTCCTGTTCGGCGTTTTGATCGCGGTCGGCCGCATGAACTCCGACAACGAGATCATCGCGATGCAGGCGGCGGGCATCCCGTCGACACGGTTACTCCGTCCGGTCATCATCATCGGAATCTTCCTGACCCTCGTGAACGGTTGGATCTCCCTGATGGTGATCCCGGATTCCAATCGGTCTCTGCGCGAGATGAGAGTCGAGATCTTCGCAAACGCAAAGAACATCGGGCGGATCGAGGCCGGGGTCTTCTATGAGGAGCTCCACAACCTGCTGCTCTATGTCCGGGAGGTGGCGGACCGCGGTGAGCGCTGGCGGGGCGTCATGATCTTCGATTCCTCGGATCCGGTCGAACAACGCCTGACCCTGGCTCGTTTCGGCCGCAT
>JAHECW010000263.1 GCA_024641545.1 Acidobacteriota bacterium
TCCGGAAATGGTGAAGCCGATCTCCTCGAGGTTGGTGCAGTGGTTGGGATAACCGTTGCGGCACGGGGTGCAGCGGCCGCACCAGATCATCTCCTCGACGGTCACCATGTCCCCCGCCGACAGCATGGTCACTTCCTTGCCGACCTCGACCACCTTGCCCGAGAACTCGTGGCCGAGGATGGTCGGAAACTTGGTCAGCCCGGGGTAGAGGATGTAGTTGTCCTTGTCGGTTTCGTAAAAGTGCATGTCCGATCCGCAGACCCCGCAGGCCTGGATCTGGAGCAGCACTTCCTTCGGACCCGGTTTCGGATCCGGCCAGTCTCTCACCTGCAGGGTCGGGTTGTGCCAGATGGCGTTTCCGGTGATCGCCTTTCCGGTCTTTTTCTCCCAATCGGACACCTTGTAGTCCGGTTTCGGATCCCACTTCGCGTCGAGCACCATGCCTTTCATGACTCATTCCTCCGTTGTGTTGGGCGGCGCCGCACCTTGGTGGTGCGGCGCCGTGTATTTCCGCACCTAAACCGTGAGCGCTGCGCTCCGGTACTTCCGTTCTATCAAATCGACGATGTCTTCGCGCCGCCGGCGAATCGGTCCCGGGACGGCGATCTTCAAACTCGTCACCGCCGCCGACCACCGCAGGGCCTCCTCGGGCGGGTGCTCGAGTCGGGCGGCGACATATGAACCGACACAGGTGTCGCCCCGGCCGCTCCGCCCGAGCATGGACTCGGCGTGGAAATCGGCCTCGAACAGTTGCCCGTCCGCG
Source organism: Acidobacteriota bacterium (assembly GCA_024641545.1). Taxonomy (GTDB): domain Bacteria; phylum Acidobacteriota; class Thermoanaerobaculia; order Thermoanaerobaculales; family Sulfomarinibacteraceae; genus JAHECW01. Next base: position 764 of record JAHECW010000263.1, read on the forward strand.
AGCAGCACGATCCCGTCGCGGTGGGTGATGATGACCTCACGCGGGCCCTGTGCCGCCAGTGCTTCGGCGGCCCGCTTGATGTCCGCCGCGCCCGTCATGGCCTCGGCTTCGACAACATCGGCCTTGAGGATGTCGATCAGACCGAGGATCTCCTTCTGTTCGGGCCAGGGCAGGTGTTCGAGACGACCGTCGGGATGGCGCACCCGGATGAACCCCTGGGCGTCGGCGCTGATCATGGCGTCCTTCTGACGCAGTGCTCGAATGGTCTCCGACGGCATCTCACCGCGAAACGACGGACTGATGATGAACGCCCTCGCGTCGACGGCCAGCACCTGGTCCGGGGTGAAAGCACCGGCGGTAGCCGCGACGGTCAGAACCCTCTCATCGGGATTGTCGGTCGGGTACTCGAGCCGCATCAGGGTCGAGCTCGGTGTCGCGGTTGCGAAGACGGTGACCCCGGCTTCCTCGAGAGCCCGGACGACGTGAAAATCCTCTGCGGCGAGCCGCATGATCGCCGCGACCTTGCGACCGAGGCTGAGCGCAGCGTGGGCCGAGTAGTTCACTCCACCGCCGTCGGCGTGAGTGGTGCCCGCCGCCGTGACGATGGTGTCCTTGGTGTAGTTGCCGAGCGTCGCGACGTCGAACTGCTGTGTTTCGTCAATCATGAGTTCCTTCAATCCCGCACGCGCACGCGCCACAGGGAAGTGGCCAGGACGAACGAAACCACCGACATCCCGACCCAAAAGAGAATCGCCGAGGAGAAGTCATAGTGACGCACGCCGTCGACGATGGTGACGCCGTTTTCAATCAGATGGCCGCTGATCTGGTCCTGGAGGGCGGCGCCGATATAAGAGAAAACTCCGATGAAACCCATGGCCGCACCGGCCGCCCGCTTGGGCGCGATGTCGAGGGCGAAGAGCCCCCCCAGCGAGGTCACGAGACCGGTCAGCCCGAAGCCGTAGATGAAAAACGCCACGGTCATGAAGACCGGCCGGCCGGGCGGTCCGTAAAAGACCATCAGCAGACCGACGATCTCCATGGCGGCGAAGATCACATTGGTCGGCGGGCGTCGTGCGTTGAAGACCTTGTCGGAGGTGAATCCGAAAGCCAACGCGCCGAGGATCCCGGCGATGGTGTTGACCGAGATCACGCTGCCCGCCTGCATCAGCGAGTAGCCCTTGGCCTCCTGGAGATAGAGCACGCCCCAGCTGTTGATGGCGTAGCGGGTGACGTAGATCGATGCACTCGCCATCGCCAACACCCAGATCGCCGGGATCTTGAGGATCGTCCGCTGGACCGCCCAGGTGCTCTCATCGACGGCCTTCCTGGCAGCGGACTCGCCGCTGTGGTCGTTCCTCCAGTCGGCCACGGCCGGAAGACCCATGGTCCGCGGCCGGTCCTGCATGTAGATGTAGAGCACGCCCGCAACCGCGATGCAGACCACCCCCGGGCCCCAGAACCCGGCGCGCCAGCCCCACAGAGTCACGAAACCCGCGACTCCGACGAAGGTGAGCCCCTCGCCGATGGCGTGGGCCGTGCTCCAGATGCCGTACATCCGTCCGCGTTCGTTGTTGGAGAACCAGGTGGCCAAGGCGACGGCGCCCGACGGCGCGCCGAAGCCCTGGAACCAGCCGTTGAGGGCCCAGAGGAGGACCGAGAGCCACAAAATGGTGGAAAAGCCCATCCCGATGTTGAGGATCGCCGAGATCAGGACCCCGAAGGCGAAGAAGATCTTGAGGTTCATGTGGTCGGCGAGAAAACCATTGGTGAGCTTGCCGAAGGCGTAGGTGTAGAACAGCGCCGAGCCGATGATGCCGAGCTCGACCGGGGTGAAGATCCCGCCGTCGATGAGCGGTTTCTTGACCATGGAGAGCGCCAACCGGCAGGTGTAGACCACGCCGTAGCCGATGGTGATCGCCAACATGATCCGCAGCCGGTGGCGCTTGTACAGCGCATCGATCTGCGCCTTGTCGGTGAGCGGCGGCCGATGCTGGCCGGTCCGGAAGATGCCGGCAATGCTCATGGCGTCTCCACCCGGACCGGCCGGTTCTCCGCCATCGACCGCGAGGCGGCGAGGCCGATGAGAACCGACATGAGCCCGTCGGCGCCGCCGACCGGTGGTTGAAGGTCGTCACGGATGCTGGCAAAAAAGGCCTCGAGCTCGGCGACAAACGACGCCTGGTAGCGCTCGAGGAAGAAGTACAGGGGCTTGTCGGAGCGGACCCCGGCGCCGGTGCTGACCGTCACCCGGTTGGGGGTTTCGTTGGCCGCCTCGGCGCTGCCGGCGGCGCCGAAGACCTCGACCCGCTGGTCATAGCCGTACACCGCCTGCCGGCTGTTCTCGATCACCGCGATCGCGCCGTTGGCCATCTTGAGGGTGGTGACCGCGGTGTCGACGTCGCCGGCCTCGCCGATGGCCGGGTCGATGAGCACCGCACCGCGGGCGTAGACCTCCTCGACCTCGCTGCCGGTGAGGAAGCGGACCATGTCGAAGTCGTGGATGGTCATGTCGAGGAAGATGCCGCCCGAGGTCTTGACGTAGGCCACCGGCGGCGCCTCCGGGTCGCGCGAGGTGATCTTGACGAGGTGGATCTCACCCACCTCCCCTTCCGTCACCGCCCGTCTCACGCGGGCAAAGGTCGGATCGAAGCGGCGGTTGAAGCCGACCTGGAGCTTGACCCCGCTGTCGGCGACCACCGCGAGGGTGCGGCGGATGCGCTCGGGGTCGAGGTCGATGGGTTTTTCGCAAAAGACGTGCTTGCCCGCCCGAGCGGCTCGCTCGGTGAGATCGGCGTGGGTCGGGGTCGGTGAACAGATCAGCACGGCCTCGATTTCTTGGTCTTCGAGGATCGTCTCGGGCTCCTTCGCAGTCGCAACCGGCGCCGGCGGCCACGAAGCAAAATCGACATAAGGGTCGGTGACCGCCTTGAGCCTGACCGACGGCATCCTCAGGAGGTTGTTCCCGTGGACCCGGCCGATTCTCCCTGCACCGATCACGCCCACCACCGTTGTTCGATTCATGAGCCTGGATCCTCCGTATCAGTAATTACTCTCAGTTGGCGCCAACGGGAGCCGGAGGCTGGATCCCTCCAAGGGGGGGAAGGAAGGAAATCCAGGATCCGGACTTACCCGCCGGTGCTGAACCTTCGCGCTGCGTCTAGAGATCGAACCTCACACCGAGGGTCGCCCACCAGTCGTAGTACTCCTGCTGGCGGATCCGGTCGGGTGTGTTCTCGTATGCCGTATACGGCTCGTTGGTGATGTTGATGACTTCAAAGACAAAGCTGAATTTTTTGGTTGCCTGCACCCGGAACATGAAATCGAGCTGGGAGTGGTCATCGACCCAGATGTCTTCCTCGATGTCGCCGCCGACCTCCAGGAGCTTCTTTCCGTTGAAGTTCCACGAAACACGGGCGGTGATGCCGTACTTTTCGTAGGCCAGGGCGAGGTTGCCGACGTGTTCCGACTGACCGGGGAGCGAGGTGGATTCGCGATCGGGGTACTTCGCCTCGGAGTCGACGTAGGTGTAGTTGGCATAGAAACCGAGGCCTCCCCAGGCGCCCTTCCAGTTGGTGAACTGGTTCTGGAAAGCGAGCTCGAGCCCGGCCAGGGTCCCCTTGTCGCCATTGAGCGGCTGGGTGACTTCCACATCCTCGCCGTCGATCACGTCGTCGTACTGGAAGATGTAGATGTAATCGGTCAGGTCCTTGTAGAAGACTCCGGCCGAGATGATGCCGACGGGTTGGAGGTACTTCTCCCACATGAGATCGACGTTCCAGGCGGTGGTGACGTTGAGATCGGAGTTCCCCATCTCGACCTCGCGATCCTCCAGGTTGACGAACCGCCACGGTACCGCATCCTCGAAGTTGGGCCGCGCCAGGCTCCGGGTGAGGGCGGCGCGGAGCTGCGAGTCCTTGCCGGTCTTGTAAACCAGGTGGAACTGGGGCAGCCACTCGGTGTAGCTCTTGTCGCCGTAGACCGGCAGCACGGAAACCGGGTCGCCTTCCTCATCGACAAGCAACTCATACGCCGTGTAGTCGTTTGAGGTGCTCTCAACCCGAACGCCGCCCATGAAGGTCGTCTTCGCGCCGAAGAGAA
>JAHECW010000094.1 GCA_024641545.1 Acidobacteriota bacterium
CGGTTCGCTCCAGGGACCGCCAGGCAGCCGGCCCTGAACCCGAAACCGGTACGCTCGGGCCTGAAGACCCGCGTAGTGGGCGATCCGTTGCGTGCCGCCCTCGACCCAGTCCCGGTCGCGACCTTCGAGCCGGTGCCGGAAGACCACCCGCTCCGGCGCCGTGAGGGTGAGGGCGGTGAACCGCACCGAAAGCGATCCCTGCCCCGGCGGGATGCCGAGCTCCCGGCCGTCGGCCGGTACGGGGTGGGGTCTCCCGTCCGCGACCACCTCCTCGACCACAACCGGCGGCGCCTCGACGTTTTCGACCTCTTGCGGCTCCACCCGCACCACGCCGTCGACGGTCGCAAACCAGAGCCGTCCGGCGTGGTCCCGCCACGCCACCGGCTGCTCCCCACCGTTGCACTCGCTCGAGCGCATGCCGTCGGCGACCCCGAACAGCCGGCAGTCAACCCGCGACGCCCGGCCCTGAGCCACGGCCTCCAGCTGGTCGCGAGGCACGGAGAAAACTCCGAGATTGCTGGTCATCCAGATCCGGCCGGAGAGGTCCTCGACGATGGAGAAGACGCTGTTGTCACACAGGCCGTGCTCGGTCGTCAGCCTGGCCGTCTCGGCGCCGTCGACGGCGTAGAGGCCACCGAGGTGCGTGCCGACCCAGACCACACCCCGGTCGTCCACGTACAGGGAAAGCACGAGCTCGGTGTCGAGCCCCTGCGCTGCCCCGGGCCGGTCGACCCTTCCGTCGCGCCACCGCACCACACCGCCCTGGGCGTTGGCGAACCAGACCTCGCCGTTCTCACGGCCGACGATGGCCGTGGCGTTGACCCCGGACAGCTCCTTCACTGTCTCGAACCGCCCCTCGGCGAGCCGCGCGACGTGACCGATTCCGCCGGCCCACAGGCGGCCGGCAGGGTCCTCGTGGAGGGCGAACACCACCGCTCCGGCGCCGGGCACTCCTCGGAACCGGCCCCCCTCCCGGACGTAGACCCCGCCACCTCCGGTCCCCACCCAGAGCCGACCGTCCCGTCCCTCGGCCAGCGACAGCACGTCGTGGGGCTCCAGTCCTGTGCCGGAGCCGACGGCGACGAACCGGTCGTTCTCCAGGCGGTGCAGGCCGCCGCCGGCGGTGCCGACCCACACCACCCCGTCGCGGTCCTCGATCACCGCCCGCGCCGTCGGTTCCTCGAGCCCCTCGGCGGTCGAGAAGGGAACGAACGGAGAGGGGCTCAGGCGTTCAAGCCCGCCGGCGAAGCGTCCAACCCAGAGGTTGCCCTCGCGGTCCTCGAGCAGGGAGGCGACGGCTTCGCCGGAGCCGCCGGGGGGGATCGGGAGCAGCTCGAGCCCGCGATCGCTGATGCGGGCCAGCTCCTCGACGCCGCAGCCGAACCAGACCGAGCCCTCACGATCCGCCATCAGGCGCAGAATCCAGTCGGCCGGGAGGCCGTTGCTGGTGTCCCAGACCCGCACCTCGCCGTCGGAGAAGCGGAGCAGTCCTCGGCCTGTGGTTCCCGCCCACAACGCCCCGGCCTCGTCGAATGCGATTTGTTCGATGCGGCTGCCGTTCGAGGCGGCCGTGAGTCGGGTCGCCTCCGCGAAGGTGCCGTCCTCCAGACACACGACGTGCTCGGCCGCGAAGCAGAGGCGACCTTCGGCGGACTCGGTCAGCGCGGTCACGTCTCCGAGCCCGGTTCCGCCGGCGTCCACAAAGGGGCGAAAGTGGCCGTCCTCGCTTCGAAGGATGCCGTCCAGGGCCGCGACCCAGAGCTGCCCGGAGCGGTCCCTGAGGATCGATTCGACATCGGCAATCGCGGTCCCATCTGCGGTCCGTTGCTCGACGAAGAACCCGTCGTCCAGGCGGTACAGCGCCCGGGAGGTCCCGACCCAGAGCGTGCCGGCATCGTCGTACAGCGCGGTCACGAGGCCGTCTACGCCGCCGTCCGAGGTCCCGAGCTCGAAGGGCACGAAGCGAACGCCGTCGAAGCGAGCCAACCCCTGTTCGGTACCCAGCCACAGGTAGCCGTCGCCGGTCTGGGCGATGGCCAGGACGCTGCTCTGCGGCAGTCCGTCCTCGACGCCCCACCGGGCGTCAGCGTACTGGGTGATCCGCCGCGACGGCTCGAGGGCGTCCGCCGGCGAGAGGACCAGACTCACCAGCGCAGTCGAGAGGCAGACCATGACCCGCGACACGGGTCCCCGACTGCGGCGGGGATTCGGTTTGGGTACGCGGGTCATGGAACGAGTCTACCGGCTCACCACGCCGAAGTGTTGCCCGACTCGAAGCCGTCGACGAAGACGGGATCCTGATCGCCGGCCTGGCGCTCCACCGCACCCACATCGCAGGCGCCGTCGCTGCGCGGCTCGCCGCGCTGGTCGACGCCGAGACAGTTGGCGTTCAACCCATTGCCGATGGCCGGGCTCCCGAGTTTCGGCAGCAGGGTCCGGGTAGGCCCTCCATAGGACGCCAGGGGGGCGACCGTGGGGTCGGCGACGTTGACGTGGTCGCTGGGGTCGTCGAGCCCGCAGGTGCTGCCCGGGCTCTCCAGGTTGCCGCCGTTGCTCACGGCGGTGGCGCCACTCTCCAACTGACAGGCGCCCGAGATCAGGGTGTTGCTCCAGTTTGCGTTGCTCCCGCTGGCGCGGAGGGTGTTGCCGTAGAGGGCGCCGTTGCCGCTGAAGGTGACGCCGTTCATTTCCAGGTTGGTCCCGCCGCCGGCGTTGATCGCCCCTCCGGCCCGGGTCGAGGTGTTGCCGACCATGGTGGTGTTGGAGATCTCGATCTCAGCTCCTTCCGCGTTGATCCCGCCGCCGTCATAGCCCATGGTCCGGTTGTAGGCAATGGTCGAGCCGCTGATGCTGAGCATGCCGGTGGTGGAGATGCCGCCGCCGGCGCCGGCCTGGTTGCCCGACACGGTGGCGTCGGTGATGGTCAGGTTGTCCCCGGTGAGCCCGCCGCCGTACCAGTCCGCCGAAGCCGTGTTGTCGCAGATGACCGACCCGTCTTGGACGGTGACCTCGGCCAGGTAGGAATAAACCCCCCCGCCGCTCTCCGCCTGGTTGTCCCTGACCACCACGTTGCTGAGGACGAGGTGCCCGGCGTTGTGCCAGATGCCCCCGCCGGTCGAAGGACTTGAGCCTCCGGTCACGGTCAGGGCGGAGAGAATCACCTCGGCGCCGGTTGCCCAAACGTGAACGACCCGGTCGCCGAGGCCGGTCGCGTCGATGATGGTCTCACCCGGCCCCTGGCCTGTCAGGGACAGGGAACCGGTGATGTCGAGGTCGCCGGTGGCGCAGTTGTCCTCGTCGGCGCCGGGGATGGTCAGGGTGAACCGTCCGGCGGGCAGATTGACGGAATCGTCGCCCGGGTTGGAGTTCGCCGCCAGGATCGCCTCGCGGAGCGAGCAGTCCGCGTTGCATGCGCCGTCGTTGGTGTCCTGGGTTTTCGTCACCTGGTAGACCGCCCCGTGCGCCGTCGCCGCGGCGCCGAGCAGCAGCAGGCACACCACGGCGAACCGCGGGACCTGAACGGGGAACGATGGCTTGTTGTGCCGGGTGACGTGAGCGTGTCTCATGGTTTCCTCCGCTGCCGGACTCCCGGCTGTCATGACCGCCAAAGATATTGCCCGCCGGCTTCGGGCGGCAGCCCACGATCGCGCGGTCCGGCGCCCTCTGCCGCGGTCTCCACTGCCGGAGCGCAGCGATCGCGACGCCCGCGGCCTGTCGTGCCCTACCATGCCGAGCTGTTGCCCGACTCGAAGCCGTCGACGAAGATGGGATCCCGATCGCCGGACTGGCGCTCGACCGCACCGACATCGCAGGCGCCGTCGCTGCGCGGCTCACCGCGCTGGTCGACGCCGATACAGTGGTAGTTGTACCCGTTTCCGATTGCAGGGCTGCCGAGCCGCGGCAGCAGGGTCCGGGTCGGCCCGCCGTAGGACGCGAGCGGGGAGAGCATGGGGTTGGCGATGTTGACGTGATCGCTGGGGTCGACGAGCCCGCAGGTGTTGCCGGGGCTCTCCAGGTTGCCGCCGAGGCTCACGGTGGTGGCGCCGCTCTCGAACAGACATCCGCCCGAGATCAGGGTGTTGGTCCAGTTCACGTTGCTCCCGGTGACGTCAAGGGTGTTGCCGCCGGGGGAGCCGTTGCCGCTGAAGGTGACGCCGTTCATCGCCAGGTTCGCACCGCCGTCGACGCTGATCGCCCCTCCGGGCCCGGTCGAGTGGTTGCCGACTATGGTGGTGTTGGAGATCTCGACCTCTCCGGCCCAAGCGGCGATCCCGCCGCCGTCGTAGGGCAGAGATTGGTTGTAGGCGATGGTCGAGCCGCTGAGGATGAGGAGGCCGGTTGTATAGATGCCACCGCCGGTGCCGGCCTGGTTGCCCGAGACGGTGGAGTCGGTGATGGTGAGGTTGTCGCTGAGGATGCCCCCGCCATAGTATTCCCACCCGGCCGAGTTGCCGCTGATGACCGAGCCCTCCTGCACGGTTACCTCGGCCGCCCAGGCGTACACGCCCCCTCCCGACGCCGCCGCATGGTTGTCCTGGACTGCGACGTTGGTGAGATAGAGGTCCGCCTGCTGGTCGAGTATCCCTCCGCCGCTGAGAACGCTGGTGCCTCCGGTCACGGTAAACCCGAACAGGACCACAAGGGCACCGGGAGCAATCACGTGGATAGCCCGGTCACCCAGCCCGGACGCGTCAACGATGCTCTTCCCCTGGCCCTGGCCTCCGATGAACAGCCCTTCGAGGATGTCGAGGTCGCCGGTGGCGCCGTTGTTCTCACCGGGCCCCGGAATGGTCAGGTTGAACCGCCCGGCGGGCACTGTGATGACGTCGTTGCCCGGGTTGGCGTTTGCCGCCAGGATCGCCTCGCGGAGCGAGCAGTCCGCGTTGCAGGCGCCGTCGTTGGTGTCCTGGGTCTTGGTCACGTGGTAGATCGTCCCGTGCGACGTCGCCGCGGCGCCGAGCGCGAGCATGCACACCACGGCGACGAGCCCTGTGAACGTTGGGTTGCTTTGCTGAGTGACGTGAGCAGGTCTCATGGTCTCCTCCTGTTCCTGCATGCGACCGCCGCGCGGCAGGCCGGGGAGCCTTCCCGCGGGCCGAGCGAAGTCATCGTGGCTGTCATGGCCATGAAGGTACGGCCCGACAGCCCTCGGCGGCAGCGCACGATCATGCGGTCTTTCCGCTCTCTGCCGCCGGATACGCTGTTGGGGTGACACGATCGTGCCATCGGGCATGAAGGACTGATGCCAGGATTGGCGCCACGTTCACAAGTGCACATTTGCATTGAAACCAGCTCGACCCACGTGCCGGAACCGGACTCAGAAGCCTCTGCTCTCGTCCGCGCGGCGGACCGCCGGCGTCGGACGGTTTCCTGGATGCAGAGAGGGCGTGGTGATGCAGGTTGCGTGGATGGCGCACGCCGGTCGGATGCGGAGCCGGAACCCGGCGGTCCCGTGTTCGTCGGCCCACCCGATCAGCCGGCGATTGCCTCCGACCCGGGCTCGGGCTCCCCGTCCGGCGAGGCGTCCGCACCCCAACGCCGTCCGCGGACGCGGGCCGCGAGACCGGTCGCGGTGGTGTAGGCGACCGGGATCAGCGCCAGGGTCACCAGCGTCGACGCCAACAGCCCTCCGATCACCACCCGCGCCAGGGGCGCCTGGATCTCGGCCCCGGTGCCGAGCCCGAGTGCGAGGGGGAAGAGCCCGAGCACCGTGGTTCCCGTGGTCATGAGGATCGGCCTCAACCGCAGCCGTCCGGCCTCGATCACCGCCTCCTCCGCCCCCATCCGGTACTCGCGCCGAAGCAGGTTGACGGCATCGACCAGGACGATGGCATTGTTGACCACGATCCCGATCAGCATGATCAGGCCCATGAGGCTCTGGATGTTCAGGGTGGTTCCGGTGAGCAGCAGCGCCGGCACCACGCCGACAAGCGCCATCGGGACCGAAAGCATGACGATCAGGGGGTCGACAAAGCGTTCGAACTGGGCCGCCATGAGCATGTAGACCAACACCAACGCCATCAAGATCGCCACCGTAAAGTCGCGCCGGGCCTTCTGCTGCTCTTCGTACTGGCCGCCGAAGACCAGAGCGAAGCCCTCGGGCAGCGGGAGATCCGCGAGCGAGTCCCGGATCCGCTCGACGGCGTCGCCGAGCGCGATTCCGCCCTCGAGGTTGGCCGACACGTAGGTCACCCGCTGGCCGTCCACCCGCTCGATCTCGACCGGTCCGCGTCCGCGCCGCCGCTCGACCAGGGCCGACAGCGGCACGATCTCCCCCGCGGGGGTCCGCAGGACGACGTTGTCGAGATCCGAGGCGTAGAGCCGGTCCTCGGGACGCAGCCTCACCACGATGGGGAACTCGTCGCCGCCCTCGCGGAACCGCCCGGCCTCGAGCCCGCCGACGTTGGCCATCAAGGTTCTTCCGACCTCCTGCACCGACAACCCGACATCGGCGATCCTCTCCCGATCGAGCTCGAGCCGTTCCTCGGGCTGCCCCTCGCGTCGGCTGACCCGGACGTCGGTGACACCGGGCAGGCGCTCCATCCGGGCGCGGATGTCGGCCGCGATCCGGTCCGCCCGCCCGAGGTCCCAACCGCGGATTTCGATCTCGATCGCGGTGCCGCCGCCGGAGCTGAAGACCCGGTTGAGCATCCACAAACCCTGCTGCGCCTCGACGTCGATCTCGGCCCCCGGCACCTGGCCGTCGACCGCGCGGCGCACCCGGTCGGCCATCTCGGTGCTGCCCATGGAACGTCGGTCCCGGGCCTCGAGCTTGAGCTCGATCGCAGCGCTGTCGCCGCGAACCTCGGTGGAGACGATATTGATGTCTTCTTCGGGCAGGACTCCGCGCACCTTGCGCTCGAGCTCATCGAGGTAGCTGCGGGCGACGGCGATGTTGGTTCCGCGGGCCATCTCGAGCTCGATGTCGAGCTCGTCGGCTTCGGTGCGCGGCGCGAGCTCCACCGGGATCAGCGGCCACAGCAGCAGCGCGACGCCGAGCAGCGCCCCGGTGGCGGCGAAGACCCGTCCCCGGTGGCGGATCGCGGTCGACAGCAGCTCGGTATAGCGCGTTTCGAGCCGCCGGAACCCGGTGAAGAACCTCGATGCATCACGCGCCGCCCGGTCGCGGACGGTGAGAAAACGCGAAGCGAGCATCGGCACCAGGGTCAGCGCGACCAGCAGCGAGCAGGCGAGGGCGAAGACCACCACCAGGGCGAGGGCCTGGAACAGGGCGCCACTCGTGGTTCGGGCGAAGACCACCGGAAGAAAGATGACGCAGGTGGTCAGGGTCGAGGCGATGATCGCCCCGGAGACCTCGCGGGCGCCCACGCGAGCCGCCTCTTCCGGCGCCAGCTCGCTCTCCTCCCGCTTGCGGACGATGCTCTCGAGGACGACGATGGCGCTGTCGACGATGAGGCCGACGCCGAGGGCGAGACCGCCGAAGGTCATCTGGTTGAGCGTCATTCCACCGAAGAAGAGCAGACCGAAGGTGGCGATCACCGAGACCGGGATCGACACCGCGATGATGGCCGTGCTCGACCGGCTGCGGAGGAAGAAGTAAAGCACCAGGATCGCCAGCAGCGAACCCCACAGCGTCGAGCTTCGGACGCTGTCGATGGACTGGCGGATGAACTCGCTCTGGTCGCTGACCACGCTCAGGTGGACGTCGTCGCGCTCGCGGTTGATCCGCTCCATCTCGCTCCGGACGGCCTCGGCCACCGCCACCGTGTTGGCGCCGCTCTGCTTCTGAATGCCGACGCTGACCGCCGGGGCGCCGTTCATCTCGACCATGTAACGGGCGTCCTCGTAGCTGTCGCGGACCTCGGCGATGTCGCGCACACGGATCGGTTTGCCCTGCCGGCTCGAGACCACGGTCCGCGCCACCGCCTCGACCGACGGGAACTCGCCTATCGCGCGGACGTAGAGATCGTTGGTGCCGCTCTTGACGCTGCCGGCCGGCAGGGTGATGTTCTCGCGCAGCAGGGCCCGCTGGACATCGAGAGCGGTCAGACCGGAGGCGCGCAGCCGGTCGCGCCGGAGATCGACGCGGATCTCGCGCCGGATGCCGCCGCGGACGGTGATCGCCCCGACGCCCGGGATCTGCTCGAAACGCCGGGCGAGGTCGTTCTCGATCAGCCGCGTGAGCCGCTCGAGGTCGCGGGTCGAGGTCGCCGCGAGGCTGATGACCTCGATCATGTCAAGGTCGAGCTTGAAGATCTGCGGTGTCTCGGCCTCGATCGGGAGGTCATCACGGATCCGGTCGAGCGCCGCGCGCAGGTCGTTGGCGGCCTCGTCGATGTTGGTGCCGCGGCCGAAGCGCAGGCGAATCCGGCTCGAGCCCTCCTCGGACTGCGAGGTGATCCGTTCCAAATTGGGCAGGCCCGAAACCACGTTTTCGATGGGATCGGTGATGATCTGCTCGATTTCCTCGGGTCCGACGTTGGCGTATCGCACCCGTACGGTGAGCTCGGTGAACTCGATCTTGGGCAGCAGGTCGACGGGCAGGGTCCGCAGCGCCACCAGACCGACAACCACGAGCATGAGGTAGACCATGGTCGTCGCCACCGGCCGCCGGATCGACAGCGAGGGCAGACCGGCCATCTCAGCGGTCTCCGCCGCCGGCCTCGGCAGCCGCCGCCGCCCGCATCGCCTCGTCGACCTGAGCCGTGCTCTCCGGCAGTTCGGCGCCGAGCGTTCTCGCGACGACACGCTGTTTCGCGAGGAACTGCGCCAACAGATCCTCGCGCTGGAGGCCAGCCAGCTCGAGGACGCGGGACCACGCGGTCGGCCGGACCCGGGCCGTGATCGCGGATCCGCCGGTCGTGTCGCGCCGCTCCTGCAGCAGGTGCTGGCCCAGGGTCACGACCCACTCGCCCTCGTCGGAGCCGCGGATGCCGACGGTGCCGCGCCCTTCGGCAAGCACCTCCACCGGCCGCATCTCGACCGAACGGGGCCGGTCGGGAATCTCGTCGCTCGGTGCCTCCGGCTCGATGAGACCGTCATTGTCGACGACCACGAAGACGACCCGGTCTCCGGTCAGCGGGTTCTCCCAGATCGCGCTCGCCGGCACCAGGGTCGCGGGCGTGCTGCGGCCGATCAATACCCGAACCTCGACGAACATCCCGGGCCGGAATCCCGCCGTGGCCGCCGGCAGGTCGATCTCGGCCGTCGTGCTGAAGCTCTCGGTCTCGAGAAACGGCGAGATGCGGGAGATCGCCGCGGTGACCGGCTCGGTTTCCGGACCGCGACCGTCGATGGCCACCGGCGTCCCCGGTTCGACATGATCGAGCATTTCCTGGGTCAGCGAGACCTCGACCACGAGTTCGTCGAGATCGCCGACGACGAAAAGGAGGGACGCCGCGTTGACCACCATGCCGACCTCGACATCGCGCCGGCCGACGACGCCCCCCACCGGGGCGCGGATCGTCGCCTTGGTGAGAGCCGATCGCCGCTCCTGAACCGTCGCCTGAGCCTGCTCGACCTGTGCCGTGGCCTGTCCGGCGGCGGCTTCCAGGGCGTCGAGCTGCGCCTCGTAGGTCTCGAGCTCGAGCTGGCTGGTCAGACCTTCGGCGGCGAGGGCCCGGGCGCGCACGACCTGCGCCCGGAGCTCGCTGATCCGGGCCTCGGCCTCGACTGCATTCGCCTCGGCCACGCGGAGCTCGGCACCGGCGATCCGCAACCGCTCGGAGAGCGCCTCGTCATCGAGCCTGACAAGCGGCTGGCCGACGGTCACTGCGTCACCGTTTCGAACCAGGACCTCCATGACCGCGGCGTTGATCTCGGGTCGAATGGCGACCTGGTTGCGGGTCCGGACGACGCCGCTGAGCTCCTCTTCGAGCGGCAGGCTTCCCGCCCGGGCCGGCACCGCCTCGACCGCCGGCGGCGCAACCTCATCGAGCTCGCTGGGGCCTCCTCCGGAGCACGCCGTCAGCAGCACACCGGCCGCCGCCGCAAGGCCGGCGATCGCAAAAGACTGAGATCTCGTCAACTCGAACCTCCCGTGGAACCCGTGCTCGCTGGTGAACAACGGACAGACCCCACTCCATCATTGCAGATCGCGCCTTTCGGTCGATCGGAGCGACCGGTGCCACCAAGAGCATGCACCATTGTCGATGGTGGGTGTCGGATGAGTCGTCGGGAAGGAGCCGCTGCTGACGAGCTCAAATCAAGATGGGTGCGGATGGGCGCCACCCAGCCATTTTTACACGTGTTGAGTCGAGATGGGAATGGCTGCCGGGACTACCACGCCGAGGTGCCGCCCGACTCGAATCCGTCGGCGAAGATCTCCGCGGGGTCCGGGATCAACTCGCCGCTCTGCCAGCGGAGCAGGGCCGGGATGGTGCTCTCGCCGTAAACCTGGTCGCCGCCGATGGACGGCCAGCGGAGCGAGCCGTAGAACTCCGGTTTGCCGCCGAGGTAGTAGGACTCCGGCAGCGCCTGGGGAAAGGCCGGGTCCCAGGTCACGGTCCCGAGCACGTTGTTGCCGTGGATGACGACGTCGGCGGGGTCGCCGGTGGCGTCGTCGGCGAAGTAGATGCCGTCGCCACCCGAGACCTCATTGCCGATGACGTACTGCGGGCCATGGTAGTAGCGCAGGGCGATGCCGCGACTGTCGCCGAAGTTCTGGTGGCGGTCGGTGCCCACCACCCAGTTGCGGAAGAGGGTGTTGTCGGGGCCGATCTCACCCCAGTAGTCGCCCATGTAGGCCCAACCCACCACGTTGCCCTCGAAGAGGTTGAGGAAGGGATAGTGGCCGTGCAGTGAGATGTAGGACTTGTCCCAGCCGTCATCGGAGTAGTTGCGCTGGGCGTAGTTGTAGCCGAAGACGCAGCCGTTGGTTCCGATCTGGATGATCATGGAGTGGCGCAGCTCGTTGAAGATGTTGTTCTCCACCAGAACTCCGGTGACGTGTCGGCCCAGGCTGGCGCCGTAGCCCTCGCCGCCGTCGCCGTGGCTCTCGGCGTGGTGCACGTAGCACTCGCGGACCTCCAGGTGGAGCGACTCGGCGACGGCGAAGTGGTACTGCTCGGTGTTGTCGCTCTCCACCCGGCGGATCCAGCAGTTTGCCGCCCGCACGATGTTGACGTTGCTCGAGTCCGAGGGATCGCCCGAGCTGATGCGGTGGATGCGCAGGTCCTCGATGCCGACCCGCTCGGTGTAGCGGATCGGCCGCACCTGTGGGTTCAGGGCGGGGTCGTACTCGAAGTTCAGTGGAGGCTCCACGACCAGGGTGTTGCCGTTGACGGCCGTCACCTCGAGCATCTGGCCGATGGCGAGCGCTCCCCAGGAGGCCGACGGCGGGATCACATCGTCCTGTTGGATCTCGGCGCCTTCGCCCGCGGTGAAGCCCGAGGCGTCCGTCACGGTGATCGCCGTGGAGCCGATGGCGAGCCCACCCACGGCGTCCACGAAACCTCCGGTCCGGTCGCCCTCGATCCTGAAGCAGCCGCCGGCGTTGAGGCATTCGATGTGGCTGGCCTGATAGCCCTCGCCGCGCAGCACCACCCCGGAGGGCAGGTCGAGCTCGGATTCGATGCGGTAGGAACCGGCAGGGAAGAGCACGACCGCCGGGTCGGGAGCGCCGTCGAGCAGCGCCTGGATCGCCGCAGAGTCGTCGGTGACACCGTCGCCCACCGCCCCGTGGTCGAGGACGTCGAGCACGTTGACCGCAATGATGGGGATATCACCGGGGTAGCCGGCGCGACCCCAGTCGTCGACGGTCGGACGGGGGTCGTCGGCCGCGACCCCGACTGCCGCCAACATCACGCACAGCAACGCGTACCTGGTCATGGAAACACTCCAGTTCGTCATCCCATGATGCGGTGGTTGCCGGCCGGCGGGCGATGACGTCGATCACTCGGTGGTGTTGGGGTGCAGCGATGGTTTGCCGCCACGTACACACTCCCACATTCGTTGGGTGGTGAACGGCGGCGGGGAAGCCGGCCCTACAAAGTCTGAAGTGCTTTCGGGGGTTGTGGGTTTTTGCCGGCGGGGGCGCCGGCCCCACAATGGGTGTCGTTTTCCGGGAGCGGAATCGGGGCGTGGATGGGTGCCACTGATCACACCCTCACAACCCGCTCGAGTCGGGCCCCTGTTGTGATGATGTGATCGGTGGCACCGTTACCATGTGCTCATTCGGACCTCCCCGGAGCCTGTCGATTTCGCGGCTCCTGCACTGGAGACGGAATCGCTGCGCCGAGGGATACACCCGCGAGCCGGTGATTCCGAAGATGGTGGCGCCTGTCTCAGGAACGTAGACTATAATTGAACAGATGAGCGAACCGGACGAGAAACCGATCGCAACACCGGGCGCGCAACCACCCTGTTGAGCCTGCGATCAGCGGCCCCGGGAGGACCGCGATCAGCTGGCTCAGCGGTTTGTCGTCCGGGTGCTCGAGTCCCCGGCCGGTTCGGTTCCGGTCGTCGAAACGACGCTGCGCAGGCGTGATCACCTCGGCACGGCGAGAGCGCGGCTCGGATTCGGGCGCATGCGCTACACCGTGGTTCCGGGTCTCTACGGCATCGGAAACCCGGACCGTCAATCGCCGGTGCTGGTCACCGCCAACTACAAGCTGAGCTTCGATCATCTGCGGCGGGCGTGCGACGGGCTCGACGCCTGGGTTCTGGTTCTCGACACCGGCGGGGTCAATGTCTGGTGCGCCGCCGGCAAGGGCAGCTTCGGCACCGACGAGCTCGCCCACCGGGTCGTTGAGACCGGTGTCGACATGGTGGTCGACCATCGCCGACTGATTCTGCCGCAGCTCGGGGCGTCCGGGGTCGCGGCCCATCTGGTCGAGCGCCGGACCGGGTTCGAGGTGACGTGGGGGCCGGTCATGGCCGCGGATCTGCCGGCATTTCTCGCGGCGGGGATGAGCGCGACGCCGGAGATGCGGCGCAAGCGCTTCGGTCTGTGTGAGAGGGCGACGGTCGTTCCGGTCGAGCTGTGCTCGGCGGCCGCGCCGCTGCTGGCGGCCGCGCTGGCCGTGGTCGCCGTCGGCGGGCTTGCCGGTTCGAGCGGATTCCAGGCGGGCGCGCTCACCGAGGCGGCCCGCGGCGGTGTCGTGGTGCTGATCGCGGCTCTCGCCGGGCTTGTCGGTGTTCCGTTGCTGCTGCCGTGGCTGCCGGGACGAGCCTTCTCGGTCAAGGGGGCGGTGCTCGGCGGAGTCGTGACTGCAGTCGCGCTGTCGTGGCGGACCGGCGGGGATCCCGGTTGGCTGCTGCGGCTCGGCGATGTCGCCTGGCTCATCATGGGAACCGCGCTGTCGGCGTTTCTCGCCATGAACTTCACCGGTTCGTCGACCTTCACCTCGCTGTCCGGGGTGCGCCGGGAGATGCGGCTCGCGGTGCCGCTGGAGATCGCCGCCGTCATCGTCGGTCTCGCGCTCTGGTTGTCGTCGCTGTGGCTGCCGGGGGCCGGTGGATGAGGGACATGGTCTACCTCCGGGGCGTGGCCACCCTCGAGCTCGATTCCGAGCTCTGCATCGGCTGCGGCAGCTGCGCCGTGGTCTGCCCGCACGCGGTGTTTGTCATGGCGGACGACCTCGCGCGGATCACCGACCGCGACGCCTGCATGGAGTGCGGCGCGTGCGCCCTCAATTGCGAGACCGAGGCGATCACCGTCCGGTCCGGCGTCGGCTGCGCCGCGGCCGTCCTCAATGCAGCGCTCGGCCGGACCGATGCCTGCTGCTGCATCGATCCCGGCGACTGACGGCGGATGGCTGACCGGTGCCGCCTGCGCATTTCGCCACTGTTGAGTGCTGAAAGGCGGCGGGGGAGGTCCTGATCGGCCGGTGGGGCGCCGATGCAGGTTCACATCTGTTGAATCGTGATCGCTGACGAAACCAACAAGAACCTCTGCCCTCAACCTGCGTACCTCGATCGAGATTCGGATTCACAGACCCGAGGGAGCGGACCATGTCTCGAGCGGCAGGAACCCTCGTCCTCATCATGCTCGTCGCCGGTGCGGGATTCGGCGTCGGCTGTCGCTTGCATGGGTAGGTGGACCCATCGAGGACGCATGTGTCCGGAAGGAGCGACCATGATCCGGGTGATCAGCCTTTTCTTCGCGATCCTGATTGGCGGCATGCCGTCCGCCGGCGCTGTCGGCGCCTGCCCCGAACTCGTGGGGTGGCTTCCCTACGGCGATGTCAACGCATCCGCGGTTGTCAACGATCTGGCGTACTTCGGCACCGGCGGTTCGCTCATGATCGCTGATGTTTCGGATCCGGCGTCGCCGAGGATCATCGGCAAAGCCCTGCTCGGCCAGACCGACGTCAGGAGCATCGCTGTCGCCGGTGGGCACGCCTACGTCGGGGTCATCGACGGCGGGCTTCGGGTGGTGGATGTCAGGGATCCGGCAGCCGCGGAGGAGGTCGGGTCGTATGATGCCGGCCACTCCATCGGTTTCGATGTCGCGGTCGCCGGCGATGTCGCCTTTGTCGCCATGGGCCACTCGTTCGTCATTCTCGACGTGAGCACTCCGTCGTCGCCGTTCGAACTGGCCCGCGTCGCGACCGATTTCGGCACGACGGACAGCAGCTTTCAGGGTGTTGTCGTCCGCGGCGACCTCGCCTACCTCGCCACCATCCGGGACCTCCGCATCTTCGATGTCAGCTCCCCCGCGGCGCCCGTCGAGTTGAGCAGATGCGAGACACCCGGAATCACCAACGACGTGGCGATCTCCGGTGACTTCGCCTTCCTCGCCGCGCACGACGAGGGGATGCGGGTGGTGGACATCAGCGACCCGTCTTTTCCCTTCGAGGTCGGGCACCTCGCGTCCCCGGGCCTCGGCCAACGTGTCACGGTGGCCGGCGGTCTCGCGTTTCTCTCCGAGCAGCCGAACTACCCACCCGCGAGCGCGATCGGGGTTCGCGTCCTCGACGTGAGCTCGCCGGAGACCCCGGTGGAGGCGGCGTTCATCGAGACCGGTTGGAATTTCTCTGATGTCGAGGTCAGCGGTTCGACGGCGTTTGTCTCCACCGGCGTCTCGGGGTTGAGAATTTTCGATATCGACGATCCGAGCGCTCCGAGGGAGATCGGCGTCTACGATCCGCTGGGTCGCATGCGCGCTCTCGATGTCGATGGCGGCATTGCCGCCGTGGTGGCTTCGAACCGTGGGCTTGCCATCGTCGATTTGAGTGAGCCGTCATCACCCACCGAGGCCGCGCAGCTCGAGGACTCCGAACAGGTTTGGGGCGTCGCCATGCGCGACGGTCTCGCCTATCTCGCCGATCTCGACGGCAGTCTCCGAATCGTCGACCTCAGCGAGCCGAGTGCTCCGGTCGAGATCGGCGGGCTGGCGCCTGATTCCACCGTGGGCACCGCCTATAACGTCGCCGTCGAGGGCGACTATGCCTACCTGGTCCACAGCAGAGGGCTCAGGGTGATCGACATCAGCCGACCGGAGTCACCCGTCGGTCTCGGAGCGTGCCAGATCAGCGGGTCGACCAACGACATCGCCGCTGCCGGCGGATTCGCCTTTGTCAGCGATTTCTACTGGTCCTTCCGGGTGATCGATGTCCGCGCACCCTTTGCGCCGGTCGAGATCGCCAATCTCGAGATCCCCTCCGAGGGCCTGGCGGTCGAGGTTGATGGCGGGTACGCCTACGTGGCGACGGAGTGGACCGGGCTCAGGATCATCGATGTCCGAAACCCCGCCGACCCCGTCGAGGTGGGCCACCTGGAGGGGATCAATCCCGAGGGTCTCGCGGTCAGGGACGGGCTGGCGTTCGTCGCGTGCCCGGGGGACGGGCTCGCGGTGGTGGACGTCCGCAACCCGACGGACCCGCGGCTCGTCGGGCTCGGCGGGAATCCAAGAGGCGGATTCGATGTGGCGCTCGATGGCGATCTCGCCGTCGTTGCCGACTACTGGAGCGGTGTCGTGATCTTCGACATCTCCTCGTGCCGGGCGCCGCTCGGCCCTCCGCGCCTGCCCGCAGGTCGGCGGGTCCCCGACTGAGGGGAGCATCGACCCGGTCGTCGAACTCCCTCGGTCAGGCGATTTCAGACCGGAAGCCGCCAATGCACCATTGCGGTGCGCGGCACCCCGGTGTGGAGGCGCCCTGACCGCGGCACTCGAACCTGCAGCCCACCGATTAACGAGTCGTTGCCCTCGCGGTGGGATCGGCGACCCACACCAGCCTCCGCACCCACCAGAACGCCAGGATGTTCGAGCACACGCCGCCGAGGAGCGCGCTCGCCCACACCGCTTCGATGGGCGCGTCGAGCAGCAGCACCATCGAGTACGCCAACGGTACAGCGACGATCAGCACGCGAACACTGGTGATCACGAGCGACGGCATCCCGTGGCCGATGCCCTGCAGGAGCCGGCCGGAGGTCATGCCGAAGGCCATCATCGGGTAGGCGACGATCATGAAGCCGAGATAGGTGTGGCCGATTGCGATGGCCTGCGCATCGTCGGTGAACAGGCGCAGGATCGAGCTCGACCCGAGGAACGCGGCGATGCCGATCAGGGAGGCGAGCAGAACGGCCCAACGGTAGGTGTAGAGCGCCGTCGAGCGCACCAGATCGATCCGTCCGGCGCCGGCGAACATGCCGACGACGCTGACGGCGGCTCCGGCAAGCCCGAGAATCGGCAGGGCCACGATCATGTCGACCTTGGATGCCGCGCCGTACGCGGCCACCGCGATCTCTCCGAAACCGGCCAACAAGCGGTTGAAGAGCAGGCTCCCGACCGACATCACCGCCATTCCGGCGGCGGTGGGAGCGGCCAGGGCCACGATGCTGCCGAGTACGGGGCGTGTAGGCGCAAGGTGCGCTATCCGGAATCGAACGTACGCCGTGCGCCGCCGCAGGATCAGGAAGGCGAAGGTCGAGAGGGAGGCCAGGACCGAGACCGCCGTGGCGAAGGCGGCGCCGCGCAGGCCGAAGTCGAGCACGAGGATGAAGACGGCATCGAGCGCAATGTTGAGCACGGTCGAGCCCAAGAGAACCAGCAACGGCGTGCGGGCGTCTCCCTCCCCGGTGAGCACGGCCCTGAAGATGCTCGAAATGAAGAACATGGGAACAGCCAGGCTGATGATCTGGAAGTACTGCCATGCGAAGATGGCGTTCTGCCCGCTCGCTCCGAGGTGGGCGAGCAGATCTTGCCCGGACCACAGGCCGAGGACTCCCATCCCGCAACCGATCGCGACCCCGAAGGACATGGCGGTGCCCGCGACCCTGTCCGCTCCGTCGGCGTCCCGCCGCCCGACCGCCTGGGCCACCAACGCCGTCACCGCGGTGCTCAAACCCATCGTCATCGCCACCATGAGAAAAAAGACCGGCCCGACGAAGGTCGCGGCGGCCAACGCTTCGGTGCCGAGGGTTCCGATGAAGGCCGTGTCGGCGATCATGTAGAGAGTGTGTACGGCCATGCCCGCCATCATCGGCGTCGCCATCGTCCACACCGCCCGCCGCGGCGCCGCGATGTACTGATCAAGTCGATCTGTGGGGCGGGCGTCCGAGGGCGGGGGAGGGGCCTTGTCCATGGCAGGCAACCTACGCGTGATTACCGGCCTTGGCAAATTCGACAGTCGAGCCCGGTGCAGAATTCAAGATGCGACTCGATCGCCTCGATGCTCCGATCTGACGCCGAGGCTGACAAACCAACAAGTGCGGAAATGCTCCCGTGGAACCCGTTCCGCGGCATCCATCGCACCCCATAGGGACGATCAGGCGACGACGTTCTCCTGTTGCGTCGAGACCCCGCCGTCGACGTTGTCGGTGACCGAGGCCCGGTAGGGACAATCGAAGTCTGCGACGCAGGTCACCGGATGATCCGCCGCCGCGGCCTCCGGCTTCGTGGTCACAGATTCGCCGGCCGCTTCGTCCCGGGGGGCCAGGATCCGCACCAACCCGAGGAAGCCGAGCAGGAACGAGATCACGAGCAGGTATTCGAGCCCCTTGGTCTCGAAAATGTTGACGTAAGAAATGGCTTCCATTCGGACTCCTCCCTGGTCACGCCGCCCGGTCGCCCTTTTCCACCAATCGGAACGGAGTGCTCTGCAGAACCGGCATCCGGGTGACCACCCAGCGGAATGCCCAGATTTCGGCGAAGATCACCGCCGCCGTGATCACAAGCTCCATCCACGACGGCACGTATGGGTTGTCGGACCGCCAGTTGAAGGCGATCACCGACACGTTGAGCCGGTTGAGCGCAACCCCCGCCAGCGTCACCACCGCGGCGGCGCGAATCAGCCCGAGACGCCGCAGCCGAACGCCGCGGATGAAGATCAGGCACGGCGCCAGCACGAAGACGACCACCTCGAGCAGGTACCACCACCCCCATCTGTCGGCGAGGTGCACCCAGTGCTTGCCGTGGACGAAGACCACCGCCTTGAAGAAGAGATAGAGAAAAAGGGTCACCGCCGCGCCCCTGGCGAGGCCGATCACGATCTCGTCGAACGCTGCGTAGTGGGCGCGATCGATGCGGTCGCGGAAGACCCTGTGCGAGATCGTTCCCTCGAAGATCACCATGGCGAGCCCGGCAAAAACGCTCGACACGAGGAAGAGCACCGGCAGGAACTCCGAGTACCACAGTGGGTGGATCTTCGACCTGGCGAGGAGAAACATCGCTCCGAGCCCCGACTGGTGCAACATCGACAGCGTCACGCCGAAGATCACCGTCACC
>JAHECW010000264.1 GCA_024641545.1 Acidobacteriota bacterium
TGGGCAACGGCAACCGCTGCCACGGTGAGAACCAGCGAAACGGTGATGAGCGCAACATACCTTTTCACGATGGGCCTCCATTCACCAATCGTCGAAGAATTCGGATCGCAGACCGGGAACACCTGACGCGACGGGCCTGGGAACCGGGCGATTGGTCTCAGCCCGGGTCAGAGCAAGATCGGAGCCAACGGCCGGCTTCGCCGAGAGATCGACAGTTATTGGGTTCTGCGTAATCTGAGATGCCTGCAAGCGTGTCGGTTCGCCCCACACGGTGTGGCGATCCGCCCCATGAAAAGGAAGACGCCGACCGCCGCGAAGTCGAGCGGTTCGGATCTCGGCGGGTTGGCTTCGATTCGGGCACCCCGGATGTGCAACGCGCATCCGCAGCAGCGGGCGAATCGGCGGCCGGAGCCTTACCAGCCGCCCGACGCGCCGCCGCCGCCGAAGCTGCCGCCGCCGCCGGAGAATCCGCCGCCGCCGGAGAATCCGCCGCCGCTCCAACCACGACCCGAAGAGCCCATGCTGGTCCAGGTCGGGTGCGAGGTGCGGAAGTCCTTCCCGGCCCTCGTGTGCCAGATCATGGTGCGGAGGATCGGGAAGCCGATGAGCCACGCAAGCGCCATGATGACACCCCAGCGCCCACCGAGGGCGGCGCCCGGGAAGGCGAAAAAAAAGGGCACCAGGAAAAGGTAGAGGAACCAGCTGCCGGCCCCCTTCGAAAACAGCGCCGAGAGGGCGAAGACTCCGATGACGCTCAAGAAGATCGCCGCCATGGCGAGGAGCGGACCCGCTTCTGACGCATCCGCGGATGTCTCGGGGAGCGCCGCCGATGCTTCCGGATCACCGCGCACGAGACCGGCGATGAGCTCGACGGCGTGCTCGGTTCCACCCGAGAAATCACCCTGTCGGAAAGCCGGCTTCATGGCATTGTCGATGATCCGCCCGCACAGGACGTCGGGGAGCACTCCCTCGAGACCGTAACCGACCTCGATGCGGATCTTCCGATCATCGCGGGCGATGAGAATCAGGACGCCGTTGTCCCGATCCTCCCGACCGAGCTTCCACGCCTCGACAACCCGCATGGAGTAGTCCTCGAGGGGCTGTCCCTCGAGGCTCGGGATGGTGAGAACCGCAATCTGGGTGCCGGTCTGCTCCTCCAGCCGTTCGGCCTCGGCCGCCATGGCGGCGGCTGCGGTGGAGGAAAAGACCCCCGCCAGATCCATGACTCGACCCTCGAGTCTCGGAACCTCGAGGGCGGCGCAGGGCAGAGCCACGGCCAGCACGACGACGAAAACCGCCAGGCGACGCATCATCATCGATCTCGTATCCGGAGTTCGTTGGGCAGCTCGTCGGTATCGTCGGGCCGGATCTCGAGTCGGTACTCCCGGAGCAACCGGCCGCACTCGGTCATCGCCGCGGTCAGCGCCTCCGCCGGTCGTCCCGCCCGGATGCCCGCGACCACGCCATCGACGACGTGGTCCCATGCGCCGTCGGGCACAACGCGGTTGATTCCCGCGTCGCCCATGACCACGACGCGACGCTCGAAGAGCGCGACAAAGACCAGGATTCCGGTGCGATCGCGGGTCGCGAAAACCTCCTCCTCGAGAAAGCAGCGCTCCGCGCGTTGACGGGCGCGGCCTTCGAGCGCGGATCCGCCGATGATCCACCGACGAAGACCGTCGGACCACCGGATCGTCATGGTCGCAACCACGGCGCAGACGAGGAGCGGGAGAATGACCCACAGCCAGGGCGATCCGCCCCAGAACCCGCCGAGGTAGTGCGCGGCCACGCCGCCGCCTCCGCCGGCCAAGGCGCCCAGGACCGCCGCCTTCCAGCCGACCTCCGGGTAGTCGTCGCAGATCCCGATCACATAGGGAACGATCTCGCCCGATGTGCTCCCCTCGGCACTCCCGGCCGCCTCCGCTATGGCGCTCCGGTCGGCCTCGGTGAAAAGTGAACCGAGATCGATCAAGGTCTAGAACTCCACCACCGGCGGCGCCTCTGCGCCTTCGACGGCCTCGAAGTAGGCCTTCGGGGCAAAGCCGAAGAAGTTGGCGATCACGACGGTCGGGAAGGTCCGGCGGGCGGTGTTGAAGTCGCGCGCCACCTCGTTGAAGCGGTGCCGTTCAACGGCGATCCGGTTCTCGGTGCCCTCGAGCTGGACCTGAAGATCGCGAAAGGCCTCGGTCGACTTGATGTCCGGGTAGCGTTCGACGACGACCAGCAACCTCGACAGGGCGCTCGAGAGTCCATCCTGGGCCTGCTGGAACTGCTGCATCTGGGCCGCGTCGGGAGCGCTTTCGAAATTGACCTGACCGACCTTGGCCCGAGCCTCGACGACCGCCGTCAAGGTCTCCTGCTCGAACTCGGCGGAGCCCTTGACCGTGGCGACCAGGTTGGGAATGAGATCCGCCCGGCGTTGATAGACGTTCTCGACCTGGCCCCATGCCGAATCGACGCCCTCTTCGAGTGCGATCAGTCGGTTGTATCCGGCGACGCCGTACATGGCGACCACAACGACGATCAACAACAGCCCTCCGCATCCAATAGCTGCAATTTTCATTTTCCTCGTCTCCCGTCCTCGCGAATCAATGGCGGCATTGTAACCGCGTCGGCGGCCGCAGCAATGGGGATCTCGACGTTTGGTGAGATGCACCATTTCCACAAACACGCAAATTGACAGCGAGGACAATGGGGTTCAACCTTCGATGGAGGAACAAGCATCGCTGTCGACCCTTCCCGTCGATGGCGACAAGGAGGCTCGAGATGAAGAAGCTCTGGTGGTTCGTTCCCGTGGCAGTGATCGCGGTCGTCGCCTTGGTCGCGCGCGCCGGCGGCCCTTCCGGCGATGCCGCCCTCGGCACCCAGCCCTACGACAACTTCGAAACCGGAGCTTCCTGCGCCGAGTGCCATATCGACATCGCCCGCCAGCACGACCAGGCGATGATGTCCCGGTCTTTCACCCATCACTGGGATGAGATCGAGTACTTCGAGCTCGCCCTTCCCCACGCCGACAAGGTCGAGAAGGTGGCCGGGGTCAAGGCGGGCTGCAACGGCTGCCACGCGCCCCTCGCCTTCCTCGCCGGCGACATCCCACCAAAAAGACCGGCCGAAGGCACCCGCGCCAACGAAGGCGTCAGCTGCGCCCTCTGCCACGCCGTCACCGGCCACGACGGCGAAGTGCCCTTCAACTTCAACTTCACCGTCGACCCCGCCGCCGGCGCCCAGGGAACCCGCGCCGGAGTCGAGAGCCCGGGCCACGAGATCGTCGTCAACCCGTATCTCGGCACCGCCGAGTTCTGCGGTACCTGCCACAACGAGAAGGACCCGTGGGGCCTCTGGGTCAAGGCCACCCACCTCGAGTGGAAGAAGAGCCCCCAGGCGGCGGCTGGAATCATCTGCCAGGATTGCCACATGCCGCCGGCGGCAGGGAACTCCGCGCCCGAAACCGGTGGCGTCGATCACCCCGACGTTCGTCAACATCTCTTCCACGGGGCACACGACACCGGCAAGCTCATGGGCGCCGTCGAGGTCCGGATCCACCCATCCGAGCTCGAGGCCAGCCCGGGCCAGCGGATCATCCTCACCGCCACGGTGGTCAACGCCAAGGCCGGGCACATGATCCCGACCGGGTCGGCCGAGGAACGCGTGGTCTGGCTCCACGTCGAGGCCGTGGACGCGTCCGGCGCGACCCACCACCTCGCGGTCGATCCCAAGGGTTTCGAGGGCGAGGACCTCACCATCGCCTCGGCCGACGCCCTGGCTTATCAGGACATCGGTGACATCAAGGGCATCGAGGGCTTCGCCGGCATCAAGCGCGACGGTGACGTGCCCGCCGGCGACCGGATCTTCCGCCTGCCATACCTCGACGAGAAGGGCCGGATGACCGTCGCCCAGTGGAACACCGCAGCGTTCGGGACCGACTACCGGCTGGCGCCGCTCGAGGCGAAGAACGAGACCTTCACATGGGCTCTGCCGGAAGACCTGCCGGCCGGCGCCGTCACCGTGACCGCCACCGTCTGGTACTCCAAGCTCGTGTCGTCGGTCGCCGACTATATGGGGGTTCCGGCCGAGGAGGCCGCGCCCGTCAAGATGAGCGAGCACACAACCATGGTAGAAATCAAGACAAAGGGTTGAGGCAGCAAGCATCGCCGGGTCACAACCTGACCCATCCAAACACGCGGAACGGATTCCCACCGTGACGTGCCGGGTCTGACATTGTGCGCCCTAGAACCATCCGACACGGAATGACCCCCCGCACAACGTCATACCGGGCACTCCACGGCGAAAGCGCCGCGAGGATCTCTCCCCGTTCGCCAGGAGGCCGGAGACGACAGCGCCCGTGACCGGGGCCGCGGTCCCCCGTGCGAATCCTGTTACGGACGCTGCCCCCTGTCGCTGCCCCTGCCCCTGCCCCTGTCGCTGCCCCGGACGCTGCCGCTGCCCCGGCCGCTGCCTCTGCCGCTGCATCTGCGGCGACGGGCATGGGAGAGGGATTGTCGGACGCGGACGCGGACGCGGACACGGACGCGGATCGTGCGATACTCTCCCAAGGTCGAAATCGGAGGCGAAAGATGTGCGGCCTGGTAGGAATCTTCGGCGGCAAAGGCGACCCGACCGAACGTCATGAGATCGTCCGCCGGATGGCCTCCACCCTGGTCCATCGCGGCCCCGACGGCGAAGGCTACGAGTTCACCGAGGGCTGCGATTTCGGATTCCGCCGGCTCGCCATCATCGACGTCGCCGCCGACTCGCCTCCCTATCCCAACGAGGACCGCAGCATCTGGTCCATGGCCAACGCCGAGATCTACAATTGGGACGAGATCCTGCCCGATCTCGAAGCCCGCGG
>JAHECW010000265.1 GCA_024641545.1 Acidobacteriota bacterium
CCCCTTCCTAGAAGCCCTTGAGCGGGTTCGGCCCCATCTCGTCGAGCTCGGCGGCAAACTCGTCGAGGACCGTGGGCACCCGATCAAACTCGTCGTGCGAGAGCTCGACCACCTTGATCCTCTCGGGCTCGAGGGCAAGACGCTGGAGGGTCTCGCCGACGTTGCCGAGGCGGGTGTTGGCAAGCTCGGATCCGCGCACGTAGTGGCATTGATAGTCGTCGCCGTACTTGCAGCCGATGAGAATGACCCCGTCGACGCCCGCGGAGAGCGCCTCCGCGATCCAGACGATGTTGGTCGAACCGAGGCAGCGGATCGGGATGATCCGGGTCCACGGGTTCCAGGTGGCGCCGTTGGCGGCCGCCGCTTCGATGGCGGGAACCGCGTCGTTCTCACACATGAGCGCGAGGATCCTCGGTTTCTCGTCCTCCTCATCCGGGATCTCCATGGCCTTGATCATCTCGGCTACCATGTGGACCGAGTAGTCCTGGAAGCTGATGATCCGTTCGGGACAGGCGCCCATGCAGATGCCGCAGCGACGGCACCGCAGCGGGTTGAATTCGGGCGTTCCCTTGGCGTCCTCGTTGATGGTTCCGAACGGGCATTCCTCGGTGCAGCGTTTGCACTGGGTGCAGCGTTGGAGGAAGAAGTCCGGATAGGCACGGTCGCCGGCTCGCGGGTGAACCGCCTCACCGCGCTTGGCCATCTCGATGCACTGGACGGCCTTCATGGCCGCGCCGAGACCGTCCTCGGACGCCTGCGCAGAATCCATCGGCGCGTGGACCGTTCCGGCGGCGTAGACGCCGGTCCGGCGGGTCTCGTAGGGGAAGCAGATGAAGTGTGAATCGGGGAAGCCGTACTTGAGCGTCGGCAGGTCGGGGCCCTGCCGGTAGTTGAGGTGGAGGATCTCGGTCCCCTCGTGGCCCTTGAGCTCCTCCGCCCGGATCGCCGACTTCTCGCGAACCTGGGAGCTCTCGCTGTGCTCGGCCTGGTGGCGCGAGTCGATGAGCTCGCGGATGAGCTCGCCGTCGGCGGATTGCGGCACCATCCCCACCGCGAGCACGACGAGGTCGGCCTGAACCTGGACTTTGTCGCCGAGAAGGCTGTTGCTGAGGTGGATATTCAGCTTGCCGTTGGCCTCGATCTTGTCCACGTCGCCGCGGGTCATCATCATCTCGGCCGACTTCTGGACACCGACAAAGAAGTGCTCCATGTGCCCGGGGGTGCGGATGTCTTTGTAGATCACGGCGCTCTCGACGGACGGATCGAGCTTCTTGACCTCGGCGACCTGACGAAGCGTGTTGACGCAGCATTCGGAAGAGCAGTACTTCAGGTGATTCTCGTCGCGGGAGCCGGCGCACTGGATGAACGCGATCCGCTCCGGCTTTCTGCCGTCGGAAGGACGGGCGAGAGAACCGGCGGCAAGCATGGCCTCGAATTCGGCCGAGGTGACGATATCGGCCGAATCGCCATACCCGAGGTGTCCCAGGTTCTTCGCGTCGTAGGGCCGAGCTCCGGTTGCCTGGACGATGGCGCCGACCGTCATCTCGACGGTTTCGGGACCGTCGAACACCACCTT
This sequence comes from Acidobacteriota bacterium, assembly GCA_024641545.1. Taxonomy (GTDB): domain Bacteria; phylum Acidobacteriota; class Thermoanaerobaculia; order Thermoanaerobaculales; family Sulfomarinibacteraceae; genus JAHECW01. The sequence continues at coordinate 1,577 of JAHECW010000265.1, forward strand.
GAACTGACCGGGTTGACCGTTGATGGTCCTGATGACTGTGTCGGTGAGGATCTGGATTCGCCCGTTCGCCTGGACCTTCGCCACCAGACCGGGAACCGGATTGGGAACCGGAGCGTCGTAGGGCGGCTCCTCGGGAGCGATGGAGACCTGGCCGGCGAGATGGCCGCCGAGCTTCGAATCCTCCTCGATCAGGACGACCGGGTGTCCGAGCCCGGCGGCGGTGATCGCGGCCTCGAGTCCGGCCCGGCCGCTGCCGACGACCATGACGGTCTCGTCGATCTCGAGATCGAGAGGGACAATGGCCTTCATGCCGGCGAGACGGGCCAGCCCCATCCGGACCAGGTCCTGGGCGAGCATCGTGGTGTCCTCTGCGTTCTGACCCTCGGCCTCGGCGGGGTGGGACCAGGTGCAGTGCTCGCGGATCGCGGTCCGGAAGACGGCCGGAACCTCATCCTTCAATGTTGCGAACTCGTTTGCCTTGGCGCGGTCGGAGCAGGCGGCGAGAAGGAGTCCGTCGAGGCCGTTCTCGCTCACCGATGCGCGGATCGCGTCGATGCCCTCGGGTGCGCACAGGCAGCCGTGGGTGAGGGTCGCAGCACAACCTTTTTCATTGGCAGCCGCAATGACCTCGTCTGCATTGAGGGCGTCGCCGATGCCGCATCCGGTACACAGAAAAACGCCGAGCTTGTCCATCACGCCCTCCCTCCCGCAGCGATGACCGCGCGGGCGGCGGCCCCTGTTGCGTCACGAACCGATGCGGCCACGTCCTCGGGCCGGCGGGCGACGCCGGCGACCGTGACCCCGGAATCGAGATCGTCGAGGACGAAACCCTCGTCGTCTTTTCTGGTGAAGAGTGCGAGATCGTCGTCGGCGGCGTTGGGCACCATCCCGGTCGCGAGCACCACGAGATCGGGCTCGACCTCGATGATCCTGACGTTTTCGACGTCTTCGACATGGAGTTTGATCGATCCGTTCTCTTGCTCGATGCGGCCGACCTTGCCTTTGACCAGCTTGACGCCCTCCATGGCCGCGACCTTGAGGAGGAAGTCCTCGTTGCGGCCCGGGGTTCGCCGGTCGATGTAGTACATCGTCACCTCGGCGTCGGGAAGCTGCTCCTTGACGTAGGTGGCCTGCTTGAGCGAGGCCAGGCAGCAGACCCCCGAGCAGTAGTTGAGGTGGTTGACATCGCGCGAGCCTGCGCACTGGACGAAGGCCACCTTCTTGGGCGCCTCGTTGGTCGAAGGGCAGACGATCCTGCCGCCGGTCGGGCCGGCGGGCGAGGCCATTCTCTCCATGTGGACGTTGGCGATGACATCCTGAATCTTGCCGCCGCCGAGGTCTTCGAGATTCTCGATGGGGTAGGGGTGCCAACCGGTCGCCACGACTACCGCGCCGACCTCGATGGTCTCGGTGGTGGCGGCGGCGTCGAGATCCACCGCGCCGATGGTGCAGGCATCGGCGATCCTCCGCGCCTCCTCGTCGCCGACGGCCTCGCGGTCGAAGTGATAGCGATTGGGCCAGGCGTTGAGGTGCGGCAGCCTGATCGCCTTGGCCTCGCTGAGCCCGAGGTTGTGCGGGTCGGAAACCAGGGTTTCGCAGGCCTGGTCGCAATCGCCGCAGGCGGTGCAGGCGTCGGTGACGTATGCCGGGTCGCGGGTGATGGTGACCGACCAACCGGCGCCCTTCTTCTCGGCGGCGGTGACCCGCGCCGAGGTGAGCACCCGGATCCGCGGATTGCGTTCCACCCGGCGGGTGTTGATCTCCATCCCGCAGGACGGCGGACACAGTTTCGGGAAGTAGTTGTTGATCCGCAGAACCCGGCCGCCGATGGCGGGTTCGCGCTCCACCAGCACGACCTCGGAACCCATCTCGGCGGCTTCCAGGGCGGCGGTGACGCCCGCGATGCCGGCGCCGATCACGAGCAGTGGAGATGCTTTGGTTTCACTCATTGAACACTCCGTTCGGCCGCGCCTTCGCGCACCTTCACCGTCGGCTCCTTGAACAGGGCGAATCGGAGCCAAAGGAAGGCGAACTTCAGAAGCGCGATGTCGTTGGTCTTGATGTCCTCGATCAGATCCTCATCGAGCTCGAAACGCTCGAGAAAAGTCGACTCAAAAACAAACTCGCGGAAGGTGTCGAGGTTGTAGCAGGCTGTGTAGAGCATGTGCATCCGTTTGGGATCGAGCTGCCGTCCGCCGATGAACCAGGGGTGGCTCACGAGGTCGCGGAACCCGATTTCAATCTCGTCCCGTTCGACCAGATGCTGATCGGCGCGCCACTTGGCGGCCGTCCAGTCAACCGCCTCATCCTGGTGGCGGCCCTTGCAGTGGTCGTCTTCGAAGACAAAGAAGATCGGCTCCGGCTCGACGCCGGCGCGGGCAGGCGGAAGGGCCATGCCGAGGGGATACATCCGGCAGGCCCACGGGCGGTTCCGATACACAGTGCAACCCTGCTCGCCGACAAACGGGCATCTCTTCTTGTCATCGTCGAGCATCTTGAGCATCACCATCGGCAGTTGCAGGTCCTTGGTGATGGGATTGCTGGTGTAGGTATCGAGAAAGACCTGGGTGTGGAGGCCGGTGTGGCGCGCGAGCTGGAGCACGTCCAGGGGCGTCAGAACGATGTTGACGTCGGCGCAGCAATTGTTGAAACAGGGAACACCGGGGTGGCAGGTGAACGTAAAACTCTCGCCGTCGGCGAGCTGGTGCTTGTCCGCGAGGTACTGCGGCAAGCCGCGCGTGAGATCAGTCATTGATTGCTTCCTTCGTCGGGAGTGTCGTTGTTTTCAGCATCGGGATCAGCTGTGACAGTCGCGTCGAGGATGCGGTCCTTGAGGGCGTCGGTCGACCAGACCGCGAGCGGCGAGGGCTTGGCGGTCGCCGGGTCGACACGATAACGATAGGACGCTTTCACCGCATAGTGCTCTTCCATATGTTTCCAACCGCGTTGGAAGTAGGGGCACTCGTCGTTAAAACACGCCAACTGGAAATCAGTTTGCCAGCCGGTGTTGTCGGGCAGTTCAAAGGGCTGGAGGATATGGTCGCAATGCGGGCAGACAGGTTGTTGAGTCGTTGTTGTCAATGGGTTTACCTTGATCGGAAAAAGGGCCCCAGGCGCCGAAGCGCCCGGGGCCCGGATTTGGTGGAGTATCAGCCACCGAGAAGTTCGTGATCGGACTGGGGCTTGAAGAGCGGAAGGATGTCACGCTTGAGCATCGTCCACTCCTCGGTCTCCGGATCCATCACGCAGTTGACGAAGCAG
>JAHECW010000266.1 GCA_024641545.1 Acidobacteriota bacterium
CGGCGAGAAGGGCGAAGAAGATCAGGAACAGCGCGCCCATCCACACCGCACCGCAGTACTCGAGGAGGCGGCCCGGTCCGTACGCGCCGACCGAAAACAGAATTCGGCCGAGGGGGTAGGCGGCGAAGCCGATGACGAGACCGATCAGCAGCGCCGAGCGGCCCGGTCCGGGTGCGAAGAGAGGCACGGCCGCCAGCCGCCAGCCGACGTAGACGTGCTGCAACGTCCACACACCCAGCACCACGGAGAGGAAAATCACGAACCGCGTATTCGAGTTCATCCCAACCTGAAACACCAAGCGCCCGGCTGGAATTGCCGATCGGTCGTTCTCCGGTGGCGCGGCGAGCCGGGATCGGGCACACTCGAGAACAATCGGAGCTCGAGGGAGGACCTATGCGCTGGCTGTGCCGAGTCGTCGTTGTCGGATGGATTGTTGCCGCCCCGCCGCTGTTCGCAGTGGCCGCGGAGTCCGGAATCGAGGCGCTCGTCGCCAAGGCCACGATCGCCGAGCTGCAGGAGCTGATGGCCGATGGAACCCTGACCTCGGAGGCGATCACCGTCGCGTTCCTGGGCCGGATCGAACGCCTCGACGGCGGGCTGCGATCGGTGATCGTCGTCAACCCGGAGGCCGTGAAACTGGCCCGGGAACGGGACGCGGAGCGTCGAGAAGGTCGTCTTCGCGGCCCGCTGCACGGGATTCCGGTGCTGTTCAAGGACAACATCGAGTCGGCCGACCCGATGGCGACCACCGCCGGCTCCCTCGCCCTCGCCGGCAACGTCACCGACCGCGACGCCGGGCTGGTCGAGAAGCTCCGCAGCGCGGGCGTCGTGGTGCTCGGCAAAACCAATCTCAGCGAGTGGGCCAACTTCCGGTCCGAACGATCGTCGTCCGGATGGAGCGGCGTCGGCGGCCAGACCCGCAACCCCTACGACCCGAGCCGTTCGCCGTGCGGATCCAGCTCCGGCTCGGGCGTGGCGATCGCGGCCGGCTTCGCACCGGTGGCGATCGGCACCGAAACCGACGGCTCGGTGGTGTGCCCGGCGAACGCCACCGGGCTGGTCGGGATCAAGCCAACCGTCGGGCTCGTGAGTCGCTTCGGCGTGGTGCCGATCTCCCACACCCAGGACACCGCCGGACCGATGGCGCGCACCGTCGCCGACGCGGTCGTGACTCTCGAGGCGATGATCGGGACCGATGACCGCGATCCGGCCACCGAGCTCGCGGCGAGGGCCGCAACCTGGCTGCTGACGGAGCACCTGAAGCCCGACGGGCTGAAGGGTAAGCGGCTCGGTGTCGTGCGCTCGACGGCCGGCTTCCACGACGGGGTGGATGCGCTGCTCGAGCAAACCATCGGGGATCTCCGTGGGGCGGGCGCGACGGTCGTCGACGGTCTCGAGTTCGACGAGATCGAGGGCCTGGACCAGGCGGAGTACGATGTCCTGCTCTACGAGTTCAAGGTCGACCTGAACGCCTACCTGTCCGGACTTCCCGGCGCCGAGCGGCTTCCGGCGACCACGCTCGAGGAGCTGATCGCCTTCAATGAGCGCCACGCCGACGTCGAAATGCCGTGGTTCGGGCAGGAGATCTTCATCATGAGCCAGGCCACGGGTTCGCTCGACGATCAGGCCTACCGCGACGCGCTCGAGCTGGCCCGCGACCGGTCGCGAAACGAGATCGACCGACTGCTCGCCGAGAATCAGCTCGACGCGCTGGTTGCGCCGACCGGGTCGCCGGCCTGGACCATCGATCTCGTCAACGGCGACCACTTCTCGGGCGGCAGCTCGGGCTTTCCGGCGCGCGCCGGCTATCCGAACATCACCGTGCCGATGGGGGCGGTGCACGGACTCCCGGTCGGGATCTCGTTCATCGGCACCGCGCTCGCCGAACCGGTCCTCGTCGAGATCGCCTCCGGCTATGAGCACGCAACCCACCGGCATCGACCACCGTCGTTGGACTGAGGTCTGGGAGGACCGGCTGCGCGGCCTCGTGATCGACGCGGCCGTTCCAGGCTGAAGAACCCGGGTCACTCCCCGAGGTTCCGGCGGCGCGCGACCATCAGACGGAAGTGGCTCGAGATCTCGCCGGCAGCGATGAGCTCGTCCTCGAGGTCGAAGAGGCTCTGGAGAACGGCCGCGGACTCGGCGTCGCTCTCCCTGAAGTGACCCGCGATGGCGTGCAGTCCGAACTGCAACAGCGTTCCGCCCGCCCGGTTGTCCTCGAGCACATCAAAGGCCCGCGCAACCTGGTCGGGGATCTCCGACGAACGAACCGCCTCGCTCGGATCTTCCCGGGCCACCTCGACGGGATCGGGGATCGACGCCTCGGTCAGCAGCTCGCCAGCGTTCTCCCACCACAGCGAACGGCGGTAGCGCTCCGGGATGAGCGCGAATGCTCGCCTGATCGCGTCGACCTCGCGCGGCGGCAACGCGAACCGGTCGGGCCCGACGTACTCGTTGACGATCAGGTGACCGTTCGGGCTCAAAGCCCTGGAGCACCGGTCGAGTACGCCTTCGAGATCCTCGATGTGGTGCAGGGCCGAACTGAAGATGACGGCATCGTAGGGCGGCGACGGCGGATCTTCGGTCTCGATGTCGAGCACCCGGTAGCGGAGCTGGTCGAGACCCCGCCCTGCCGCCGCCGCCCGCGCAGCATCGATGGCGCCCGGTGCGATGTCGATGCCGTCGAGGGCGGAGAAACCGCCGATCTCGGCGAAGCGGCGGTCGAGCGCCCCATCGCCGCAACCTACCGTCAATACGCGGTTTCCGGCTCCCGTCGCGCCGAGGTAGCGGGCCACAACGTGCTCGAGCCAGTGGCTGCACCGCCGACCGCCTGCCGCCATGACCTGATAGCGCCGGTAGACCAACGGATTGCCGAGCCAGTAGACCGCGCCCGAAAACCGGTTGCGATCGATCTTCGACCAATGCTCCGCGGTGACCTTGTCGTCGATCACAGTGACTTCTGGAAGTTTCTCAGACCCTTGAGATACCGCACATAGTTGATTTTCACGTAGTAGAGCGAACGGAACGGTTCCACCGACGTCTTCAGCTCCGCGATGATCTCCTCGCGACCCTGGTCCTCGAGTCCGGGGACGCGCCTGAGGTGGCCGACAAAATCCTCCATCATCACGTCGCCGCGGAGACCGGCGGTGATGCCGGCAAAGAGCTCCGGATCCGTCCTCACGAAATCCCACCGGGTTTTCAGAAGGCGCCGAATCGTGGCGATGATCTCGCCGTTGAGCTGCTGCCGGTTGAGCTTGGTTTCGAATTCTGCAACCGCAGTCGTCGACATCTTGATCTCTTCCCTGATCAGCGCGGAGAGATCCCTCCCGGCGGAGAGTCGGCGCTCGTTCGGCGCTCCGCCTTTCATGTTCTTCTTCACCTCGTACTGGAAGCTCTCGTACACCGTCCGCATCACGCGTTCGACCGCGAAGTACAGCAGTTCCCTGACCCTGGCCTGATCTTCACCGAGTCTCTTGTTCATGGCGTTGAAGATGTAACCGGTCATCGCTCCGATCAGGTACCAGCGCAGCTGAACAACGGCCTCGGCATCCTTTTCCCAGCTCAGAGCATCGCCCAAGATGCTGCTGAACTCGACGACTCCGAGGTTGATCTTGTCGTTGGTCTCCTTCTGAATCCGATCGACCTCCTTCGCAAGCAGCGTTTCGGCAGCGGCTCGAGACCGCGCCTCCTCCTCGGGGGCGACGGTTTGGACCTTGCGTTTGAGCCCCTCCAACTGCCTGCTTCTGCCGCCGGCGTAGAGCGGATAGTTGATTCGGGCGCCCCATTTCGACTTGACCCCTTCGAGCTTCTTCAGAAACTCATCGAGGGTCATCGTGCTCGTCAGCGTCGCTTTCAGCTCCTCGATATAGATGTCCTGATGGGACAACCCCGGCACCAGCGAGCCGGCATCTTCGATTTCCCGGATTCCGTCGATCGCCCGCGACGCCCAGGAACGAGCGACCTTCTCCTCGACTTTCTCGGCCACCCGATCGAGCTCCGCCATGCCGCCGCCGATCGAGTTGAAGATCCGAACCGCGACGTCGGCGACGATCTTTGTCACCTCGGCAACGAACTCTTCCCTCTCCGGCCCGGCGCGAAACGCGTCTGCGAGACATTCACGCGGTGTCTTGAGATCCAATTTTCAGTCCTCCGATGTGCGGGTGGGCTTCCGGCTGGTTCAGCCCGAACCTGACGGTCAGGATGTACTCGATCGAAACGGGCCGCCGGTCAACGACCGACGCTTCGCACTCCCAATCGGACAGCGCCACGAGAATCGGGGAGCAGCAGACCCGGAGGGGCGCTCCTGTCGTAAACCTCTGGATCCGAGAGCTTACCGTCCTCGAGAAACGCCACAGACGAGGCTGGCTGGCAGTGTAGTGAAGATCGGGAATCCCGGCAACCGAAAGCGGTGCCGTGGTCCGATCACATGCTCCGCCACGCCGAGGCGCCACGGTGGTGTCGCCGGGGGGCCCGGTTGATTCCCGGGCCCGACCCAGCTATCGTCGCCGGCAACGCAACCGAATTCGGACCTGTCGGCAAACGAGAGGAGCATCACGATGAACGCAACGAGGCACCAAATCTGGAGCGGGATCGCGGTCGCGCTCGCGGTCGCGGTTTCTGCCGCCGCCATGACGGCCACCGAAGCGATCAAACAGCGCCAGAAGGAGATGGAAGGAGTTCGCGACGGGATGATGGCCCTCGGCGCCATCGCCAAGAAGGAACAACCGTTCGACGCCGCCGTCGTCCAAGCCAGCGCCGCGGAGATCGCCGACCACCTGGCGCAGGCCGCCGAACTGTTCCCGGCGGACAGCGACCGGGGCGAGGAC
>JAHECW010000095.1 GCA_024641545.1 Acidobacteriota bacterium
ATCAAGGCCGGGTCGACCCCGGATGTGACCCCGACCGCCATGAAAACGCCGAACAGGGCCAGCAGATGCGCGGTCTGGCTGACAAAGAGATAGTGCAACAGGACGTAAACCACGATCAAACACACATAGACCGTTGCGGGGGCCAGCCCTTGAAGCTGGGTCGCCACTTTGCCGCCGAGCCAGGTCATGAAACCGAACTCGTTGAGGGAACTGCTGAGGGTGAAGAGAATACCGAACCAGACCCAGATCGACAGCGCCTCGCCTTCGGTCCTGAGGTCGGCCATGGAGTAGACACGCCCCACCATGAGGATGGCGAGACCGAGGAAGGCGATCCCGGCCTTGTCGACGGCGAGGGTCCCGGAGAGCGCCCAGCCCACGATCATGAAGGCGAAAACGCCGGCGGTGAGCCACTCGCGGCGGGACAAGGGGCCCATCATCGCGAGTTCGGCGGCCGCGGCCTCGGGCGCCTCCGGCGTGTGTTTGGTTTCCGGATCGACCAGCTTGAGGAGGACCAACGGCAGGATCACCAATGCCGAGAGTGACGGCACCACCGCGGCCAGAAACCACGACGCAAACCCGATCTCGACACCGGACTCCCGAGCGATGGCCGCTCCCACCGGGTTCACCGCCATGGCCGTCAGCCACAGGGCGGAGGACACCGTCAGGCTGGCCATTCCAATGATCATCAGATAGTTGCCCAGCTTTTTCTCCGTACCGTCTGCGGGCGACGAACCGGAACCGAGACAGATGGCCTGGACGACGGGAAAGAGCACGCCGCTGCGCGCTGTGTTGCTGGGAAAGGCGGGGCCGATGAGCGCGTCGGTGATCATCACGCTGTAGCCGAGACCGAGGGTCGACCGACCGAGGCGCCGGATGACGTGGAACGCGATCCGCCGGCCGAGACCCGATTTGATGACCGCCCGGGCGACCAGAAACGCGGCGACAATCAGGAGAATAAAGTCCTTGCCGAATCCGGCATAGGCCTGATCCGGCCGAAGCACTCCGGTCAACAGGGCCGCGACCATCCCCAGCACCGAAGCGGGGAAGATCGGCATCGCCTGGATCAGCACGGCGAGGATCGTGGTGAAGAAGATGGCGAAAAGACGCCACGCCTCGAGGCTCAGTCCATTCGGCACCGGAAGAAACCAGATGACGACCCCGACGACGGCAGCGGCGACGACCCGTTGGGTCCGGATGTCGGGGACTCGAACAGCTGTCAATGGAGCCTCCTCGTTGCACTTCGGAAGACCGCACGATCGACTCGTGTTCGAGGTGGAGCCGCTCCTCGGCCGGCCCCGGGTCGGCGCGGTTTCGGCTGGTCGGTCATCTGATGCGTCCTCCGCTGGATGATTGTAGCTCGAGAGGATCTTGCTTTCGTGACTCGATGCGGCGGTCCTGTTCCTCCGTCCCGGCATCGAAGAATGGTCAGCGGATCAGAAAATCAACCGCCTCGCTTCGGCGACCGATCGCAGCCGCCTTGCCCTGGAAAAAGGGCGCCCGACCGCCGCCGCGACCATCGAGGACGGTGCAGATTTCGGGACCGACGGCACCAAGATCGAGGCCCGAGCCCTCTCCGGCCACGACGAGAAACCCACCCTCGCTCCCGGATCCCGCCGTCAGCAGCGCAACCCGGTCGGGCGCGAGCTCGATCAGCGCCTTGCCGACCTCCTGGAGAAAGGGCAGATCACGATCGTCCCAATGACGTGCGATCACCGGGTCGTCCGTCGCGGTCAGTCGTTCGGCCTCGGCCCGGGCGAGCTCGGTCAACAACTGACGGCGTTCTCTGGCAAGGTCTTTCTCCCTGCCGAGGCGGAGCTCGACGAGCTCGGGGAGTTCGTCGTCCGCGGCGCCCAACAACGTCCGCAGTTTCAGGTTCCTCGCCTCGTGCTCGGCGAGCCGCCGGCGCACCCGATCACCTGCAACAAAAAAGACCCGTGTCCCTCCTCGCATGGTCTCGGTTCCGACCAGGGCGAGCGCGCCGATCTCCGCCGTCGAACGGACATGGGTGCCGCCGCAGGTGTTGAGGTCGAGGCCTTCAATCTCCACGAGCCGGAGCTCACCGGTGTGCCCCTCGGGCAGCAGCCGTGAGCGGACACCGAGCGCCTCCATCTCGTCGATCCCGGCGTGCCGGGTGGTCACCGGGCGCGCCGCGAGAATCTCCTCCGCCACCGCATCCTCGAGCCGCCGAAGATCGGTGTCGCCGAGTGCTGCGACATCGAGTTCGATATCGCACACCGACGGCCCCATGTGGAAGGCCGTGGTCGCCCATCCGAAGCGTCCGATTCCGACGGCGGTGAGCAGATGTTGCCCGGTATGCTGCTGCATATGGTCGAAGCGACGGCTCCAGTCGAGCACCTGGCGGACCGGTCCGAGCGGAATCTCGTCAGCGAGGTAATGGCGGATGATCCCGTCGGCCTTCCGGACATCCATGACTCCGGCTCCACCCATGGACCCGCGGTCCGCGGGCTGACCGCCGCCCTCGGGGTAGAAGACGGTGTCGGCTGCGGCGGCGAAGAACCGCCCGCCATCCCGGCCGACCTCGGTCACCTCGGTCTCGAGTTCGCCGAGGTAGGCGTCACGTTCGTAGGCGGGGCCGTCATGGGCCATCGGAGTCACCCCCTGAATTCACCGTTCTTGCGCCCGAATCTCCAGTCCGGGATCTTACATCGGCGGATCGAATCCGATCGCCGGACTTTCTGAAATCCGAAAGACTGGCACAATCGATGGTGGCCACCGCTATCACCTGCGCCGGATCGCCCGGGGCCCTTGAGGGAGACACAGAGCATGCACCAGTTTCAGTACCGGCTCAATCGACTCGGCGCCATGGCGATGGTCGCCATGGCGGCCTCGTTGCTCGCCGCAACCGCCGGCTTCCCCCTCGCCGCGGCCGAGACCCCCTCGGTCGCCGAGCTTCGAGTGGAGATGAGGGAGGCATGGATCAGCATGCCGGACGGAGTCAGGCTCGCGGCGGATCTCTACATGCCGGCGGGGGATCGGGAGGCGGCGGCCTTTCCGGTCATCCTGGAGTACCTGCCCTACCGCAAGACCGAGTCGAGGGCCCGCAACCACGCGTTGTACTCGTACTTTGTCGAGCGCGGCTATGTCGTTGCTCGAGTCGACATCCGCGGCACCGGAAACAGCGAGGGGCGGCTCATCCCGTACGAGTATTCCGAGCAGGAGCACGAGGACGGCATGGTGGTCATCGACTGGCTGGCCGCGCAACCTTGGTCCAACGGCAACGTCGGGATGTTCGGCATCTCCTGGGGCGGTTTCAACTCGATTCAGATGGCCGGCCGGAACCCCCCGGCCCTGAAGGCCATCATCGCCGTCGACGCCACCGAGGACCTGTACCAGGACGACGTGCACTACATGGACGGCATCATGCATTTGGATTCCTGGGAGATGAGCCAGGACCTGGACAACGCCCGGCCCGGCGCCCCGGACTACGTCATCGACGAGGCGTACTTTCGCGACCGTTTCGACACCCGGCCCTGGATGATGACCTACAAACGCCAGCAACGGGACGGCCCGTTCTGGGATCGGGCATCGTTGCGAGCTCGATACTCGGACATCAAGATACCCACCTTCCTCATCGGCGGTTGGTACGACGGCTACCGGGACAGCCTGCCGAGGATGCTGGAAAATCTCGAGGTTCCGGTCAAGGCCATGATCGGCCCCTGGTCGCACGCCTGGCCGCACGATCCCTATCCCGAGCCGGGCGTGGAGTGGCGGGAAGAGGCGGTGCGCTGGTTCGACCAGTGGTTGAAGGGCATCGACACCGGGATCATGGACCAACCCCGCTTCGCGGTGTACGTCCGCAAGTGGCACCCACCGGGCCCGTACCTGGAGACCGCGCCGGGTTTCTGGCGATGGGAGGAGGGATGGCCCGTGCGGCGTATCGAGCAACGGCGCATGTACCCGCAACCCAATCACACCCTGTCCACCGACGAGCCGGAAAGAACCGTCCACCAACTGCGCTATGTTCCGAGCATCGGTGTCGAGGCAGGCGGTCCTGTCATGTGGTGGGGGGACGTGGCCCACGACCAACGAGGCACCGACGCGTACAGCCTGGTCTATGACAGCGAACCCCTTTTCGAGGCCACCGAGATCCTCGGTTTGCCCCGTGCCGCGCTCCATGTCGCCGCCAACGCGATCCGGGCCAACTGGTTCGTCCGCCTCTCCGACGTCGCTCCCGACGGAACGGTCACCCAGGTTGCCGGCGCCGGGTTCAACGGCAGCCACCGGATCTCGGCCCGCGAGCCCGAGGACATCGAGCCTGGAAAGGTCTTCCCTCTCGATATCGAAATGCACTTCACCTCGTGGGTGTTCCCCGCCGGACACCGCATTCGCCTCTCGGTCAACAATGCCCAGTGGCCCATGCTCTGGCCGACGCCGTACCCCATGACCACGTCGCTGCAGCTGGGCGGCGAGGACGGCTCGCACCTGGTCCTCCCCGTCGTGCCACCCGGCCCGGGCGCCACTCCGGGTTTCCGGCCGCCAAGCGAAAACCCCGAACTGCCCGGCTTTGAGAACATCGACCTGGGAACCAACTCGGGATACGGCGAAGTCTCCTCGGTTGATCGCAATCCGCAAACCGGCGAGGTCATCGTGACCGCGACCAACGCCGGCGCCAGCCGCTACCCCTGGGGAACCGAGACAACCCACGAGTCCATCGAGCACCGCACATCTGACTCCCATCCGGAGGACACCGAAGTGCGTGGCAGCCACCGTATGGAGGTCACCCTGGAAGATCGAGTGCTGTTGTGGGAAGCGGAACTGTCGTTCACGAGTGACCGGGACAATTTCACTTATCGCTACACGCGAAGGCTCAAAGAAAACGGAGTCGTGGTGAGGGAAAAGACCTGGACCGACACCATGCCGAGGGATTTTCAGTGATGGTCGGGCCCGGCTCTGCCGCCGATCCGGAAACGAATTCGTCACTTCCCGTGGCTTTCGTCGGCGAAGATTTTTTTTGTTTACGCGCAAAAAATACGAAAAAGTTGTATAGAGTTGGTTGAGATCTTTGTCGTTTGCGCAATCTGAAACCGGAACCGACCACCGAAAAGGAGATTGAATGATGGCAACAGCGAAACCGGCAGCGAAAAAAGCGGCAGCGAAACCGGCCGCCGCCAAGAAGCCCGCAGCCAAAAAACCGGCCGCCGCCAAGAAGCCTGCAGCCAAGAAACCCGCCGCCGCCAAGAAGCCTGCAGCCAAGAAACCCGCCGCCGCCAAGAAGCCCGCAGCAGCGAAGAAACCCGCAGCGAAGAAACCCGCAGCCAAGAAACCCGCAGCCAAGAAACCCGTAGCGGCAAAGAAGCCCGCCGCAAAGAAACCGGCCGCAAAGAAACCGGCCGCGGCCAAAAAGCCCGCCGCCAAGAAGAAGTAATCGACGCGCCGAAGCGTCCAGCTTCGGATCCGAAAGTCTCGTAGAATCGAGCACTCAATCGGGTGTTTTCCGTGATGGGTGCCGATTGGTCACGTCGGTGCATCGATCGTCGCTTGTCATCTCCATTGGCGGTTGATCAGTCGCCCGGTTGAGCTTTCGTCAAACCCCTTCCTGCAACTGACGATCGAATTGCGATCTGTGTCTCGTGAGCCCGAACAGAGGCATCGCAACCCGGATCTCGTCGGAATCACCCCGCTCGACCAGACCGAGTTGCTGCAACTCGAGGAGGGCCGGCGAGTCATCCTCGACGCCCGGGCCGTGGTTTTCGGCGAGGCTCGAGAGAATCGATCGCTGTTGATCGTCCAACAGATCGAGATCGACCTCGAAGAGACTGGTCACCGATCGATCACCGGCGACCGCCGCCACCGCGCGATCGACACCGCCGTACTCGATGACGCGTTTACTGAGCAGCTGGAGCAGGAACGGGTGACCGCCGCCCCAGTGACAGATGGCGTCGACGTCGTCGTCGGTCAACTCGGGGCGTTCCTCATCCGAGAGGTGGTGCTGCCGGATCAGGGCGTGGGAGGTCTCCGGTCTCAGTCGGCCGAGATAGAGCGGCGGAAGAAAGCCGTCGAGGAAAGGCGAGGTCGCGGAGCCGGTAGCGAGATCCCACAGGCGCGGACCCGATGAGATCACAGTGCGCACCCCATCGTGAGCGAGCAGGGCACGCCGCAGACGACCGATGGCCGCCTCCGATCGGGTGGCCAGAGTCTGCAGCGCCTCGGCCTCGTCGCAAAGCAGAAAGAGCGTCCGATGATCGGCTCGGAGCCGACGACGGAGGGTGCCGAGCATCCGAAAGACATCCGGATCGATGATCTCGGCGACGGCCAACCCGACATCCTCGAGACGCGGTTCGGCGTCGGCGAGCGCCTCTTCCAGACTGAAGGCAAGAGCGTCAAGATCGTCGACCCCCTGGAGATCCCAGAACACCGGCAGCAGCCGGCGCTCCGGCGCCGCGGTCGCCACGTGCTCGAGTTGTTTGAGAAACGACGTCTTGCCGCGGCGCCGGGTGCCGACGATCCAGAAGCCGTTGCGCGGGCCGTCCAGCACCTCGGCGAGTTGGGCGGAGCGGCCGTAGAACCCCTGAGCGCGAACCCACTGCCCCACCACATAGGAGCCACCCGGGAATCCCGTGCTCCGGACCGCAGCCTGAGCGACCGGGGCCGGTGCGGCCGGTCCGATCAGGCGATAGCCGCGCTTGGAGATGGTCTCGATAAAGCTCGGGCTGCGGGCATCGTCGCCGAGGGCGCGGCGAAGACCGGCGATGGCGCGGGTGAGTACCGACTCCGAGATGAAGACCTCCGGCCACACCGCATCGATCAGGGCCTCACGCGAAACCACATCGCCGGGATTCCGCGCGAGGCAGACCAGAACGTCCATCATTTTCGGCTCGAGCTGGACAACGGTGCCACCCGATCGCGACAGCCGGTTGAGCCGGGGTTGGACCAGCCACTCGCCGAGTTCGAAGGGGGCGTCTGCGGGATTCATCGATTGGCATTCTAGAGCCTCCGATGGAAAAGCGAGCGGGGGCCGGCGGCAGGCCCCCGCTGTTCACTGCTGTGATTCGTGTTCTCGCCAGCGTATCCGTTTCCGTTTCCGTTTCCGTTTCCGAAAAGCGATCGTTTCGCCTCGTCTTTCCGAACCGATCGGGCACGGGTGCGGATACGGAAACGGGCACGGAAAGGACGATCCTCAGAACCGGAACCCGGCTCCGAAGCTGAACATGATCGGGTCGAGATCGATGGACCCTTGCCCAGGACCGGGATCCTGCCGGAAATCGTAGGTGGCATCCAAGTAGGAGATTGAACCGCCAAAGGTCCAGTTCCCCCTCTTGGTGAGGACGATGTCGATCCCGAGCTTGGCGCCCCAGGTAATTTCCGAGTCGCTCCTGGATTGCACCGAAACCCAGCCGTCGTCGTGCTTCACCGGCCAGCAATCGTCATCGCAACCGGTGTGCACCGACCACTTGCTGTAGTGGTTGAAGGCCAGCATGGGCCCGGCATAGACGTTGACGGTCCGGGTTCTGACAAAGCGGAAGTTGGCGCCGATGGTCAGGGCGCTCATCCCGAGGATACCGACATCGGTGCCGAAGTGCTTGAGCCCCGTGTGCGCCGAAACGTTCATGTCCGTGCCGATCGAGGTGGTTCCGAATTCGAGCCCGAGGAGTGGGATGACCTTGTACTCGAGGGCGGCGAAGGCTCCGCCGCCGCCGCTGAGTCTGACATCCACGGAACCCGGATCGGCATCCACCGATGTCCGTCCGTTGGTCTCGGCGACGACAACCCCGAAGCGGAGAATCCAGTCACGCACCTTGGGTTGATCGACGGCCTTGGCCTCGGCCGTCGCCTCCTCTTCATGTGCATCGACGCCGGGTGCGAACGACAATGTGGCAATGATCATGATGGCGGTGGGGATGGTCAAAATCGTGTGCTTCATTTCTTCCTCCGATTTTCCGGGCCGTTTGCCGACCGGCCCCGTACTTCTGGACTGAGTTTCGGTTCTTGGCGCCCGAGGCGCCTGACGGAGTTGTGAGGTTTGGATGAGGGTTCGGATACGATGTCGCCGATGAGAGGTCGCCCCGATTTCGTTTTCAGATGGCTCGGTGCTGTCGTCGCGTTGCTGGTCTGCCCGATCGCCGTTGCCCAGACGACCATCGAACCACCCATGGTCAGCCCCGGGGCGCGCAGCCTCGGTCTCGGCGGCGCCTTCGTCGCGGTGGCGGACGACGCCACCGCCGCCTGGGCCAACCCTTCGGGGCTCATGCAGCTGGTCCGCCCGGAGATCTCGGTCGAGGGGCGGTCGTGGAGCGAGGACCGCGAGGGTACGGCGTCGAATCAATCGAGCCTCGGGTTCCTGTCTTTTGTCCTGCCGCGCCGGGAGTGGTCCATCGCGGTCTATATGCAGACCCTGTCGAGCCTCGAGTTCCCCACGGAGTGGACCAACAGCAACGGTGAACTCGATCCCCTCTCGGGCCTCGTCATCGGCAACTTCGGGGTCTCGGCCGCGCTCCGCCTGAGCGACGAGGTGAGCATCGGCTTCGGCCTCGCCGCGTTCGCGGGGGTCTTCACCGAAGGGACCTTCGATCCGGACGAGACGAATCCGTTCTGGGACGGCGACGGCCAAACCGATGCGGGCGCAACGGCCGGCGTGCTGTGGAGCCTCACCGACGCGTGGGCGTTGGGAGCCTCGTACCGGAGCGGCGCCGACTTTGATTTTCACGGCGGCGGCCGGGCGACGATCCCGGACATCCTGGCCGGCGGCGCCCGCTGGAAGTCGGCGGCCGGCAGCGCCACCATCGCCGCCGAGGTGGAGTATCTCAGCGGGATCGACAACCGGACGCGACTCCACCTCGGCGGCGAATGGGTGTTCCTCAAGGCCAAACCTCTCATCGGTCTGCGGGGAGGCGTCTGGTACGACCCCCGGGGCGGCGCGGTATCGTCCACCCCGGAAAGCGGGATCACCAATGCGGAAGCGGTCTTCCACGCCGCCGCCGGGATCGGATTCGCGTGGAGAAAGTTCCAACTCGATCTGGGCGCGGACTACTCGCAGAGGACCACCATCGGGGCGCTGTCGATGATCTTCACGTTCTAGGATCCAGGAGGGGGCAGGCCGGAAACCGGCCAGCGCTCCCGTGATGTGATCAGATCACCGCCTGCACATCCTCGATGGTGATCCGGCTCCGGCGGCCCTCGTGCACCCGCTGCACCGCGGCCAGCGCCAGCTTCTGCAGCGTGTACGGTCGTCCGTCGGCCTCTTCGAGCAATCGCACCACCGCCTTCTCGTCGATGGTGATCACGCCGGCCAGCGGTTCGGTGATCAACCGCCGCGCCGCGGCCGGCTCGACCGGACCCACCGCGAGCTCTTCGAAGAAGTTGTACCAGGGGCTGCCCTGGTGGTCCCAGTCACGGGCGATGCCGACACCTGCGGCCACGGCCACCAGTTGATCGGCGAAGCCGCGCATGAAGAGGCTGCGCAGCCGCTGGTTGGTGCGGTGCGAGTAGCCGTTGAGTTCGTCGATCTCATCGAGGAGCAGCACCAGCTTGGCCCGCCGGTCGTTCGGGCACTCGATGGCGGGCAGAACCCGCCTGAGATCGCGCGTCAGCTCGCGCGAGTCGTAACCATCGGCCGACCGGGCCGCGGACATGGCCTCGTCACCGATGGTCTCGCCGACCGCCTCGGCGACCACGGCGAAGAAGTCCTCCTCCGCGACTCCCTGAAGATCGATGAAAACGGGAACAAAACAGAATCGCGGGTGGCCGAGTTCCGGAAGCCTCGTGCGCAGCTGTTGCAGCATCGAGGTCTTGCCGATCCGTCGCTCACCGAGCAGCAGCAGGCTGTTGTTGGGCACCGTGGCCAGCACCCGGTCGACGAGATCGTCGCGTCCGACGAAGAGCCTCGGATCGAGTACCGGCGGCCCGGCGACAAAGGGGTTGAATCTGCGCCGCAGCAACCGGCGCCGATGGCGTCCCTTTAGGATGATCATGACGGCGACCACGAGTACCGAGACCGCGATCAACGCCCCCCATGCCCACGGCGATCGCACAAGCGGCCGGTGGAAGTCGACGGCGTACTCGCCGCGGGTGCTCAGCCCGCCGCTGTCGGTCGCCACGACTTCGAAGACCGTGGGCCCGTACTCGAGCACCGTGGTCAAGCGAAACTCGGTGATCCTGACGCCACCGACATCCTGACCGGCAAGCTCGGTGGCGACCTCCACCCCGTCGCTCGCGGTCGCGCTGACCGCAACCTCCGATTCGTCGATCACCACACCGTTCAATCGGAAACCGGCCGCGCTCACGTGGTGGACCGATGATCCATCCGGCCCGGCCTCGCGCATATCCGCAAAACGGATCGCCGGCGGCAGGTTCTGCACCGGGCCCTCGCCCAGGAGACGCCGGCTGAGCGAGGCATAGGCTTGTTGAATCGCACTCAGGGCCGCACCGTTGCCGCGATCGCGCGCGAGCACCTGATTTGCGGCCGCGATGGATCCCTCGAAGTCGCCGTCGCCAACTCTTTGTCTGGCTTCACCGAGCAACCGCGCGACTTCTGAATCCCGGTTCGCCTCGGCGATCCGACCCAGCAGGCGGCTCTCCAACGCGGCAGCGCGCGCGTTCTCGGGCGCCGCCGCCAGCACCTGTTGAACCAACCCGAGGGCGGTCTCGAACTCGCCCCGGGACAGGTGGGCGTCGGCGGCGTCCAGGGTGACGGACGGTTCATTGGGCGGCGTCGTCCCCGATCCCTCGGCGATCTCGGCCTGGACCTCGGCCAGAAGATCTCCGGCCCGGCTCTCGGGCGCCAGGTCAATCGCCTGACGGAACCGCGCCGCGGCCTCGACCAATCGGCCGTCGGCGCGCAGACGCTCGCCCGCGCCGATCAGCTGCGACGCCCGTTCGGCGCGCAAGCGGTCGTCATGGCGCCGAGTCACCTCCTGACGAAGAGTTGTCGCGAGCGAAACGGCCTCCGGGTTGTCCGGCGCCAGCGCCAACGCACGGTCGACGGCGGCCAGTGCTTCTTCCAGCCGGGCCCCGCTCTGGTGTTCCCGCGCCTCGGCGAGGTTGTCGGCGACGAGCGTGTTCACCGCCCGCTGCTGGTCGGTCCGCCGACGTTCCAGGGCTTCGTTGGCCCGCCGCCGGAACCGCTCGAGCTCACCCGACGCCGGTTCGGAATCCGCAACGGCGCCGAGCTGCTCCTCGGTGTCGAAGGCACGCAGCGCGGCTTCGAACTCGCCCGCGGCGAAATAGGCGATGCCGAGCTTGAGGTAGGGGAAGTAATCCACGACCCGCATGCCATAGGTGCGGACCCGTGCGCCCGAGTCGCCGCGACGCTCCAACGCGAGGTTGAGCTCGGCGATGGCGGTGGTGTGATCGCCGTCGGTCAGCGCTTTTTCCGCCCTCGCATAGTGCTCGTACCACTGGTCGGCGCGGACCGGAGAAGCCCCGGCCAAGACCAGCAGGGCTATGGAGATCAACAACCAGCGGCGACCCTTCATCGACCGCAGTGTACCCCGGGATCGACTGTGGTTCCCCGACTCGGATTGAACCGCGAGGACGCAAACGGGGGCGGTCCGACCGTCAACGTCGCCGGCGCGTCAGCGCGCTCTCGTCGAGCAGGTCCTTGAAAAGCGGCCGGCCCGGGAGAGCGACATCGGTCACTCGGATCGGGCCGAGGCCGGCGATCGTGATCTCGGCGGTCGCCACATCGGCGGCGCCACCGAGACCTTCGACGCCTTCGACGAGGGTGAGCTCCAGGCCATGCTGTCATCGAGCTCGGTCGTCTACAGGAACGATAAGGAGATCGATCCCTACTCGCTGCTGCCGACCCGGCTCCACCCGCGGTAGCGCTCCGTCACTTGCCGAAGACCAGCGTTCCGCCGACGTGACCGAGGGTGGCGATCACCGCCATCCCCGCGCTCAGGAGCGCGAGTTCGACGATCGCCAGGACGATCGATGCCGGCGAGCCGAGATCGATCAACCCGCTGGCGGGCGAAAAAGCCGCACCGGAGGCGTGGAGCGCGATGGCGAGCCCGCCGAGCACGAGGAACAGAATCGAGAAGGCGATCTTGAGCCGGATCTGGCGGTAGGACCGCCTTCTGTAGCGCCGATTCCAGTCCCACAGACCCGACGCGAAGGTCAGGATCGAGAGCCCGACCGAGAGCACGAGCAGGACCAGGGTGGCGTCGGCGATCATCGGGGCGCGGGCGAGCAGCGGCTCGACGGCGGGCAGGAAGGGCCGCGCCAGCGAGCCCGCGGCCAGGAGCACCGCACCGAGCACCGCGAACGGGTAGAGCCCGATCGGCACATGGGTGGCGAGAGGGTGGATTCTCGCCTTGGGCTGGGGCCGGTAGAGCTCGACCTCGAGGACCACCGGCACGGCGTGGCCGTAGACCTCTTCGATGTCGATGACCACGCCGCAGACCGGGCAGACCAGCAGCCGGTTCGATCCGGCATCGACCACCGCGAGCTCGAAGTGACAGACCGGGCAGTTGAAAGTCCTGCCGTAAAACCGACGTTTGAACCTCTCGGCGATCTTCGCCGTGATCCTGCGGAGGTCGGCGAACATCAGTGGACCTCCTTCATCCGCATGAGCTTGCCGACGATGATCATCTTCTGGATCTCGGTGGCGCCCTCGTAGATCTGATAGATCTTGGCGTCGCGGATGAGCTTCTCGGCCGGCATTTCAGTGGTGAAACCGTATCCGCCGAGGACCTGCGAGCACTCGATGGCGGCCTTCATGGCGACATCGGCCGCGAACCACTTGGCCTCGGCCGCCTCGCGCGCGTTGTCCTCGCCCTGGTCGAAGAGCCAGGCGGCCCTGTAGGTCAGATACCGGGCCGCATCGAGCCCGGTCATGATCTCGGCGAGCTTGAACGAAATCCCCTGGTTGGAGATGAGCTTCTTGTCGAAGGTCCGCCGCCGCTTGGCGTAGGACAGGGCGATGTTGAGCGCCGCCTTGGTGATCCCGTTGGCGCCCGCGGCGACGCCCGGCCGGGTGTGGTCGAAGGTCTTCATGGCGATCTGAAAGCCATCGCCCTCGTCGCCGAGCCGGTTTCTCTCCTCGACCTTGACGTCCTCGAAGGTCACCCGGACGGTGTTCGAGGCGTGCTGGCCGAGATTGATCTCCTTGGGCCCGCGGATGATCCCGGGGCTGTCGGCGGGGACGACGAAAGCCGTCGGTTTGTCGTCGACCCTGGCCAGCACGAAGTACCAACTCGCCACCGAACCGTTGGTGATCCACCACTTGATCCCGTTGAGGACGTAGTCGTTGCCCATCTTGGTCGCCGAGGTCTTGACCCGCGAGACGTCGGAACCCGCCTCAGGCTCGGTCACGGCGTAGGCGGAGAACATCAGCTCTTCGGTCATGGGCGCGAGGAAGCGCCGCTTCTGGTCATCGCTGCCGGCCAGGATCACCGGGTACTGCGACAGACCGTTGGCATCGATGGCGGTGGCGATCCCCGAGCACCCGGTGGCCATCTCCTCGAGGACCATGCAGTGATCGAGCACCGTGTGCGGCGAGCCGCCGTACGCTGCCGGGATATGCGGGTTCATGAACCCCTGTTTGAAGGCCTCACGGCAGATCTCGCGCGGAAACTCGCCTGAGCGGTCGTATTTCATCGAGTTGGGGCCGATGTACTCCTTGGTGAACGCCCGCGCCTTCTCCACCAATTCGGTCTGTTCCGCACTCGGGCTGAACTGCATCACCCCTCCTCCCGGACATCGATGAGCTTGGGCGGATCGTCGGCGAACTCCGCGACACAGTCGAGGATGTTCATCGGCGGTTCGAAGTCCATATCCGGCTGGTACGAAGTCCGGGCGAGGCTCTGGCGGCCGAGGGTGATCCGCAGCCCGTAGGCGGAGAGCGCGAACACCAGCGCGCAGTTGCCCATCACCACCGCCGCGGCGAGCCACGATCCGAGCTCGACGGGTGACTCCGAACCTATGACCGCGACCAGCTCGTAGCCGACCAGGAGCACCAGAACACACGACAACGCGAGCTTGATCCGGTGGCTCGGGGGCCAGTTGACGTACATATGGTTGCGTTCGCTGAAACCGGTCACGATCGCCGGGAGCGAGATCACCAGCATCCCGAACAGCGACCCGCGGAAGAGCAGGGCCCACACCTCCGGACCGATCCCGAGCACCGTGGTCGTTGTCGACTCGAGCACCAGCGAACCTGCGGCAACCGGCGCCAATGCGATGACCGCGTGAACCAGCATCGAGTGCAGGTGTAACGGACGGTGATCCACAGCCCCCCCTGGATCGACCGAAAGCCTCGGTCGTTGATTTCATATTTGATCATATCATCTAGTATCTATCTGAGAATCGATCCCCGTTCATCACTGGAACGAGCTCGACCTTCTACGGCGGCGATCGCGTCGTCACCAGCAACTGCCCCCGCCGAAGATCTCCTGGTGTCCGCTCCCTCCGTACTTTGCCGATCATCCGGAAGACCTGGCGTACCGTGGCTCAGGGGCGGCCCGGGTTCCACAGCGTCCATCCGGGGGATTTCCACTCCGGAGGATTGATTGGCGACCCGTCGTTGTGTAGGATTCATGATGTTTGTCTGCGTCGACAATTTTGAGACAGGTTTTTATCTTTGGGGAGGTAGTCATGGCGTCACGGAAGACCGTACTCATCGCTTCAACAATGATGTGTCTGTGCATCGCGGTTGCGGGTCTGACCTGGGGGGAGGGACCCACTCTGAACGTCGCACCCGGGGCTTCGCCCCTAGCGGCGACCAAGCTGCTGCAGGCACCCTCGATCTCACTGAACAAGACGGTGGGGTTGGCCCCCGGCGTCTGCGCCGCGACCGACTCCATCACCGTGTCGACCGGCACCCAGGTGTACTACTGCTTCGTCGCCACCAACACCGGAACCGTCACCTTCAACTACCACTCCCTGGTCGACGATCACCTGGGCGTGGTCCTCAACAACTTCAACTATGCACTCGCACCGGGGGCGTCGAGCCCCGAGGTGATCGTGCCTTCCGTCGCGTCCGGACCGGTGACGAACACCGGGACCTGGACGGCGGCTGACGTCGTCGGCGGCTACTCGGTGGACGACACCATCCCGTACAACTTCGAGGACATCTCGGGCACCGGGACCGCGATCGCCTTGACCGACGACTCGATCGAGCAGTTCCCGATCGGTTTCACCTTCGACTACTACGGCAGCGTCTACACCAGTTTCTACGCCTCGTCGAACGGCTTCCTGGCCGACAACGGCACCACCAACGGTTGCTGCACCGGCGGTTCGCTTCCGGGTACCAGCACCCCCAACGGCACCATCGCCGGCTGGTGGGAGGATCTCAACCCATCTGCGGGCGGCACGGTCCACTACCAGACCATGGGCACGGCGCCCAACCGCTACGTGATCGTCCAGTACACGGCCATCCAACACTACTCCAGCGGCAACCCCGTGACGATGCAGTTCAAGCTCTTCGAGACCAGCAATGTCATCGAGGTCCACTACCAGGCGGCGCCGTCGGACGGCGGCACCCACTCGGCCGGGATCGAGAACCAGGACGGCACCGTCGGCCTGCAGTACTACCTCGGCACCGCGGCCCTCAGCACGCCTTTGGCCGTGCGCTACTCTCCGGCCCCGGCGCTCGAGGCGACGGACACCGACACCGCCACCGTCAACATCTCCGACCCGACCATCGACGTCAGCCCGGCGAGCCTGGCGAGCACCCAGCTGCCGAACACCACCGCCCAACGAACCCTCACCATCGGCAACACCGGAACCGCCGACCTCGTCTGGAACCTCGACGAGGCCCCGCCGATCGAGATTCCGGCGAGCGACGGCAGCTTCCCGCGCGGCAAGGCCGCCCCGTCCTTCGGTCCGCCGCCCGCCGAGGCGTTGCCGACCGCAGCACCGGGGGTCCCCGATCCCGACGTCCTCAGGCAGGTTGGGACCTGGGGTTTCTCCACTGACGCGTCGAACAGCACCCACATCTACTTCGACTCCGACAGCCCAGGCACGCTCGTTTCCCTGGGCGCGGCGAGCGGCGCCGTCTGGGCCGGCGACTTCGTCGGCAGCGACCTGACCAAGACCTACGTCATCCGCGACGACAACACCCTGATAACGGTCGACGCCACCTCCGGAGTGGAAACGACGCTTGGAACCCTTGCGGCGCCGACCGGTGGTGAAACCTATACCGGGATGACCTACGACCCGAGCACCGGCAACGTCTACGCGACCAGCTGCAACATCACCACGTCGTCTCTGTTCCTGGTCGACGTCGTTTCCGTGACCTCGACCCGCATCGGCGCGATCACGAACTCGCCGTGCTCGATCGGCATCGCCGCCGACGACGCGGGCAACGTGTACAGCTACGACCTCGTCAACGACACGCTGCTGAGCATCAACACGGCGACCGGCGCCGGAACCGTCATCGGGTCCATCGGCTTCGACGCCAACTTCGGCCAGGGCATGGACTACGACTCGGCCTCGACCACGATGTACATGGCCGCCTTCAACAACGCCACCTTCCAGGCCGAACTCCGGGCGGTGGACCTCACCACCGGCAACTCCACCCTGGTCGGGGTGCTCGGCACCCCCTCCGTCACCCAGCTCGGGTACGTGGCGTGGCAGTCCGGCGGCCCCTGCTCGAGCCCGGCCGACCTGCCGTGGCTCAGCGTCACTCCCACCGCCGGCACCGTGCCGCCGTCCGGCAGCACCGGGCTCGGCGTCACCTTCGACTCCACCGGATTGGCCCTCGGTGTTTACGATGGCGTACTCTGCGTCCACAGTAACGACCCGGTCACGCCGCTTGTGGAGGTTCCGGCCGCCATGACGGTCTCGCAGACGGCGCCCAGCATCTCGGTCGGCAAGACCGTCGGAACAACCGCGGGCGTCTGCGCAACCTCGAGCAACATCACGGTGCCGCAGGGAAGCACGGTGTACTACTGCTACACGGTGACCAACACCGGCGACACCGCGTTTGCCATGCACGACCTGGTGGACGACCAGCTCGGCACCATCTTCTCCGGACTCGCCTACGCCCTGGCTCCGGGGGCCAGCATCGACACGGTGACGGCCGGTTTGAGCGTCTCCGCGGTGATCAACGTGCCCACGACCAACGTCGGCACCTGGACCGCCTACAACGCGGCCGCAGGCGACGGCGTCCAGGGCCAGGCCACGGCAACCGTCAACGTCACGGCGGCCGAGGCCATCCCGACCCTGCACGGGCTCGGCCTGCTGATTCTGGTGCTGCTGCTCGCAGGAGCGGGAGTGCTGGCGCTGCGCCGCCTCAGCTAGGTTGAGACCATCCGTTTCATTCAAGCGGCCCCGCCGAAGCGGGGCCGCTTTTTTGCTGCTTCGGACGTACGGCTGTCCACTGGGAGTTCGGTAGTTTTTTGCGGTTGACCGGGTTACCGGACGACGGATTCATGTCTTGTCCGGCGTCCGGAAGGTCCCGATGGTCTCGATGTCGATCTTGAATGCACCCTCCTGCCGGCTGATGAGCAGACCGAAGCTGGCGATCCGGCTCGGATCGAGCTGCGGGTGGTCGGGCACGACCCGGCCGCGATATACCGGAACGAAGTCGGTGAACCGGACCGTGATCTCGGTCCATTTCCCCGCCGGCGGTTCAATCTCGACCTGGTAGCTCACGCCGTCGAAGGAGGAGTCGGTCTTGAGCCGGAAGGCGTAGCGTTTGCCGTCGCCGCGAACCTCGAGGACGAGGCCGTCGAAGGCCGAGAGATCGTGGACGACGGCCGGCGAACGCACCGAGGAGAAGCCGCCGTTGTTTTCGAATGACACCGTGCCCTGAAAGGTGGCGTAGCCGGGGCCGGCCACCATCCGTCCCGACGACACCCCGCCCATCACCCCGTCGTTGATGTTCGGCCAGATCGCGTCCCCTCGAGCAAAGTCGATGATCGTCATGGAGTCCTTCTCCCGGGTTCCGGCTGCGGCCGCCACGAGCATCGCCAGCGCCACGAGCACCACCGCGGGCCGGCGCATCATTCCCCCGCCGCAGCGATCCGCGGCCGCATCAGGGTGTGGGCGACGAACCACTCGTCGCCGCCACGGTAGCGGAAGAGTTCGGAACACGCCATGAAGAACATTCGCCAGCGGGCGAACCAGCGCTCGGCATCGTCACCATAGGTCGCGGCGAAGACCGGCATCAGGACCGCCCGATTGAGATCCATGGCCTCGAGCCACGCCTCCAGCGTCAGACTGTAGTGGAGACCATTGACCCGCCACTGGTCCACCACCTCGAGGCGCTCGTCAAACCGCCGCGGGAGGTCCTCCGACGGCATGATCCCGCCGGTGAAGAAGTGCCGCGCCATCCAATCGCTTGCGCCGTCATCGCTGTAGCGGTAGGCAAAGCTCTGATGACAAAAGACGTGTTGAAAAAACGCGCCGTCGGGGCGAAGCCAATCCGCCACCCGCTCGAAGAGCAGCGCCCAGTTCCGCATGTGCTCGAACATCTCCACCGAAACCACCCGGTCGAACCTCCGGTCGGTTGCGAACGTGTTCATGTCGGCGGTGACGACCTCGACCCCATCGAGACCCTCACGGGCGCAACACTCACGGATGAAGGCGGCCTGACCGCGCGAGTTGGAC
>JAHECW010000096.1 GCA_024641545.1 Acidobacteriota bacterium
GAGCCGGGCTACCAGCAGAAGATGACCATTGCCCTGCAGTTGCTGGAGGTTCTCGCAGCGGTCCACTCCGAGGGTGTCATCCATCGCGATCTGAAGCCCGACAACGTGATGGTCAATCCGAGTGGCGACATCAAGGTTCTCGACTTCGGCCTCGCCAGATCGGTCAACGAGGAAACCGCAGTGCTGTCGAAGGCGCTCGTGGCCTCGGGCGGCGAAGTGTCAGGCAGCCTCGGACACGCCCCAGCCGATGCGCTGAGCACCGACGATGCTCCGCCGGACGTGCAGACTGAGTTTGGATCCGTCCTGGGAACCATCGGCTACATGAGCCCCGAACAGGCGCTGGGGCAGCCGGCAACCGCGGCCAGCGACATGTACTGCCTGGGCCTGGTCTTCCAGGAGATGTTCACCGGCAGAACTCCCTTCGAGCGCGGCCAAACCCCGCTGGCTCTGCTTCGCAAGACTATCGAGGGAGAGACCGTTCCCGTGCGTGGCTTGGCCGAGGATCTGACCGTGCTCATCAACCGCATGAAGGCGCTCGCTCCAGGTGCACGGCCCTCATCGGTGGACGCCCTGGTCGAGCTGCAGCAGATCATCGACAAACCGAAGCGCATCCGTCGGCGGGTGGTGGTGGCATCGGTTTGGCTGGCTCTCGTGCTGCTGGCGCTCGGCATGACCGTGCAATCGTTCCGGGCGCGCCGCGAAGCGAACCGGGCGGAGCAGGAAGCCCTGGCGTCGCACAGCGCGGCCGAGTTTCTGGCCGGCATGTTCGAGATTATGCAGCCGAATCAGCGGGGCCACGACACGCCGGGCATGGAGATTCTCGACGACGGTGCACGGCGAGCGGTGGAGGAGCTTTCGGACCAGCCTCTGTTGCAGGCCCGTCTCCTGGATCGAATGGGTGAGGTCTACCGGCTACTCGGTCTCTACGACAAGGCGAGACCCCTGTCGGAACGTGCGCTCGAGCTGAGGCGGGAGATCCTGGGCGACGAGAACCTCGACGTTGCCGCCTCCGCCACCAATCTGGCCGAGCTGTTGCACCAAATGGGAGAATACGACAGGGTTGAGGACCTGCTTCAGGGAGCGCTGGCCACCCAGCGCCGGCTGCTGGGCGAAGAGCACCCCGACGTGGTTGAGAATCTCAACAATCTGGCCGTGAATTTCTACAGCAGCGGCGAAGTTGATCGTGCCGAACCCCTGTTCCGTGAAGCCATGGTGATGACCCGCCGACTCTTGGGCGACGAGGATCCCGACGTGGCGGTGAGTATCAGCAACCTGGCCTTCGTGCTCACCGCTCAAAGCGATTACGACGGTGCCGAAAGACTGTTTCGAGAGTCCCTGGAACTGCACCGGCGCTACCGAGGTGCAGGGCACACCGCGCTGGCGAGTAATCTCAACAGCCTGGCCTGGGTGCTGCAGGCCAAGGGTGATTACGAGGAGGCTGAACCATTCCTGCGCGAGGCCCTGAGCATGCAACAGCGCCTTTTGGGTGACGAGCACCCCGACCTGGTCGTCACCATCAACAACCTGGCCATGCTGCTGAAGGATAGGGGCGACTACGAAGCTGCCGAGCCCCTACTGCGCGAGGCGTTGGCCATGCGACGCCGGCTCTTGGCTGACGACCACCCGCAAGTTGCCCTGTCGCTCAACAACCTGGCCGTCTTGTTGCTCGCCCGGGATGACATCGAAGCCGCGGAGCCCCTGTTTCGAGAGGCCCTGGCGATGCGCCGCCGGGTATTGGGCGATGAGCACCCCGACGTGGCGGTCTCGGCCAGCAATCTGGCCAAGGTGCGAAAAAAGATGGGCGACTATGAGGCTGCCGAGCCCTTGCTTCGCGAGGCTCTGGCGATACGCCGCCGGATGCTGAACGAAGATCACCCGGATGTGGGGTTCACGTGCAACAACCTGGCACTCCTGTTGGCCGAGAAGGGCGACGCCGCGTCTGCAGAGCCCCTGTTCCTAGAGGGGATGGCGATTCTCGAGAAGGCGCTGGCGCCGGATCACCCCGATCTGGTGGAGGCGAGGGCAGACTACGCGAGCTTCCTCCGCGGGCTGGGCCGCAACGCCGAAGCCGACAGTCTCGAGGCGAGGTAGTCGCCATCCGGGTGCTCTGGTGGAAGCGTGCCAGATGGGATGAGTATGCCGGTGCTGTCAAGGTTCTCAGTGCCTCCGATAGATAAGTGCCGATAGTTGCCACGTTCACATTTAGGATAGGTGCCACGTTCACATTTACACATTTGTGCGGGTGGGGATTGGAGCTCGGTGCGAGGAGACTGACCGCGACGCGCTCAGAACCGAAAAGCAAACAAGTCAACAAATGTGAACGTGGACCCAATCTGTCGAGGCTCAGATCCGCCACCAGCTGCTTCAGCTTCTTGTTTTCCTCCCGAAGCTGCCGCAGCTCACGCAGTTCGGCCACGCCCATTCCGGCGAACTTCCTTCTCCAGGTATAGAACGTCTGTTGGCTCACGCCCATCTTTCGGCAGATCTCCGTCACCGGCGTGCCCGCCTCGGCCTGGCGCAGAGCGTATGCGACCTGCTCGTCCGTGTACCTCTTCCGCTTCATCGGTCCTCCTCTTCCGGAGGTCCACATTATCCCGATCTCTCAACTTGGAAGTGGTACAGCTTTTCGGGTTTGGGTCAGAGCCTCGACTCTCAACCTCTAGGTGGTACAGGATTCGGGGGCAGGTCACATCGACAATGCAACAATGGTGATCGTGGATCCAACATCTGCATCACAACGTGAACGTGACGCCTACTCGACGATGCGGCTCCTGACACCCGGAAGGGGGGCATGATGAAAACCGTCAGAACCATGATCCTCGGTGGTCTCATTTTCCTGGTTCCGTTCGCCGTCGTGCTGCTGGTGGTCGGCAAGGCGTTCACTGTCTCGATGCACCTGGCCAAACCGATTGCCGATCGCATCCCGGTCGATGCGGTTGCGGGAATCGCCCTCGCGAACTTCGTATCGGTGGCGATCATCCTGCTGGCCTGTTTTCTGGCAGGCATTGCAGCCAAGAGCGCTCCGGGTCGGCACCTCAATCGAAAGTTGGACGGGCTCTTGCTCGACCTGATTCCACGCTACACCTTCATCAAGAGCATGACCGCCAGCCTCGGGGGCAGGGACGAGAGCGTCCTGATTCCGGTGCTCGCCCAGTTCGACGACCAAGCCCAGGTCGCGTTCGAGGTCGAGCGGGGACCCGGCGATCTCGTGACCGTGTATCTGCCGGGTTCACCGGATCCCTGGTCGGGTTCGGTGGCCCAGGTCACCGCCGAACGAATCTCCCCCCTGAACAAAGACTTTGCGTCGGTCATCAGTTCGTTGCGCAAGGTCGGCAGGGGGATGTCGGCTCTCCTCAAGTAGCCATCGTCGAGCGTCGACGTGCACCGCAGACAACCCGGCTCACGGTGCGCTCTAGACCGCCTGCTGGAGATGGAATCCGCTCACCGATCCGGTCGAGTCCCGTCGCAGCACCATCACCGTAACGTCGTCATGTGGCGTTCAGCCGCCACGGTGCCTCTCGACGTCTTCGAGGAATCTCGACACGGCCTGCTCCGGGCTGAGTTCGAGGTCTCCGGCCGAGGCCAGCGACCACAGACCCTCGACCCCGTACTCGTTGTCGCTTCCATCGGTGCTCTCGGTGATCCCGTCGGTCACCAGCACCAGCTGTTCGCCATCGGCGAGAGTGAACGGTGTGCTCTCGTACCGCGCACCGGCGAAGATCCCAATCGGAACTCCGGAACTGGCGATCCGCAGAAGGTGCATGCTATTACGCTATTACTCACCGCTCAGCCCCCACAGGCCCCGCTTGACCGCCAAAACGACCAATGGATTTCACCTTAGAAACGCCGCAAACCTGTCCAAGGATTGGGGTCCACCTCTCATCAACGTGGCACCCATCAATCGGTCACGCCGAGGGCTGCCTTCGCCTTCCGGATCTCCTCCTCCTCCTGCGGCGTGAGGGCGTGGTCGCTGAGCCTGACAAAGACCTCGTTCAGCCCGCCGGCGAACTTGAACGGCAGGCGGTAGTCTTCGTTCACGGGGGTGCCGGTGTCCTCGCCGCAGTCGAGCGTCTCGTCCAGCGAGATGCGGAACGGCAGGGTGCGAGCGATCGCGCCCTCACCCACCTTCGTTCCGTCCACTGACAGCGTGGCGGTGCCACCCTTGCCGATGCCCGGGCCGTCGTAGGCGAAGTCGACCATGATCACGTGCTTGCCGGGGGTCAGCTTGCTGTTGCCGGTCACGGTGTAGCGCTCCACGTCGGCGAGGTTGTAACAGAAGACGGGACTGCCGTCGAGCACGTAGAACGCCCAGCCGGCAAACCGGCCACCCTGCGTCAGGAGCATGCCGTCGGCGCCGCCCTCTGGGATGACGACGCTGGCGGCGATCTTGAAGGACTTGTTCTTGATGTCGGGGGCGGCGCCTTCGGGGATGCGCACCTGGCCGGGATAGTAGGTGAACAGGGAGCGGCCGTGAGTGAGGCTCGGACGGTTGCTGGTGTCGAGGCGCTCGACCTTGCTGTTGTCCAGGGGCAACACGTCGTATTTGGCGGCCTCCACCCAGAACAGATCCTGCAACTCGCGCAGCTTGGCCGGTTCCTGGTCGGCGAGGTTGTCGGCTTGACTGAAGTCATCGGTGACGCGGTACAGCTCCCATTGATAGTCGAGCACCTTTGTCGTGCCCGGAAGGGAGGACCACGGAGGCGTGGGGGGCGTGGTCGCGGCGACCCAGCCGTCATGGTAGATGGCGCGATTGCCGAGCATTTCGAAGTACTGCGTGCGGTGAGTCGACGGTGCTGTTGCGTCATCGAACGTGTACGTCATGCTCACGCCTTCGATGGGCTTCTGCGGCACACCGTTGAGCTCTGCCGGCGCTTGGACGCCGGCAGCCTCGAGGATGGTCGGGGCGATGTCGATGACGTGGTGGAACTGCGTGCGGATACCCCCCGTGTCCTTGATCCGGGCCGGCCACGAGATCACGAGGCCGTTGCGCGTGCCGCCGAAGTGCGAGGCGATTTGCTTCGTCCACTGGAAGGGAGTGTCCATGGCGTGCGCCCAGCCGATGGGATAGTGGTTGAAGGTGTTCGGCCCACCGAGCTCGTCCATGCGCGCGAGCACCTGCTCGAAGTTCTCGGGGATGGCGTTGAAGAACGTCATCTCGTTGAGCAGCCCGTTCGGGCCGCCCTCAGCGCTCGCGCCGTTGTCGCCCTGAATGTAGATGACGAGGGTGTTGTCCAGCTCGCCCAGGGCTTCGATTGCGTCGACGATTCTCCCGATCTGATTGTCCGCGTGCGAAAGCGCCGCCGCGTAGACCTCCATCATGTGCGCGGCCACCTTCTTGTGATCCGCATCGAGCGAATCCCAGGCCGGAATGCCGGGCGATCGTTCGGTAAGCTTGGTGTCTGCCGGGACGACTCCCAACGCTTTCTGTCGGGCCAGGGTTTCCTCGCGCACCGTGTCCCAGCCCTGGTCGAACCGGCCCTTGAACTTGGCGATCCACTCCTTGGGCGCATGGTGCGGCGCGTGCGCCGTTCCCGTGGCGTAGTACTGCAGCCACGGCTTTTCCGGGGCCACCGAGTGCAGCATGCGGATCCGGTCGATGCAGTGATCAGCCATGTCGTTGTCGAAGAAGTAGTCCTTGGCATCGTGCGGCGGTTCGATGGGCTTGATGCCCTCGACAAGGGCCGGATTCCACTGGCTGGTATCGCCGCCGATGAAACCGTAGAAATACTCGAAGCCCAAACCGGTCGGCCACAGGTCAAACGGCCCGGCCTGGCTTCCGTGCCAGTCGGGAACATTGTGGTTCTTCCCGTACCACGCGGTGTTGTAACCGTTCTGCTTGAGCACCTCCGCGAAGGTCCCGGAGCTTTTCGGCATGAGCGTGTTGTAGCCCGGGAAGCCCGTACCGGCTTCCATGATGACGCCGGTGGCGTTGGAATGGTGGTTGCGACCCGACAACAGGGCGGCGCGCGTCGGCGAACACAGCGCGGTGGTGTGGAACTGCGTGTAGCGTAAACCGGTGTTGGCCAGGCGGTCCATCGTCGGCGTCGGAATTGGCCCGCCAAAGGTGCTTGAAGCGCCGAATCCCACATCGTCGGTCAGGATGATCAGGATGTTGGGCGCGCCCTCGGGGGCGGTGACTTCCTTTGGAAAGTCCTTCACAGAGTCCTGGGCTGTCAGACCGATTCGTCCCACGAAGGGCTGTTCGGGACGGGGCAGGACCTCCTGTGCTCCTGCCGCATGGGCGAGCGCAACCAGCACGAGTGCCGTCAGAATGAGCGGTGATTTCGTCCACATCTTCGTTTCCCTTCGTCGTCGATTGGATTGTCGAATGCCGCCTCGCCAACACGACCGGCCGATTCCCTGAGTCGGTTCGAGGTGCTCGATGGGTACCGCCGACATCTTCGCACACTTGTGCGTCTCTGAAACGTCGGTCTGGTCCGGCGTCGCTCGCGCACCTCTCCCGACGGCGCATCGTGCACGATCCCGATCCGCTCTGAGATTCCGGACCTCGGGTCAGCTCGGCGGCGCCCGCGCCCCATGTCTGTCCTTGCGCTCGAGATGCCTCAAGATCGCATCGACCACGGCGTGCTCGGTAATGAAGGCGATGACCTTCATTTCGCCGCCGCACGAGGGACACACCAGCGGGTCGACCTCGTGGATCCGCTTGATCAGCTGGGCCCAGCTGCGCCGAAGGGCGCGGGGGCCGCGGGCCTCGGCGCGAGCGGTGGGGGAGGGCGGTCCTGCAACTGCGCCCTCAGTTTTCTCATGCCCGCGGCACGCCTTCAACCGCTTGCCCCTGGACAGGTTCGAGTACGAATAATGCCGGAAGGGTGCCACGTTCACATTTACACATTTGTGCGGGTGGGGATTGGAGCTCGGTGCGAGGAGACCGACCGCAACACGCTCAGAACCGAAAAGCTAACAAATCAACAAATGTGAACGTGGCACCCATCTGGCACCCATCTGAACGTGGCACCCATCCTCATGAGGTCCTTCGAACCGCTGACCTCGAGGATTTCCTCCCGGAACCGGTTCGCCGCCTCCCGGTCGGCACCGCGACCGACGCGGAGGGATGCCGGAAAGGTTAGAATTCCTTCACACCGTCTGGAGGCCGACATGCAAGGAGCGCGGCGGAAACGAGCACTGCTGATCACCATCGCCGTCGTCGTGGCGTTCGTCATGGTTTTGCTGCTGCCTCCGGTGCAGACCGCCCTGGTGCGGATGGTGGTGGGCGGCATTGACGGTGTGTATTTTGAGCTGGACCGGGTATGGGCGGGGCCCTGGGGCGCCGATCTTCGCGGCCTTCGCGTCAGCATGCCGGGTCTCGAGATAGAGGTCCCCCGCGCCGAGGTCGACCTCGCCTTTTGGTCATCGACGGGTCACCTGGGCCTCGACGTCGAGGAGGTGACGGCCACCGGAATTCGGGTCACGTTAGGGCGCCCGTCCGAACGCGATGAGGAAGCGTCCGAACCCTTCGAGTTCAGCGGACTCGCTCCGCTGGCGCAGCTGCCAAAGCGAGTCGTCCTGCGGCGAGTCGTGGCCAACGGCACCATCGGGGTCGTGCTGACGCCGGAGATCATCGTCGATGGGCCGTGGGCGTTCGAGGCGGCCGATCTCGGCCGGCGCCGACAGGCGCAGGCCTCCCTGACCGCGACGCTGGAGGCGGCGCGCACCGGCGAGCCGCTGGCTGCGGCCGACCTGACGGCGTCGCTGCGCGCCGAGATCGACAGCGATGCAGCCATGCGGCGCGTGACGGCGGACGGCGGTCTGCACCCGGTCGGGAAGACGGCTGGTGGTCTGGACACGCGCCTCATGCTCGAACTTGCGGGTGGTTCGGAGTCCTACCACGTGACGCTTGACGGCACCGGCGGACATCGGCTGGTGGACGCGGCAGCGAGCTTCGACCCCGCCTCACGATTCGTCGATGCGTCGTGGCAGGTCAACGTCACACCGGGCCTGCTGGCGGCCTTTGCCCGCGGCCGTGCCCTGCCCGAGCTGTCAGCGACCTCGAACGGCACCGCGCGCCTTGACCTGAACGACCACAGGATCGACATCGAAACCAGCGGGCGGTTCGAAGGCCGCGGTTGGGTTCAGCTCGACCCCCGATTGCGCGATGTGGACGACCTGGTGCTCGACATGGATCTGGCCGGCTCCGCCGGCGCTGGTCGTCTCGAAGCGCGACGGGTTCGGGTGGCAGTAACCGGTCCCGCAGGAGGTGAGCTCCTGCGCATGAATGCTCTGCAGACTGTGACAATCGATCTCGATGCGTGGCAATTCATTCCGGAGACGTGGGGCGAGCCCACCCTGCGGATCGAGGTCGACGGGTTTCCCCTTCGCTGGACGCGCGGTTTCGACCCGAAAACAGTGGTGGAGGACGGCACGGTGAGCGCGTCTCTCGACGTCGTGCCGGTTGACCCCGGCCACTCGAGGCTGGAGACGCATCGATCCATTCACGTCGAGAGCCTCCGGTTGCGCGGTGGCAAGCAGGCGCAGAGCTCACCGCCCTTCGATCTCACCATCGTGCCGCGCCTGGAGCTCGACAACGGCGCACTGGAAGCCAGGATCGAGCGCGCGGAGCTGACGGACCCGACCGGGCTCGATATCAAGTTCATCGGCCGCGCCGCAACCTCCCGTGAACACTGGCCGGTGGTGACCCTCGAGGGTGACCTGGCGGTGGCCGTGCCCGGGCTGCAGCGGCTCGTGGAGTCGCTGGCAGAGGTGAGCGGGGGGGCGCGGTTCGAACTCGATCTGCAGTCCCTGGTTCTGGCGATCGACAGCGCAAGCCTCGACGTCACCGCCAGCGACGGACGATCCCTGATGACGATTCGTTTCGACAACGAGACCCCGTTAAATGTCACTTTGCCGGCCATGGTGCCCGACTGGAGGTCCGCAACCCCGCAGCACGTCGACGTTCGCTTCGACGGCCTGCCCATCGACTGGGTGAGCCCGTACATTCCCGAGCTCGATTTCCGGGGTGGGGCCCTGTTCGGCGAGCTGCACGCCGCAACTGGAGGCAGTCTTGGCCTGACGCTGGAACCTACGGCGCCGTTCGAGATCCGCGACCTGAAACCGGTCTATCGAGGACAAGACTTCGCTGCCGGCTCCACAGTATCCGTCGAGCCGCGCCTCAGGTTCGACAACACCGCCCTGAGGTTCGCACTCGAAAACATCAGGTTCCGCACGCCTAACAGAGGACGGCTCGATGGCGAGGTTGTGCTCGAGACGCCGCACGACGGTCGCCGGATGGTCGAAGTTTCCGTGACCCTGGAGGGCGAATTCCCGTCGGTGGCCGATCGCATTGGCAGGCTCGGCGCGCTGAGCTGGCGGCAGAAGGCGGTGCTCGACCTGCCGAGCAGGAGTGTCGAGGTGACCGACCTCGAGGTCGGTTTGACAGACGCGGTCGGTACCCGTTTCCTCGAGCTGACGACGCTACGGCCGTTCACGGTGGCGGCCCAACCCTTCGCCGTCCGTGTCGACGGCGGCCCACCCGAGATCCTGCTCGCCACCATTACGCCGCTCCAACTGCAGCAGCTCTTCCCGCAGGTCCTCGGGTTCCACCTCGAGGGCGTGCTGCCGGAGGGTCAATTCGTGGGGCGCGCCGAAAACGGCGGGCTGCTGCTCGCCGCCGACAAGCCTCTGGTGTTCAGGGACGTAAGCGTGCGATGGCAGGACGCGGCTCTCCTCGACCGCGTGACCGTCGGTCTCCAGTATCAGGTCATCTATTCAAGTGAGGGTCTTCATGCGCGGTCCATCGAGTTTTCAACACTCGGCCCGCGCGGGACGTCCATCGGCAATGCCACCCTCCGCGCGATCATGCCCCTCACCGACCGCACCACCATTGAAAGCCTGCACTTTGACATGCTGGCCAGTCTCGAGCCCTTGACCAGCCAACCCATCTTTCGCGGGTTGCCGCCGTTGCTCGAAGGCACCATTGGTGGCTCCGTCGATCTGGCATTCGGCGATCGCTCGACGATTTCGGGCTCTCTTGAGATGCGCGGCGCGCAGGTCGAGGACTACGGCACCTTGCCGGACCTCGACGCTGCCCTCGACGTGCTGTCGATTGCGGGCGAGCGTTTCGAGGTGAGGGTGCCCGTTCGCCTGACCTCCGAAACCAGGGGATCGGACCTGCGCTTCGACGGCGTCGTCGTCAAGGGAGGGGAGGACTTTTGGTTCGACGCTTCGCTGAAGAGTGACCACATCGTGGCATCTGACGTCATGCGGCTCGTCAACCTGGTGGCTCCGTCCGACCCCGATCTCTATTGGCGGAACGACCGTGAGCCTGCGGTGTCGGCATTCCGCGAGCGCTGGTCCAAGGCAGCCATCGCTCAGCTGCGGGAGAGGCGCGACCAGAGGCCGTTTTGGAGCGACCGAGTGTTGGGCAGCGCCACGCTCGACATCGGCGCCGTCGAGATTGCGGGCTACGCAGTGGAGGGCGTTCATGGTCGGCTCGAGGTGGAGCCGTCGCGGATCATGCTTGATGGAGTCGAGGCCTCTCTGTTCGGCGCTCGTTTCGCGATGGAGGGCGCACTCGGCTTCGACCAGTCGTTGGAGCTGCCCTACGATCTTCAATTCGAGTCGGCGTTCGACAACCTCGATCTCGGTCAGTTTTTTCGCTCCGTCAAACCCGACGCGCCGCCGACGCTGGAGGGCATTTTCGCGGTCCGCACATTGGCCACCGCCCATGGAAAGAACCTCGCCGACCTCGGCCTCGGCACACTCGGGTCGGTTCATCTCAGCGGTCGTGACGGGGTGTTCCGCGGTCTGGCCGGGCAGTTCGGGCTCGCCCGCAAGGGGGCGAAGGTGATCGGCTTCCTGACGTTCTCAAAACAGCTCAAGGCGATCAGCCGCCTGCTCGGCGAGCTCGAGGCCCTCGAGTTCGAGACCTTCGATCTCGAGCTCGCTCGCGAAACGCCGCGGCGTTTCGGCATCTCCGAGCTGACCGTGGTGTCGCCGCTGGCACGAATCGACGGTTCGGGCGGGGTCGAGGTTGAGCCGGACGTTCCGTTGGCATTGAGCCCGCTTGACATGACCATGGACCTCGGCACGCGGGGCGACATGACCATACTCTTCAACGGTCTCGGCCTGCTCGGACCCGAGGAGGACGAAAACGGCTACCGGCCCCTGACCCAACCGGTGACGGTCGGCGGCACGGTGGCAGAGCCCGACACCTCGGAGTTTTACGAGATGTTGGATCAGGCCGCTGTGGACTCCAAGGGCGCGGTCGGCGTTGCCATCCGAAAGGCCAACAAGAAGTTGCAGAAGGCACAGGGTGCCGAGGGCCGGTGACCCCCGAATCCCGGCACCATCGATCGCGGATCCGGTAAACGCCCCAGGAGAATCAGAATGGGTGGCACCTTTTTCTTTTGATGTCGGGATCGAGCGCTGGCGTCAGCGCCCGACCGCGCTCGCCGAGTGCCTCGGCCGCTGGCCGGAGGCCGTGGGGCGCTGGGCCCAGAGGGCCGGCGAGCTTCGGCTGGCGGACGACACCTTCAGCGCCGCCTACGAGTCGCTCGACGAGCGCCTGGCTGCTGAGGTCGAGGAGTGAGACGACGGACCGGTGACGTGGGCACCGCTCGGCGGCAGAATCACGCTTTCGTTGGGCCTGGCACCCAATTCAAGGCTGTCGTGGCACTCGCTCGGAAACTCGCCGTGTTGATGCACCATCTCTGGGTCACGGGTGAGGTCTATCAAGCGACTTCGAACAAAGAAGTTACTCAAGCAGCATGACAATTGGAGAACCGAAAACAGGTGATTGATCTTGGATGATCCCTACGACGAAATACGGGCGACTCCGGTAGTGCCTTGGAAGAGCTCTCGGACCAAAACCGAGAGCCGGCAGTCCGCGTGCCAGATAGGAGCGCCCACCCTTGTCGGACCCCACCATGCACCGGTCGGCACAACATTCGACCACAAGAGTGCGGATAGAAGCGAGACGGGCCGATCATCCATCGCAACCATCGCATTTCAGCCAAAGGCGGAAAGGAACCATCGCAAGGCGTTATCGAGACCTTGACACCACCGGCCTACTCATAGAAGGTCCGCAGAACTGTAGTTACGGTTTGACAACTACGGAACTGCGGACCTGGCACCCATACTAAGGATCTAAAGCCTGGCACTGTTACAGCTTCTTCCCTATGTTGGGGCTGGCTACCAGCCGCGTTTCGGGCTATATTCGGTTCCAGCTTGAAGACCAAGCGCAGCGCGAGGAAGCGCACTGGCGTCACTACTGAAGCGGTGAAATCCGGGTATCCACAGCCGGGCAATCCGTCAGGAGCATACGCGCGTCCCGAGAGAGCAATGGTTCGTCGCGCCGGCGGGAAAATCTGCAGGCGTTCGCGCCCAAGTCTCGCTGGTGGGCACCGGTGGCAGTGAAATCGGCGCTGGGGCTGGGAAAGAGAATTCAAGATGAGTCGATTACCTCTTCCGAGCTTACGCATAGGCCTTTTCGAGACGCGATGGCTCGTCGTTTTCCTGGTATTGGCTCTGTCAACCGGCTGTTTCACTGTTGGCCCCAAGACCATCCCGCGCGATCGGGTGGAGTACGCGGAGGCGTTGCGAGATTCGTGGAAGCGTCAGGTTCTGCTGAATATCGTGTCGTTGCGCTACGCCGACGCGCCCAGCTTCCTCGAGGTCGTTTCGGTCATCAACCAGTACAGCCTCGAGGGCAACGCCAGCGCGGGTGTCATCTGGGGAGGACTCACAGCCGGCCAAAATCTCGGGGCGGGCGCCCGCTGGAGCGACCGTCCGACCGTGACCTATGCACCCGTTACCGGCGAGCGTTACGTGCGCAGCATGCTCACACCCGTGCCGCCAGCGTCAGTGATCGCTCTGGTTCAAGCGGGATTTCCTGTCGACTTCGTCCTCGGTCTGACCACGCGATCCATCAACGGAATCGCCGCCCCCGGCCGCTCGCGCTTCATGGGTCAGAGTCAGCGCAATGAGAAGTTTGCAGAGCTCGTCGAGGTGTTTCGCCGCATCCAGTCAACGGGCGCGATAGGGTTACGAACCGACGCCGACCATTCAGTGGCCTTGAC
This sequence comes from Acidobacteriota bacterium, assembly GCA_024641545.1. Lineage (GTDB taxonomy): Bacteria > Acidobacteriota > Thermoanaerobaculia > Thermoanaerobaculales > Sulfomarinibacteraceae > JAHECW01. The sequence goes on from JAHECW010000096.1 coordinate 13,035, forward strand.
TTTCGGCGATCCGATTGACGATGCCAGCGCCGAAGACCTGCGGATCATTCGAACGATACTCGGGCTGGATCAGGGCCAAAGAGAATTCGCCCTGGTGTTCGGACCAACCGCCGCCGACGGCAGCGAAATAGCCCTCCTGACCAGGTCGATGCTGGACATCATGATCGAACTCTCGGCCGGGGTGGACGTGCCGCCAGAAGACGTCGCAGCTGGGCGCACTGACCCGAGTCCCGAAATGACGACGCCACAGTTCATGCCGCACGTCAGGATTCACTCCTCGGAAGACGAACCGGAGAGCCCGTTCGTGTCTGTTCGCTACCGTGAGCGGTGGTTCTGGGTCGATGACGGCGACGTGCCTTCCAAGCGCACGCTTTCATTTCTGCTGATCCTGCTGTCGCTGACCGAGAGCGGTGGTGGCCAAGGCGCGCCACTGGTCACCGTCGGCGCCGGTTGGTGACCCGAATCGTGGCCAGGCGGTTCCTGCTGATGTGACGACCTCGTATGGCCAGGCGCCTCGTCGTCATCGATAATCAACATGCAACCAGGGGCCGAGCCGGCGATCGACGAGCAGATACCCGACGCCCTGCGCCGGCACACCGAGCTGACCCTGAACGAATGTGCGGAGGAATTCGCCGAGCTGCGCTCGTCGCTCGAGCGTCTTGACGCTGGTCTCGCCAACATCGACCAGCTCGCGAAAAACAGCCCGGAGCTCGCTGCGGTGGTGCTCGGCCTGCCGTTCGCAGCCGGCTACATCGCGGGAAGAGCGCGCGGTAGAGCGATGGAGCGTTGACGAAGAAACTGATCAGCGGCCCGAGCGTTGTGTTTGAGTGCTGCTCGATCAAAACACCTGCATCCCGAAGATCAGGCGGTGATTGTCCTTCGAGTCACCGTTCACCTCCTCGCGGACGCCGTATTGGTACTCGAGGCCGATCGTCAGATATGGCAATACGCTCTTCATCAGGTTGAAAAAGCCGAAGCGCGAGCGACGGAAGGCGTCGGTCGGAGCGCCATCGACGATCTCGAGTTGCGCCTGTCCGAGAGCGAATGTCGAGCGGGTGCCTTCCGACCAGTAGTGGCGGTACGTGGCCAAGACCCCCCAGCCCCCGAGCAGCGTCAGCCCGCCGTCGACCGGGTCGACAAAGGCGCCGGCGGTGCCAGGCAGTCCCAGCAGATAGCGCCCGATCCCCTTGCCGTAGCTGGCGGAAACGGCGAGCTTGTCTTTGCCCATCAGGTTGAGGTGAGCTCCAGTAGAAAGGCCCCATCCCGTGCTTGATTCATCCCCGATCTCGATGTACCGCAGAATCCCCGCTACTCGCACGTGGCCCCGATCCGCCCAGTCCCACTGACCGGCGCCAACTACGTCCGGCAGGCGTGGCTGTACCAGAATCGGCTCTCCAGTGATCACGTCGCGATTGCTGGGGTCTTCAAGAGCGAGATCGACGCGCAAGCGATCGGAGACCGGTTGACTCCAGCGCAGCTGGGCCTGGCGCTGGAAGATGGCGCCGCTCACGGTCGGCTCAGTGAGCCCTTCCGGGAGGATCTGCAGGTCCATCAAGGTCGACCACGTGTGCCCCAGGGTCAGGATGCCGTGGGGAGCCTGCCACTCGCCGTAGGCGTGACGAAGGTTGAAGCTCGGCGAGCCGTTGTTCGGCGCGTTCAAGTCCCATTCGATGTAGCCACGTATGCTGCCCTTCGGAGTGGGCGAGCGGGCATCGAGGTTGAGACGCGTGAGGGTCGCGTCGATGCTGAAGTTGCCGTCATCGTCGGGCCGCGAGTTCCCGATCGATGCCGGGAGGAAGGTGGCGCCCGTCCCCTCCAGGTCGGAGTCGGCGATGGCGACAGTCTTCACGAATCCGCCGATGGCCAAAGACAGGTTGCGCGTGCCGGGAATCCTGATGGAGCCCGGAAAGTCGCCGGCGGCCACGGCGTCGGCATTGAGATCGCCGACCGGGTCCCTCGGCACCTCTTTGGTCGCCACAGTGGGTACCGCGGCGGGCGCCTCCTGCGGCGCTTCAGCAACCATTGCCAGTTTCTCCGCGAGGATTGCGAGCTCTTGCATCTGAACATCGATGGCCTCCTGCTGCTGGCGCAGCGCCTCGGCCTGCTCCGCCAGCTTCTGCTGCTGTGCCGCGACCTGACGGCGGAGCGCCGCGAGATCCTCCTCGCCGCTGCCGAAGACGAGCAACGGCATTCCCAGGATCAGGAGGATTGCCATCGCGAGTCTCAGAAGTGTGCCGTGACGTCGATTCGACTTCATTTGTTGTCTTCTCCTTCGATTCGCACGACGTTGTGCGGAGTGGCGGAGACTCCGCCAACTACCATCACCACATCAACACCCATCGGCGCCAGGAAATCCGGAAGTTCACCGTCAGCGGATTCCCCGGCATCTTCAAGCTCCCTTGCCGCGATCCAAGCCTGGCTTCGCGTGGCCTGACTCAGAAGTGCTTGAAAGAGGTCGACAACCGTGGCAATCCTCTGTTTCTTCCCTCTGCCTGGTGACTTTGGCGGCGATGAAACGGGCGGTTGCCAGCTCATCCGGAAGGTGCTGGCAACCTGCCCGTTGGCTCCCCTGACTCATCGCTACTTCAGTGAAGGTGTTGCTCCCCGGTCTCGCCGAATTCCACTGGAGAAACCAGGAAGGTGTTCCTCCATGAATCTAGATGGGGCGGCACGAACCGGCCCCGTTCTTGTGGTGCAAACCTGATCGGCTGGCCGGGGTTGACTGATGCAGCGGAAAGCCGACACCGCCCGCTGGAATGCATTGCACATCTCTCGATCCCGGTGTCAGTGTACTTCGACCTGTTCGAGGGCGCTTTCTATCATGTCAGGCTGTGAGCCGGGCACGCCGCCGCCAAAATCGACAGGGGAGGCATAGAAACCTTTCTTCCAGAGAGACTCGTCGAGAGGCTCGAACCGGCTCGCAACAGTCTCGAAACGGATTGGCTGTCCGGGATTCACCCCTTCCAGAGGTTCCTGGTCTTTCATGACAATTGTCCCGTTAACCAGGACGTGGAGAATTCCGCTAGACGGCAGCGTACCTTTTGCATAGGTCGCATTGTCGGTGACGGTTTGGGGATCGAAAATTGTGATATCGGCTACCATGCCTACCTGCATGCGGCCACGGACCTGCATGGCTTTCAAGCCCATTTTGCCCAGTGGCTTGGCATAATTGTAACTGGTCATCGATACGGCTTGCATCAAGGGGACATTGTTTTCCCTGGCCAGCCGAAGTACTTTGGCAAAACTTCCGGCGAAACGCGGGTGAGTGTTGGGAAAATCTTCGTACGGGGTGCCCCAGGTCAGACCGTCATCGGGAAACAATGGCATGCCGTCACTGCCGATAGCAACGCCCGGCAACTTTACCCATTCTTTAACCCACTCTTCTGGGCACTTATGCACAAGCACAATGCGCGTAGGTTCTTTTTTAAGCATCTCCTCACGCGTTTGCTGGGTGTAGAACTCACCGGTTGCCACATCCTGAATCGTCTCTTCGTATTTATTGCCAAGGGTATTTACCCAGACTTCGGGTTCAAGAAACACTGCATTCAGGGCCGTGGATCCTGCATTGTATGGATAGATTTCGCCCCAGACGTTGTACCCTTGTTCACGCATTCTCACCAAAAGTTCATGCACCAGGTTGTATCCAGGATTATTGAAATGGGCAGCGATAGCAGGTGATTTTAAAGCGGCGGCGTTGGCCAGCATTTCCTGGATGCCATTGGTTTCACCAACATCATCACCAGGGGTATAACGGAAGTGCATATCAATACTGCGGCCATAAAGCCCGCTAAGCTTTTGCATCTCGAACACCTCGCGCGCTGATACCCCTTCTCGCATGTATCCAAGGGTAGAGCCAATTCCAATTCCTCCCTGCTGTAAGCCTTCGTCAACCATGGCAAGGATCTGATTGCCCTGCTCAAGGGTGGGCCGGGTTATTGACCATCCCTGCTTGACACGCGAGTGAATACCATCAGAAGAGTAGAAAGTTTTCCATTCCGTAAAGCCATCAAGAATCTCAGCACGGGCAAATTCGTGAGAGACCGACGCTCCAAAATTAACCGACGCGTTTCCTTCACGGCGTTTGTACCACTCACCGAGCTTCGGGCCGTGCACGCCGACTTCCAGGTCCATGATAGTGGTACGACCGTCGCGGAGCATCAACCGGTACGCATAGGGTTCGATGCAGTGTTGATGTCCATCGATGAATCCCGGCGCTACGACCAGCCCGGCAGCATCGATCGTTTCCTTCCCGGTGATCTTCTTCTGTGTGATGACGGCGATTTGGCCATCCTTGACGCCGACGTTGGCGACACTATCGAACATCGTCTCCGGGTCCATGACCCGGCCGTTGAGGATCACCAGGTCGTAGTCGGCGGCTTGAACCGCCACGGTCAGCGCCAATACAACAACCATACAACCCAAAAACTTTGTAATGATCTTCATCTCAGCATGTCCTTTCATTTCCGTACACTTCAGATTGTTCTTGTTGACTTCTCATCCGTCATGATTTTCCTGGCGAGCCCGAGGGTTCTTCCATGTTCTGTGTCCTGCCAAGCGTCCTTCTCCTGTGCTCCACGAGATCACTTAGTCCCCCACGGTAGCGGAACGACCGGGGTGACGGTGAAGCGGATCTGGGCGTTCGGGCCGAAGGCATCCGGTCGTTCAAGATAGTGCCAGTACTGGAGTGCGAATTTCCAGGGCGTGCTGCCCAGGACCGTTGTCTTGCTCACCCCGAAGCCGACCGGAAGGGTCCAGCGCTGGCCGCCTTCGGCGTTGTGGTTGTACGAGAAGGTCGGAGACGACGAGATCTGCCAACCGTTCGTGAGCTGGAAGGTGTAGAAGTACTGACCGCCCGTGATCGAGGTGCCGAAGCTGCCCTCGCCAGCCACGTCCCACTGGTGGGTCACCAACAGCCCGAGCACACCCCACTTCTTGGCCACGGCGAAAGCCACTTCGGGACCCAGCAGCCACTGGTCCAGGCCGAGAGCCTCGTCGGTGGCGGTCGGCAAGGTCCCGACCAGGCCGCCGATCAGGATTATTCCGCCGGAGAGTGTCTTGCCGACAGCAGCGTCAAAGGAGATGTCCCCCAACTCGAAGCTGCGCTCGTCGAACCCGTTGCCCACCGGTACGTCTTGAGTGATGACGACTGGAACCGCCGGGCGGAGAAAGAAGTTCAAGTCTTGCGCGATCGGATAGGGCAGAGACGGTTGGAAGGTCAAGCGGGTGGCGCTCTGGTCGCCAGCCTCAGGAAGATCCCCGCCGTAGAAGATCTGGTCGAGGTTGAAGCTCAGTGATCCGAGCACCGTATTGGGGTTTGCCAGCTCGGCGGCGATCTCGTCGGCCGA